>NZ_JAMYTK010000013.1:0-179638 GCF_040322355.1 Mesorhizobium sp. M0145
TTGCGGGTTATTTTTGCCACGGTGGGTGGGTATTTGTATAACATACTCTTGGCGCTGTGTTTTAACAACGCACAATATTCCTGCGGGGGGCGGGTAATTATCCCGGCCACGTCGACGAAGGTGACGATCGGGATCGAGAAGCAGTCGCAGAATCGCACGAAACGAGCCGCCTTGCGGCTGGCATCCGAATCGAGCACGCCGGCCAGCACCATCGGCTGGTTGGCGACGAAGCCGACGGTGCGGCCCTCGATACGGCCGAAGCCGGTGACGATGTTTTTCGCAAAATTCTGCTGGATCTCGAAGAAGTCACCCTCGTCGGCAACTTTAAGGATCAACTCTTTGATGTCGTAGGGTTTGTTGGCATTGTCGGGGATCAGCCTGTCGAGCGACAGATCGTGATCGGTGACCGACTGGTAGCATTCGATCTCGGGAATTTCCGCCGTGTTGGAAGCGGGCAGCAGATCGACCAGCCGGCGCATCTGCAGCAGCGCCTCGACGTCATTGTCGTAGGCTCCGTCGGCGATCGAGGACTTCGTCGTGTGGATAGAAGCGCCGCCGAGGCTTTCGGCGGTGACCGTCTCGTTGGTGACGGTCTTCACCACATCCGGCCCGGTGACGAACATGTAGGACGTTTCGCGAACCATGAAGATGAAGTCAGTCATCGCCGGCGAATAGACATCGCCGCCGGCGCAGGGGCCCATGATCAGTGAAATCTGCGGGATGACGCCAGAGGCCAGTACATTGCGCTGGAAGATCTCGGCATAGCCGCCGAGCGCCGCCACGCCTTCCTGGATGCGGGCGCCGCCGGCGTCGTAAAGGCCGATGATCGGCGCGCGATTGCGCAGCGCCATCTCCTGGACCTTGACCACCTTTTCGGCATGGGCCTCGGACAGCGAGCCGCCGAACACGGTGAAATCCTTGGCGAAAAGATAGACCGGGCGACCGTTGACGGTGCCCCAGCCGGTAACGACGCCGTCGCCGGCGATCTTGGTTTTCTCCATGCCGAAATCGGTCGAGCGGTGCTCGACATACATGTCGAACTCCTCGAACGAGCCCTCGTCGAGAAAGACGTCTATGCGTTCGCGGGCGGTCAGCTTGCCCTTCTTGTGCTGGGCGTCGATGCGGGCCTGGCCGCCGCCCATGCGGGCGATCTCGCGGCGGCGCTCGAGTTCCTTCAGCACGTCCTTCATGACCGGTCCCCGAAACGGAAAGCTGCATTGTGGTAATCATGCCCGCGAGAGAGCGCAAGCGCCGCTTCCTCATGGCTTTTGCTGCGCTGCAGCATCGGGCCCCTTGCATTTCGATGCGAACTGGGCCATATGCGGCGGCATAGGCGCTTGGGCCGGGATAATCCGGCCTTCTCGACGAATGAGACTGGTTGCGTCTGTTTTCCCTCTTCCCGACAGGTCGGCAAGGTGGCGAAAAAGCCCCGTGGCATGAAGCCTGCGGGCACGACAGCGCAGCCGTGCGGACGATGACGTCCGCCCGCCTTGTCGTTTCATGACAGTTTTCGACGGCAGGTTGCGCCCTGCCGCCATTGATATTTGCGGCCAGGAGCCGCATGAAAGAAGAATATTTTGACTAATGAAAACACTTTGACCGGTAAGGACACTGGGGAACTGAACGGTTTCGCCGCACTTGGAATTACCGGCGCACTGCTCAAGGCTACCAATGCCGCCGGCTTTACCGATCCGAAGCCGATCCAGGCCCAGGCGATCCCGCCGCAGCTCGAAGGCCGCGACATTTTCGGCATCGCCCAGACCGGCTCGGGCAAGACGGCGGCGTTCGCGCTGCCGATCCTGTCGAAGATCATCGCACTTGGCACCAAGCGCCGGCCGAAGTCGGCCCGCGCGCTGATCCTGGCGCCGACACGTGAACTCGCGGTGCAGATCGAGGAGATGATCAAGCTGCTCGCCAAGGGCGCGCATGTATCGACCGCGCTCGTGCTGGGCGGCGTCTCGCGCTTCAGCCAGGTGAAGAAGGTTGCGCCCGGCGTCGACATCCTGATCGCAACGCCCGGTCGGCTGACCGACCTTGTGCGTGAAGGCGACCTGATGCTTGCCGACACCAAATGGCTGGTGCTCGACGAAGGCGACCGCATGCTCGACATGGGCTTCATCAACGACGTGAAGCGAATCGCCAAGGCGACGGCGCCGGACCGTCAGACGGTGCTGTTCTCGGCGACTATGCCGGCCGAGATCGCCGAACTGGCGAAAGGCCTGCTGAAGAACCCGATCCGCGTCGAAGTCGCTCCTCACAGCACCGCGGCAGCCGAGATCGTGCAGGGTGTCGTCTTTGCCCGCACCAAGCAGAAGCGCCAGGTGCTGGCCAACATGCTTGCCGATGAGGCGATGAAGTCCGTCATCATCTTCTCGCGCACCAAGCATGGCGCCGACAGGGTGACCAAGGATCTCGAGCGCGACGGCTTCAAGGCCGCCGTCATCCACGGCAACAAGTCGCAGAACGCCCGCCAGAAGGCACTCAACGATTTCCGTGAGGGTTCGGTGCGCATTCTCGTGGCGACCGACATTGCTGCACGCGGCATCGACGTGCCCGGCATCAGCCATGTGGTGAATTTCGACCTGCCGGACGAGGCGGAGAGCTATGTCCACCGCATCGGCCGCACCGGCCGCAACGGCATGGACGGCATCGCCATCACACTCTGCGACCCGTCTGAAAACAGCAAGCTGCGTCAGGTCGAGCGCATCATCCGCACCAAGCTGCCGATCGTTGCCGACCATCTCGGCAGCCCCGATCCGCAGCGCAATCCCGCCGAGAAGAACGAGCGCAGCTTCGAACCGGCCAATGATCGCAACGACCACAATGGCCGTCGCGACGGCAGGCGGCCCGGCGGCGCAAACAACGGCTTCGGCAAGAAGCGGTTCGGCGACAAGCCGGCCTTTGCGGGCGAGCGCAAGCCGGAAGGCGCCAAGCCCTTCAAGGGCAATAACAAGCGCCGCTTCGGCGGCAAACGGCCAACAGCGCGGGCCGCATAATCTGACCGTGTTGCGGTCGGCCAAGCCTGGCTTGGTCACACACGATTGAAGAGGGCGACCGGAGCGATGCTTCGGTCGCCCTCTTGCTTGGGGACCTTTGGTTCACCTTACCACCGCCTCGATCCACACGACGGTCCGCTACGCGAGGAAAGCCGTGGTCGATGGCGACAGCGCGTCGCCGGCAATGACGTGGTTGTCCGGGTCGCCGGTATCGTCGACCGGCACCAATTCATGTGCGGCGCCCCAGCGACCCGCAAACACGATCGCTCGCCCATCACCGATCCTACTCGACTGGCGGCTTGCGGTCGAAATTCAGTGGCCGCGCATTCCAGCGGGTGACCGTGCTGATCACCCATCGGCAGAACGGCCTCGGCAGCATCCTGAGCAACTTCAGCGTCCAACTCAGGCGGCGTGGGAAAGTGACTTCGAAGCCGCCGTATTCGATGCCTTGCGCGATGCGGCGCGAGGCCAGATTGACCGGCATCAAGCCCGGCATCGGCAGGAAGTTCTTTTCGGTCAGCCGCGTGTCGACAAAGCCCGGATTAATCACCTGGATGCGGACGTTCATCTTGTCGAAATCGTATTTCAGCGACTCGGCCAGGATATTGACTGCCGCCTTGGTGCCACCATAGGCGGCGGTGGTGGGCCAGCCGAAATAGGCGGTAACCGAACCGATCAGCACGACATGGCCGCGCGAGCGCACGCGCATGCGTTCGATGACCGGCAGCAGGCCATTGATGATGCCAAAATAATTGACTTCGAAAGACCGACGGAAATTGCGCGCCACAAGATCCTCGCCCGGCGTTGCGATATAGCTTCCAGCGTTGAACACTGCCAACACGATCGGACCGAGATCTTTCTCGATCGCTGCAACCGTCTTTGCCATGCGTTTTTCGTCGGTCACGTCGCAAGGATAGGCTGCGACACGGCCCGCCATCTGCGCCGTTTCGACGATGAGCGTATCGATCGGATGGTCATCTGGCGCAGTCACCGCGACGACATAGCCCCGAGCGGCAAGATCCTTGGCCAGCGAACGGCCGATACCGCTGCTGCCGCCCGTAATCCAGGCGACGCCATGCTTCGGATTGGCCCGATAGAGTGTCATGTTGCGCCCCGCCGGCTCTTCTTAGCCTGTGCTCTACCGGTGAAGAAATCGAATGAAAAGAGTGCTTTTCGGTACATGGTTGAAATGAATACCGGTCGGGCGCTCCTGGCTGTAGGAATTGCAGTGTGCGAAATGCGACTGGACCAGGCAAATTCTTGCCTTGAAACCGAAGCTTCGGGTTTCTAGGGTTTCGCCGCACCCACAAAGGAATCTCCATGCCCCGTTCTGTGATCGACGTGATCGGCAACACGCCCCTGATCCGCCTCAACAAGGCCTCGGAAGCAACCGGCTGCGAGATCCTGGGCAAGGCCGAATTCATGAATCCCGGGCAGTCGGTAAAGGACCGCGCCGGCCTGTTTATCATCCGCGATGCGGAGCAGCGCAGGCTGCTGCGGCCCGGCGGCGTCATCGTCGAGGGGACGGCCGGAAATACCGGCATCGGATTGACACTGGTTGCCAAGGCGCTCGGCTACCGCACGGTGATCGTCATTCCCGACACCCAGAGCCAGGAGAAGAAGGATACAATCAAACTGCTCGGCGCCGAGCTGATCGAAGTGCCCGCCGTGCCTTACAAGAACCCGAACAATTACGTGAAGCTGTCGGGCCGACTGGCCGAGCAGATGGCGAAGAGCGAGCCGAACGGCGCGATCTGGGCCAACCAGTTCGACAATGTCGCCAACCGTGACGGCCATATCCGCACCACGGCCGAAGAAATCTGGAACCAGACCGACGGCAAGGTGGATGGTTTCGTGTCGGCGGTCGGTTCCGGCGGCACTCTGGCAGGCGTCGGTTTCGGGCTGAAGGCCAAAAACAACCAGGTCAAGATCGCGCTGGCCGATCCGCTGGGGGCAGCGCTCTATTCCTTCTACACCAGCGGCGAGCTGAAATCCGAGGGCAGTTCGATCACCGAAGGCATCGGGCAGGGGCGGATCACCGCCAACCTCCAAGGCTTTACACCCGATTTTGCCTTCCAGATCCCCGACGAGGACGCGCTGCCGATCGTATTCGACCTGATCCAGGAGGAGGGGCTTTGCGTTGGCGGTTCGACGGGCATCAACATTGCCGGCGCCATTCGCCTGGCGCGCGAGCTAGGCCCCGGCCACACCATCGTGACCATGCTTTGCGACTACGGCACGCGCTACCAGTCGAAGCTGTTCAATCCTGAATTCCTGCGCGAAAAGAAGCTGCCGGTGCCGGGGTGGATGGAGCAACAGAGCACGATTTCGGTACCGTTCGAAAGGGTTGCGTGATGGCGCACAAGACCGAAGCGCTGTTTCGTGACGACGCCTATCTGGGGACGGCCGACGCCACCGTCGTCGCAGTCAATAATCGCGGCGGCATCATTCTGGACCGGACGGTGTTTTACGCCACATCGGGCGGGCAGCCGGGCGACACCGGCAGCCTCGAACGCGCCGACGGCACCGGCATAGCGATTGCCGCTACGATCACCGGCGAAACCAAGGACGAGATCATCCATGTGCCGGCGCCGGAGCAGGCAGTTCCAAAGGTGGGCGAGCGCATGAGGCTCGCCATCGACTGGCCGCGGCGGCAGTTGCTGATGCGCATGCATTCTGCCTGCCACCTGCTTACCGTCGTCTGTCCGTTCCCGATCACCGGCGCCGCGGTTTCCGAGGACGACAGCCGTATCGATTTCGACATCCCGGACGCCGGCTTTACCAAGGAAGACGTGACGGCCAGACTGATGGAGCTGGTGCGAGCCGACCACCCGATCTTCACCCGGCTCATTTCCGACGAGGAACTGGCATCCAATCCGGGCTTGGTGAAATCCAAGAATGTGCGGCCCCCGGCCGGCACGGGAAGGATCCGATTGGTCTGCATCGGCGAGAACGCTTCGATCGACAGCCAGCCTTGCGGCGGCACCCATGTAAAGAGCACCAGCGAAATCGGCGAGATCCATATCGGCAAGATCGAGAAGAAGGGCCGCGAGAACCGGCGCTTCCGCATTCGCTTTGGTCCTATGCCGCCAGCCTGATATAGGACTGCGACGGACGGGACAGGAGAGAAAAGATGGCCGACGACAGTCCTTTCACCATCGATGCCGATTGGTTACAGAAGCGGCTCGGCGAACCCGGCCTGACGATTGTCGACGCGTCCTGGTATCTGCCGGCGCAAAAGCGTGACGCGCGCGCCGAGTACGACGTAGCGCATATTCCAGGCGCCCGCTTCCTCGACCAGGATGCGGTTTCGGACCCCGACGCGGCTCTGCCGCACACGCTGCCGTCGCCGCAGCATTTCGCGCAATATGTCGGCGCGATGGGTATTTCGGCCGATGACACGATTGTTGTCTATGACGGGCCAGGGTTCTTTTCTGCACCGCGCGCCTGGTGGTTGTTTCGCGTCATGGGCGTGTTCCAGGTCTATATACTCGACGGCGGCTTCGATCGTTGGAAAGCCGCCGGACGGCCGGTGACTGCGGAGCCGACGAAGATCGCGCCTTGCGTGTTTTATGCCAACTTCGATGCCGCCCGCGTCGCCAGCCTTGCCGACATGCGCCGGATCGTCGAGACGGGGGAGAGCCAGATCGCCGACGCGCGCTCGCCTGGCCGTTTTGCCGGCACCGAGCCGGAGCCGCGCCCCGGCATCCGCTCCGGCCATATGCCGGGCGCGCACAACGTGCCGTTTTCGGCGCTTTCGGAAAACGGCGAATTGTTGCCGAAGGACAGGCTGCGCAAAGTGATCGAAGGAGCCGGCATCGACCTGTCGAAGCCGGTCGTCACCTCCTGCGGGTCGGGCGTCACCGCGGCAGCCGTCACGCTAGCTTTGGAGACGCTTGGCCATGCCGACAACAGACTTTATGACGGTTCATGGACCGAATGGGGCGGGCTTTCCGACACGCCTGTCGTGACGGGCAAGGACTGACGGTGATGGAAGACGGATCGCTGGAAGACATCGATGTCACCGTGACGTTTCTCGAAATGCATGTGCCGCCTGCCTATTCGCCGCCGCTGCCGTACAACCGCCAGATCGCGCTGCTCAAGACCAAAGACATTCCCCTGCATTTCTACCGCTATTTGATGGATCGGGTCGGCCGCAAATGGCACTGGGTCAATGTTTTGAGGCTGAGCGACGAGGAGCTTGCGGCGGGCATCCACCGCGAGGACCGCGACATCAGGGTGCTTTATCTGGATGGTGCGCCGGCCGGCTTCTTCGACCTCAAGCCGCATTTGCCGGAGGAAGTGGAACTCGCTTATTTCGGAATGATGGAGCACGCGACCGGGCAAGGCATCGGCCGCTGGTTCCTCGGTGCGGCAATCGCCGCAGCCTGGTCGCACGGGCCAAAGCGGGTGACGGTGCAGACCTGCACCCTCGATCACCCAGCAGCACTGCCGCTGTATCAAAAACTCGGCTTTACGCCAGTGGCGCAAAAAAAGGAGGTCGTACATCCGATGTCTTTTGCCGAGCGCGCGGCCAGCGTCATGCGGCCCTGATTTTCAGGCCCGTTCATCCGAGCTTCAGCTTGTCTTTGCAATGTCCCAGAGTCTCTGGATCAACACTCAAAGGCGAGCCCGACTTGAATGAGCTTGGCTCTTTCCATATCGCTATCGTCTAAAAATCGATGGGTGATGGAGGATCGCACGATGGCAATACGCGTGGTAATGGCCGGCGCGACCGGCTGGGTCGGCAAAGCGCTGGTTCCGGCGATCGGGGCGCAAGGCGACATGGCGCTGGCCGGGGCTGTATCACGCAGCGGCGCGGGGCAGGATTCCGGTCTGCTGGTTGGTATGCCGGCTAATGGTATTGCCGTTTCGGCCTCGCTGGCCGAGGCGCTGGAGGCGCCGTCGGACGTGCTGGTCGACTTCACCAAGCCGCATGTCGTGAAAGACCATGTGCTGCTCGCCATCGACAACGGACGGCACACGGTGATCGGCACGTCGGGACTGGGAGCTGCCGACTATGCCGAGATCGACGCCGCGGCGCGGGCCAATGGCGTCGGCGTTGTTGCCGCTGGCAACTTTTCCATCACCGCCACGCTGATGAAGCGGTTTGCACTTATGGCGGCAAAATACGTGCCGGATGTCGAGGTCATCGATTATGCTAGTGCAAAGAAGCCCGACGCGCCCTCCGGAACCGCACGAGAGCTTGCTGAAGCGCTGGCCGACATCCGCAAGGCCTCAACGGCAAAGCCGGTCTCCGAGGTCTCCGGCGTGCCGGCCACACGCGGTGGTGCGGTCGGCGCAGGCGAGGGGGTGCAAGTGCACGCGCTTCGCCTGCCGTCCTACATCCTGTCCTGCGAGGCGCTGTTCGGTCTGCCAGACGAGCGGCTGACCATACGCCACGACGCCGGCTCGTCCGCGGCGCCTTACGTGGCGGGCACGCTGCTCGCCATCAGACGGGTACAGCAGATCAAAGGTCTGGTTCGTGGTCTCGACGCGCTGATGGATTGATCCATTTCGGCAGGAATCGGGTGGGAAGCTCTGTCTTGCGAGCATAATTTCCGGTCGACGACACCGGAGATTTTGCCATGACGCTAAAATTCAAAGCCTTGCCAACCAATGCTGTCCGGGCACTTCAGCGCGGCGGGCCGGATGCTTATGGCTTGAAGCCAGAGCGGCAAATTTCGGATGGCGACGGCGTGCCTTGCCGTCATTGCTTGAAAAATATTGCTGTGGGAGAAGCCTATCTTGTTTTGGCCTATCGGCCTTTTCCGGAGCTGCAGCCTTATGCCGAAACGGGGCCGATCTTTCTGCATGCGAAAGAATGCGAACGCGCCGCCGAGGGGAAAATGCTTCCCGAAATGCTCGAAAGCAGCGATTACATTGTGCGTGGTTATGGCAAGGACGACCGCATCGTTTACGGCAGCGGCGGCGTCATTCCGACCGACGCAATTGCCGCACGGGCAGAGACGTTGTTCGAACGCGACGACATCGCTTACGTCCACATCCGCTCGGCGCGCAACAATTGCTATCAGTGCCGGATCGACCGCGCGTAACCGGACAGGCTGCACCGGCTTGGGGCTGTCGTACTCCCGTCGCATACAAGCGGTAGAAACACACTGTCGATCGATTTGCCGACCGCGGATGAACCGGCGGGAATTTTCGACAACCGAGGAAGCGGGGCTTTGGCTCCGCTTTTTTGTTGTCCGGTTATTCCGCGCGCCCGACACTTTTCAGTTTTTCGACATAAGAAAAAACCCGTCGGACGAATCCGACGGGCACTGGAGAGGCAGATTCGGACAGCTCAGGCGGCGAGAACGGCCTTCGGCTCGACCAGGTCGTAACCGAGCGCTTCGGCCACTGCGCGATTCGTGATCTTGCCCTTGTGGACGTTCAGCCCGTTGCGCAGATGGTGGTCGTCTACCAGCGCCTTGAGGCCCTTGTCGGCGAGCTGCAGGCCATAATGCAGCGTCGCATTATTGAGCGCGTGGGCCGAGGTGACCGGCACCGCACCCGGCATGTTGGCGACGCAATAGTGGATGACGCCATCGACCTCATAGGTCGGCTCGGCATGGGTGGTGGCGTGCGAGGTCTCGAAGCAGCCGCCCTGGTCGATGGCGACGTCGACCAGCACGGCGCCTTTCTTCATGCCCGACAGCATTTCGCGCGTCACCAGCTTGGGCGCTGCTGCCCCCGGGATCAGCACGGCGCCGACGACGATGTCAGCCGAAAAACATTCTTCCTCCAGCGCCTCGACGGTCGAGTAGCGGGTGTGGACGCGGCCGCCAAAGATGTCGTCGAGCTGACGCAGGCGCGGGATCGAGCGGTCAATGATGGTGACGTCGGCGCCAAGGCCGGCGGCCATCCGTGCAGCATGCAGGCCGACGACGCCGCCGCCGAGCACAGTGACCTTGCCGGGGAGCACGCCGGGCACGCCGCCAAGTAGCACGCCGCGGCCACCATTGGCCTTTTGCAGCGCCGTTGCGCCCGCCTGGATCGACAGGCGGCCGGCGACTTCCGACATCGGTGCTAGCAGCGGCAGACCGCCGCGCTCGTCGGTGACCGTCTCGTAGGCTATCGCGGTCACGCCGGAGGCCAGCAGGCCCTTGGTCTGCTCCGGATCCGGGGCAAGATGCAGATAGGTATAGAGGATCTGGCCGTCGCGGAGCTGAACCCATTCGTTGGGCTGCGGCTCCTTGACCTTCACGATCATGTCAGACTTGGCAAAAACGTCGGCGGCCGTTTTGGCAATCGTGGCGCCGGCGGCGCGATACGCGTTGTCATCGGCGCCGATGCCGGCGCCGGCGCCGGTCTCGATCAGCACTTCATGGCCATGCGCGACATATTCACGGACCGAACCCGGTGTCAGGCCGACGCGGTATTCATGGTTCTTGATTTCCCGGGGGCAACCGACGCGCATCTTTTTCTCCTGATCCGGCCCTTTGGGGCTCGTTCCCTGTCTAGAGATAGTGAACCACGAATCGTTCGGTAAGTGTTTGCGAATGCGCTTGCCAGAGAGGCCACTGTTCGATAATCGTTGCGCAAAACATTAGAATTATCGCAGGAACCCGCAAAAATGCCGCTCGACAGGATTGATATCGCCATTCTCGAGACGCTGCAGAAAGACGGGCGGATACCCAACGCAGCGCTCGCCGAGAAGGTTGGCCTGTCGCAGTCGGCCTGTTCGCGGCGGCTGGACAATCTGGAGAAATCCGGAACCATCCGCGGCTATCACGCACGGCTGTCCAACGCTGCACTTGGGCACCAGATGACGGCGATCGTGCATATATCGCTGTCCGGGCAATTCGAGAAGACGTTGTCGGATTTCGAGGCAGCGATAAAGCGCTGCCCGAACGTCCTGTCCTGCCATTTGATGTCGGGCGAATATGACTACATCCTGCGCATCGCGGCAAAGGATCTCGTCGACTACGAACGCATCCACAAGGAGTGGCTGTCGGCAATGCCGCATGTGACGAAGATCAATTCGTCTTTTGCCTTGCGCGAAATCGTCGATCGCACGGCCGTGGGAATGAAGCCTGAACTCGCCTAGGCCCCGAACTCGCCTAGGTGTTGACTGCCTCGGTCACCACACGGTCCATCCGAATGTCGTGCGGCTGCGGGTAGATGGTGACGATGCGCTGCAGTTCGTAGCCGACGCCGATGACCAGCGGTTTGAAGGGCATCGCGGCAAGCGTGCGATCGAAGAAGCCGCCGCCATAACCCAGGCGAAACTGCCCGGGATCGATGCCGACGATCGGCGAAATGACGATGTCGGGCAACACCGGATCACCCTCGGCCGGTATCGGGATATTCCAGACGCCCTTCTCCAGCCGGTCTCCGTGGGTATAGGCGCGAAAGACAAGCGGCCGGTCTTTCTCGACGACGACGGGCAACGCCGTGCGCCCGCCCCGCGCGTTAACGGTTTCCATCCACGGGCGCAGGTCCGGCTCGCCGCGAAACGGCCAGTAGAGGCTGACCATGCGGCCGGCGATGTCGCCGATCACCGCGTCGAGCCCTTCGGCAATGCGCTGCGACATAGCTGCGCGCGTGTCGGCCGAAACGGCAAGGCGGGATACGATCAACCGCTCGCGCTCGGCCTTGCGCCAGCGCCTTACGTCGGTCCAGTCGGATAGCGGCGCTTGGAACTCCGGATCAAGCTCGTGCATAAAACAAGGCGGCGAGGCGTACTGCGCTGGGTCTTCATCTTCATTCCTAGCCATGCTTCACCTGCAATATACTGTTCCGACCAAGTCGTATCCGGGACGTAAGCTATATCCGGGAATGAGTCTGCAGCATGCGTATTCACGACATCAAGAGACGAGTCCCAGGCAGTTGCAGCGCAGGCATTGCTGCACTGCACAAGGATACTTACATCAGCCTTGGCGAGAGGGATGAGTGAGATGAACATAGCCAACCATCACGTCGTCGTCGTAGGCGCCGGTTTCGGCGGCCTCGAATTGACCCGCGCACTTGCCGGCGCGCCGGTGCGCATCACCATGATCGATAGGCGCAATCATCACCTCTTTCAGCCGCTGCTCTACCAGGTGGCGACGACGGCCCTGGCCACCTCCGAAGTGGCTTGGCCGATCCGCCATCTCCTGCGCAGGCGCAAGGACGTGACGACGCTGCTTGCCGCTGTGACTGGCATCGACCGCACCGGCAAGCGGGTGCTGCTGCAGGACGGCGGCACGGTCGCTTACGACACGCTGGTGCTGGCCACCGGCGCGCGGCACGCCTATTTCGGCCATGACGAATGGGAGCCATTCGCCCCGGGCCTGAAGACGCTGGAGGACGCCACGACCATTCGACGGCGTATTCTTTTGGCTTTCGAGCAGGCCGAGCGGGAAACCGATCCCGCCCAGCGCCAGGCATTGCTGACGCTGGCGATCGTCGGCGGCGGGCCGACCGGCGTGGAATTGGCCGGCACCATTGCCGAACTGGCGCACGACACGCTGCGCGGCGAGTTCCGCAACATCGACACGCGGCAGACGCGTGTGGTGCTGATTGAGGCCGGCGACCGCGTTCTTGCCAATTTCGCGCCGGAACTCTCTGATTATGCAATGAAGGCGCTCGAACGGCTCGGCGTGACCGTCGAACTCGGCCGCGCGGTTACGCGCTGCGATGCCGAGGGTGTCGTCTTCGGCGACACACATTTGCCGGCCAGGACAATCCTGTGGGCGGCGGGCGTCGCCGCTTCGCCGGCCGCCGAATGGCTCGGCGCGGCAGCGGACCGCGCGGGCAGAGTGCTTGTCGAGCCCGACCTGAGTGCGCCGGGAAACCCGGAGATTTTCGTCATCGGTGACGCAGCGCACGTCCTGCGGCCGGATGGCCGGCTGGTGCCGGGCGTCGCGCCCGCCGCCAAGCAGCAGGGACGGCACGTCGCCACGGCGATCAAGGCAAGGCTTGCCGGTGACGCGACACCGCGTCCTTTCAGCTACAGGCATGACGGCGATTTGGCGACGATAGGCAAGCGCGCGGCGGCCATCGATTTCGGCTGGATCAAGCTTACCGGCCGGCTTGCCTGGTGGCTATGGGGCTTGGCGCATATTTACTTCCTGATCGGCTTTCGTAACCGGCTTGCGGTTTCCCTGAGTTGGCTATGGATCTACTTCACCGGTCAGCGCAGCGCGCGGCTGATCACCCAGGGCGACGACGATAAGGGCTGATTGTTCGCTGCCGGACATTCATCGGCGCGTCACCTCCTCTTGATGGGATCGGCTTCTGGACTCGGCTGGATTTCGGCGCGAAGCTTTGCTTCGGGCAGGACTTGTCACGTCGTGGAAGGAAGAGAAAACGAATGTCCCAATTGCGCCACCTCGTCTCACGCCGCGATTTCCTCGCCGGCGTTGCCGCCAGCGGAGCGCTGATCATGCTGCACCCGTTCTCCGCCCGGGCTCAAGCCAATCAGGCGCATCTGAGGATTATGGAGACGACCGACATCCACGTGAATGTGCTGCCTTACGACTACTACGCCGACAAAGCTAACGACACGATGGGGCTGTCGCGAACGGCATCGTTGATTGAAGCCGTGCGCAAGGAAGCAACCAACGCGATGCTGATCGATAATGGCGACCTTCTGCAAGGCAACCCGATGGGCGACTACATCGCCTACGAGAGGGGGATGAAGGATGGCGATCTGCATCCGGTCATGAAGGGCATGAACCTGCTCGGCTACGAATGCTCGACGCTCGGCAACCACGAGTTCAACTATGGCCTGTCGTTCATGGACAAGGTGCTGGCCGGTGCCAATTTCCCGTTTGTCTGCGCGAACCTGATCCGCGGCACGGAGCTCGCCGCGAACCCGCGCGACGACAAGCTTTATCTCAAGCCTTACGTCATCCTCGACAGGAACATCAAAGACGGGTCGGGCGCCGAGCAACCGATCAGGATCGGCATCATCGGCTTCGTGCCGCCGCAGATCATGGTCTGGGACCTGAAAAATCTCGAGGGCAGCGTCAAGACGCGCGACATCGTCGAGGCGGCCAAGGCGTGGGTGCCGCAAATGAAGGAAGAAGGCGCCGACATCGTCATTGCGCTCTCCCATTCCGGCATCGATGTGAAGCAAAGCGACATGATGGAGAATGCCTCCTTCTTCGTTGCCGGTGTCGAAGGTATCGATGCGGTGTTCACCGGCCACCAGCATCTGGTCTTCCCCGGCAAGAAGGACTTTCAGTCGCTGGACGCCGTCGATACGGCGAAAGGCACGTTGCAAGGCAAGCCCGCCGTCATGGCCGGCTTCTGGGGCTCGCACATGGGGCTGATCGATCTGTTGCTGGAGCGCGACGGATCGACGTGGAAAATCGTTTCGACGACCTCTGAGGCCAGGCCGATCTTTGAGCGGGTCGACAAGACGAACAAGCCGACCGTCGCGGACGACCAGCGCATCGTCGACGCGCTCAAACAGGACCACGAGGCGACGCTTGCCTATGTGCGCCGGCCGGTCGGCAAAACCTCGGCGCCGCTCTATTCCTATTTTGCGCTGGTCGCCGACGATCCATCGGTGCAGATCGTCAGCCAGGCGCAGACCTGGTACTTGAAGGACATCCTGAAGAACACAGAGTGGAAGGATATGCCGCTGTTGTCGGCGGCGGCACCGTTCAAGGCGGGCGGGCGCAACGGCGCCGACTATTACACCGACGTACCGGTGGGCGATATCGCCATCAAGAACGTCGCCGACCTCTACCTCTATCCAAACACGGTGCGCGCCGTCGAAATCACCGGGGCAGAGGTGAAGGAATGGCTGGAAATGTCGGCCGGCATCTTCAACCGGATCGAACCGGGCAAAGCCGACCAGGCGCTCATCAACACCGACTTCCCGTCTTATAATTTCGACGTGATCGACGGCGTCACCTACCGGATCGACCTGTCGCAGCCACCGAAATATGATTCGAAGGGCGGGCTGGTGAATGCTGGCTCGACCCGCATCATTGACTTGATGTTCGACGCCAAACCAATTGGTCCCAAGCGGAAATTCGTCGTCGCCACCAACAACTACCGAGCCGGCGGCGGCGGCAATTTCCCGGAGATCAATGCCTCGAAGATCATCTACGAAGCGCCCGACACCAACCGCGACGTGATCGTGCGCTATATCGTCAGCGAAGGCACCATCAACCTGTCGGCGGATGCCAACTGGTCGTTTGCGCCACTACCGGGAACCAGCGTCGTGTTCGAGACCGGCGCCAAGGCGAGAGAGTTTATTGCGCAAGTGAAGTCGCTGACGATCGAGCCGGCGGGCGAGGGCGAAGCGGGGTTTTCCAAGTACCGCATCACGCTTTGAGGCAAGGATTTGAGCGTCGGCTCGAAACTGTCTCAGCGTTAAGATACTGTCCCGATACGGCCAATCCGTTTGAGACAGGGGGCCTCTTCAAGCAGGTGGTGCGAAACGCCGCTTGACGGCGGCATGACCAGATCCAGCGCGTCCGTCGAAATCCCACCGGAATAATCGTGTGGCAGTTGGTCGATCGAGGCGGGAAGCGGTCGTCGAAGCCGAGCGGGGTTATCTTTCCAAGGCGCCCTGCAGCGGTAGCGCCATTCTGGCCAGCAAGCATCGCAGCGGACAGACCAAAGGCCGTTAAAATTCGGGGAGGGTCCCAGCAGGGCCGGAATCACTATGGTTGCAAGCATCCATATGCGCTAGTTTTAGCCATGCGTTATGTCATCATCATCACGACCGTCACCTTTTTCCTGATCTGGGACGGCATTTACAACCAAGGCCGCTACCTCGACAGGACCATCAGGGAGGTGACCCGCGTCGTGCACTATGTAACCAGCATGGTGTAGTTTCTCTTTTTCGCCACGGTTCGCCGACGCGACATCCTGCCGATTGACGGCACGCTCCCGCTGACACAAAAGAACGCCGGTCCAACGGTCCAGGAGGCTGGGTTGATCCGGCATATCGTTTTCTTCAGCGCACGGCGTAAAGTGGACGTCGAGGCAGTGCGTACGGGTCTGCTGGCGCTCGGCAAGATACCCCACTCGCGCCATTTCGAGGTGATGCTCAACACCAAGGTCGACCCGCTCTCGGATGAAATCGATGTGGTCGTCTATGCCGAGTTCGAGGACGAGGCAGCGCTCGCCGCCTACAAGGCGCATCCGCTCTATGCAGAGACCACCAGCCGGGTCAAACCTCTGCGCGAATTGCGTTATTCGGCCGATATCGTGGCAAGTTGACGAGCCGCCGTCCCCTACGCGCTGATGTGGTCTTTCCGCTGAGGCGTCGGCCAAGCCCTTGAACCATTTTCAGGAATGAGGCACATCGCGCGGGACATGACAGAGAACACCCCCGCAAGCCCTCATCCGCTCGATCACCTGGTGCTGCCGACCGCGAGCCTCGATGTTGCGCGGGCGCGCTTGACCTTGCTCGGCTTTACCGTTGCGCCGACAGGTATCCACCCTTTCGGAACCGAAAACTGCTGTGTCTTCCTCACCGACGGCACCTATCTCGAACCGCTCGCGGTCGCTGACCGGCAGGCCGCGGCAACGGCGATCGCGAACCGCAATGTCTTTGTCGTGCGTGATCGCACGTATCGCGAAGAAAACGGCGATGAAGGATTTTCTGCCGTGGCGCTGGGCACCGAAAGCGCCGCCGCGGACCACGCGCGCTACATGGAAGCCGGTCTGTCGGCGGGAGACGCGCTAAGCTTTTCGCGCGCCTTCACCGATGCGACGGGAAAGAGCGACACCGCATCGTTCAAACTGGCCTTCGCGGCTACAGGCAAGGCAACGGACGCTTTTCTCTTCGCCTGCGAGCGGATCAATGCGCCGAACGTCGACCGCACTGCGTTGCAGGCCCACGCTAATGGCGCAACCGGCATTGTCGAAATCGTGGCAGCCAGTGGCGAACCCTTCGAACAACGCAATGTGATTTCGATCGCGGCTGGGATCAAGGCGCAGGGCGGCGGCACTGTCTATGAGCTGCCGAATGCCGTCGTGACCGTTCTGGATCCTGCAGCCTATTCGGCACGCTTCGGCATTCCTGCCGGCGCGCCATCTGAACTCCGCTTTGCTGGGATCGTCTTTTCGGTTAGGCACGGCGACACCGTCGCCAAGCTGCTTGCAGCCAATTCCGTCGAACACCACATGCGCGGCGGTGATATCATCGTGCCGCCGGCGCCAGGGCAGGGCGCAGCCTTCATTTTCCGGGAGATCGCATGAACAATCTCAATCCTCTGATGCCAAATTCTTCCGTTGCGATCGGCAAGGTCATTTTCGGCAACAGCGCGCCCCTGTCGCTGATCGCCGGTCCATGCCAGCTGGAATCGCGGCAGCACGCGTTCGACATGGCCGGTGCACTGAAGGAATTGACGGAACGGCTCGGAATCGGGCTCGTCTACAAGACCAGCTACGACAAGGCCAATCGCACATCGCTTGGCGGCACGCGCGGTGCGGGACTTGAAGCGGCAATGCCGATCTTCGACGACTTGCGCAACAATTTTTCGCTGCCGATCCTGACTGACGTCCACACTGAGGAACAATGCGCGATCGTCGCTCCGCATGCCGATATCCTGCAGATTCCTGCCTTCCTCAGCCGCCAGACCGATTTGCTGATCGCTGCGGCAAGAACCGGCAAGGTGGTGAATGTGAAGAAGGGGCAATTCCTCGCGCCGTGGGACATGAAGAACGTCGTCGCCAAAATCATCGGCTCCGGCAACGCCAATGTCTTGGTCACCGAGCGCGGCGCATCCTTTGGTTACAACACCCTGGTGTCCGACATGCGGGCGCTGCCGATCATGGCCGAGATCGGCGCGCCGGTGATTTTCGATGCCACCCATTCCGTGCAGCAGCCGGGTGGGCAGGGCGGTTCGTCCGGAGGCGACCGGCGCTTTGTCGAGACGCTGGCGCGCGCGGCCGTCGCGGTTGGCGTCGCCGGCGTCTTCATCGAGACGCACCAGGACCCCGACAACGCGCCTTCCGACGGTCCCAACATGGTGCCGCTAAAGGATCTTCCCGCATTGCTTGAACGGCTGATGGCGTTCGATCGCATTGCCAAAAGCGTGGGTTGAACCAGCAGTTGCGCCACACCAGCGTCGCCAAGAAAACTTTGAAGAATTTCGAACCCGCCTGGAACCTTAGCCCGCGGCCCTCATTGTCAAAATCTAATGTCAACGACGACGAGGAGCACACCATGACGACCCAGACGGGACACACCGAAGCCATCGCCGCTTCGCGGGTTATCGGCACATCGGTCTACAATACGGAAGGCACTCATATCGGCGACATCGAGGATGTCATGCTCGACAAACTGTCGAACGGAATCATGTTTGCCGTGATCGGTTTTGGCGGATTTCTCGGCATCGGCGAGAAATACCACGCCATTCCGTGGGCGAGCCTTGACTATGATGAGAACAAGGGCGGCTATGTCGTGCCGTTCACCAAAGACCAGCTGATGGCCGCTCCTTCCTATTCGATCAACGAGCTGACCGGCGCCGACGGCGAGGCCGCGCGTGACGCCTCATACAACTACTACAAGGTCGAGCCTTACTGGCACTGACCTTACTGGCACTGACTAAGTCTCCTGGAATCAAAAAGGCCCCCGGGAAATCGGGGGCCTTCGATGTGGCGGGATGCTACTGCGCAATCTGCAGGGCCGGCAAAGGCGACGATCCCTGCGGGGGTTGCTGATTGTCGCACGACGTCAGGAACGCAGCCGCGATCAGGAACAAACTCACAATACCGCTCAACTGGGACATGGCGAAACTCCTCCTGTTTCGCCCCGCGCGACAACAGCCATAAACCAGAAACCGGCATGCCGCGTATGACAAATGATGACAGCGCTTCGTGCTTCGTGAATCCCGTAGCGCACGGGCAATATTTGCAAGTGCCCCGATTGCGTTTTGCGGCGCTTTGGCTAAGAGGTGCGCGACGCTTCAATCGATCAATCGGGGACATCGCAATGACGGCCATCATCGACATTGTCGGGCGTGAAATCCTGGACAGCCGCGGAAATCCGACCGTCGAGGTCGACGTCGTGCTCGAAGACGGCTCGATGGGTCGCGCCGCGGTGCCGTCCGGCGCCTCGACCGGCGCGCATGAGGCGGTCGAACTGCGCGATGGCGGCCCCCGCTATCTCGGCAAGGGCGTGCTCACGGCGGTCGAGGCGGTGAACGGCGAGCTGTTCGAGGCGATCGGCGGCATGGAGGCAGAGAATCAGATCCATATCGACCAGACCATGATCGAGCTCGATGGTACGCCCAACAAGAGCCGGCTCGGCGCCAATGCCATCCTCGGCGTGTCGCTGGCTGTGGCCAAGGCCGCGGCCGAAGCGGCCGACCTGCCGCTCTATCGTTATGTCGGCGGCACCAAGGCCCATGTGCTGCCGGTGCCTATGATGAACATCATCAATGGCGGCGCGCATGCCGACAACCCGATCGATTTCCAGGAATTCATGATCCTGCCGATCGGCGCGCCGACGCTGCGCGACGGCGTGCGCTGGGGCTCGGAGATCTTTCATACGCTGCGAAAGAAGCTGAAGGACGCCGGCCATAACACCAATGTCGGCGACGAGGGCGGCTTTGCCCCCAACCTGAAGAGCGCGCCGGCCGCGCTCGACTTCATCATGGAATCGATCGAGCAGGCTGGCTTCAAGGCCGGCGAGGAGGTTGCGCTAGGCCTCGACTGCGCGGCGACCGAATTCTTCAAGGATGGCAACTACGTCTATGAAGGCGAGAGGAAAACCCGCGACCCGAAGGCGCAGGCCAAATATCTAGCCAAACTCGCTGCCGACTACCCGATCATCACCATTGAGGACGGCCTGGCCGAGGATGACTGGGACGGTTGGAAAATACTGACTGATCTCATCGGCAAGCAAACGCAGCTGGTTGGCGACGATCTGTTCGTCACCAACACGGCGCGGCTGCGCGACGGCATCCGCATGGGTGTCGCCAATTCGATCCTGGTCAAGGTCAACCAGATCGGCTCGCTTACCGAAACGCTCGACGCCGTCGAGACCGCGCACAAGGCCGGCTATACCGCGGTGATGTCGCACCGCTCGGGCGAGACCGAGGATTCGACCATCGCCGACCTCGCCGTTGCCACCAATTGCGGGCAGATCAAGACGGGCTCGCTGTCGCGCTCGGATCGCATGGCCAAGTACAACCAGCTTATCCGCATTGAGGAGGAGCTCGGCAAGCAGGCGCGATATGCCGGCAAGTCGATCGTGAAAAGCTGATTTCGAGAGAAAATCCGTGGCGACGAGGGCGGGGACATTCCCGCCCTTTTTTGCTTCCAGGCTCTGAATCCAACAGGCTGTAACCGTCCATTAAGCACAATCGGGCGACAAAGGCGGCGTAGAGGATTCGGACCATGTGGACACGCCAGCACAAGCAAAGAAACACCGGCCGGCTGATCATCCCCTCGCTCTGCGTGGTGTTCCTGACTTATTTCGGTTTCCATGCCTATCATGGCGAGTTCGGCATCTATTCCAAGTATCAGCTCGAAGCTGAGACTGCCGAATTGCAGGGCAGGCTCGATGCCGTCAGGGCGCGCCGGATCGATCTCGAGCGCCGCGTTCAGCTGATGCATGAGGGCACGCTGGAGAAGGACATGCTGGACGAGCAGGCGCGCAAGGCGCTTAATCTGTCCCACGCCGACGAGATCACCATCATGCTGCCGGTCGCAAGATAACCTGATCTCAGTTAATCAGCGATATTTGCAATGATTTTAATTGCTTAGATGCATGACAGCCATGCGTTTTCGGCATGGCGAAAGCCTTCCCTGCATGTTAGCCTGCCTCAAATCGGTGGGAGAACTGATCTCCCTCGCTGTCCGCCAAGAGACGCCAACAGGGAGTGATGCATGGCCACCGCCACCAGAAAAGCGCCTGCCAAATCCAAATCAGACGGCAAGATGCCGGGCCTTTCCACCCCGAAGCCTGTTGAATTCACCAAAGACCAGGAGCTTGCCGCCTACCGGCACATGCTGCTCATCCGCCGCTTCGAGGAAAAGGCCGGCCAGCTTTACGGAATGGGCTTCATCGGCGGTTTCTGCCACCTCTACATCGGCCAGGAAGCGGTCGTTACCGGCATGAAGATGGCGCTGATCGACGGCGACCAGATGATCACCGCCTATCGCGACCATGGTCATATGCTGGCCATGGAGTTGTCACCGCGCGGCGTCATGGCCGAACTGACCGGGCGCCGTAGCGGCCTGTCGAGAGGCAAGGGCGGCTCCATGCACATGTTCTCCAAGGAGAAGCATTTTTACGGCGGCCACGGCATCGTCGGCGCGCAAGTGTCGCTCGGCACCGGCATTGCCTTCGCCAACCGCTATCGCGGCAACAACAATGTGACGCTGACCTATTTCGGCGATGGCGCGGCGAACCAGGGCCAGGTCTACGAAAGCTTCAACATGGCCTCGCTGTGGAAGCTTCCGGTGATCTACATCATCGAGAACAACCGCTACGCCATGGGCACCTCGGTCTCGCGCTCGTCGGCCGAGACGGATTTCTCGCACCGCGGCGCGTCCTTCAAGATTCCAGGCATCCAGGTCGACGGCATGGATGTGCGCGCTGTAAAGGCAGCCGGCGACCTCGCCGCCGAATGGTGCCGCGCCGGCAACGGGCCGCTCATTCTCGAAATGCAGACCTATCGTTACCGCGGCCATTCGATGTCGGATCCGGCAAAATACCGCTCCAAGGAAGAAGTGCAGAAAATGCGCTCCGAACGTGACCCGATCGAGCAGGTCAAAGCGCGGCTGCTCGACAAGAAATGGGCAAGCGAGGACGAGCTCAAGGCCATCGACAAGGAAGTCCGCGACGTTGTCGCCGACGCCGCAGAATTTGCCCAGAACGACGCGGAGCCGGATCCGTCCGAGCTCTGGACCGACATCGTACTTTAACGAGAGGGCAAGGACATGCCGATCGAAATTCTCATGCCCGCCCTCTCGCCGACCATGGAAGAGGGTAATGTTTCCAAGTGGTTGAAGAAAGAGGGCGACAAGGTCGCGGCGGGTGACGCCATTGCCGAGATTGAGACCGACAAGGCAACGATGGAAGTCGAAGCCGTGGACGACGGCACGCTTGCCAAGATCGTGGTTCCTGCCGGCACCGAAGGTGTCAAGGTCAACACGCTGATCGCTGTGCTGGCCGTCGATGGCGAAGACATCGACGAGGCAGGCGAAGGTATCGGCGAGGAGGCTGTTGAGGCGCAAGCAGCAGCGCCCGCTGCCGCTCCGGCCCCCGCGGCTGCTGCGGCCAAGAGCGAAGCGGCAGCACCTGTTGCCGCTGCGCCCAGGTTGGAAATTGCCGCCGATCCGGACATCCCGGCCGGCACCGAAATGGTCTCGACCACAGTGCGTGAAGCCTTGCGCGACGCAATGGCGGAGGAAATGCGCCGCGACGGCGACGTCTTCGTCATGGGCGAGGAAGTCGCCGAGTACCAGGGCGCCTACAAGATCACACAGGGCCTGTTGCAGGAATTCGGTCCGAGACGCGTGGTCGACACGCCGATCACCGAGCACGGCTTTGCCGGCGTTGGTGTTGGCGCGGCGATGGCCGGCCTGAAGCCGATCGTCGAATTCATGACCTTCAACTTCGCCATGCAGGCGATCGACCAGATCATCAATTCAGCCGCCAAGACGCTCTACATGTCCGGCGGCCAGATGGGCGCCCCGATCGTCTTTCGCGGCCCGAACGGCGCTGCTGCCCGCGTCGCCGCGCAGCATTCGCAGTGCTATGCCGCCTGGTACAGCCATATTCCTGGATTGAAGGTGGTGATGCCTTATACCGCCGCCGACGCCAAGGGTCTGCTCAAGGCGGCGATCCGCGACCCGAACCCGGTCATCTTCCTCGAGAACGAAATCCTCTACGGCCACTCCTTCGACGTGCCGAAGATGGACGATTTCGTGCTGCCGATCGGCAAGGCGCGCATTCACAAATCCGGCAAGGACGTGACCATCGTCTCGTTCGGCATCGGCATGACCTACGCGCTCAAGGCGGAGGCGGAGTTGCGCGGCATGGGCATCGATGCCGAGATCATCGACTTGCGCACCATCCGCCCGCTCGACTTCGACACCATCGTCGCCTCGGTCAAAAAGACCAATCGCCTCGTGGTGGTCGAGGAAGGCTTTCCGCAGAACTCGGTCGGCGACCATATCGCCAATCAGGTCTCGCAGCGCGCCTTCGATTTCCTCGATGCACCGGTCATTACAATTGCCGGCAAGGACGTGCCGATGCCCTATGCGGCGAACCTCGAAAAGCTGGCGCTGCCCAATGTCGGCGAGGTCGTCGAGGCGGTCAAAGCCGTCACGTATCGCTGAGCAGGGCGGGAGGACAAAATGCCGATCAACATCACCATGCCGGCGCTGTCGCCCACAATGGAAGAGGGCAATCTTTCCAAGTGGCTGGTCAAGGAAGGCGATAAAGTTTCGCCCGGCGACGTGATTGCCGAGATCGAGACCGACAAGGCGACGATGGAAGTCGAAGCCGTCGACGAGGGCACGGTCGCCAAGCTGGTGGTTCCGGCCGGCACAGAAGGCGTCAAGGTCAATGCGCTGATCGCGGTGCTGGCTGCCGAGGGCGAGGATGCTGCTTCTGCCGCCAAAAGCGGTGATGGCGCTGCGCCGGCCAAGGCTGAGGCTCCGAAAGCGGAAGCCCCCAAAGCTGAAACATCAAAGCCCGAAGCGTCGAAGCAGGAGCCTGCCGCACCTGCGCCTAAGGCGGAAGCGGTGCCGGTCGCCAACGGCCACGCAAGCGGTGAGCGCATCTTCGCCTCGCCGCTGGCCCGGCGCATTGCCAGGGAAGCCGGCGTCGATGTCGCGGCGCTGACAGGCTCCGGCCCCCGCGGCCGCGTAGTAAAGGCCGATGTCGATGCCGCAATTTCCAGTGGCGGCGCCAAGGCGGCACCAGCAGCAAAAGCGGCGCCCGCCGGCGCTCCGGCACCTGCGGCCGCAGCACCCAAGGCGATGTCGGACGAGCAGGTGCTCAAACTGTTTGCCGAAGGCTCCTACGAGCTGATCCCGCACGACAATATGCGCAAGACCATTGCGAGGCGGCTGGTCGAAGCCAAGACCACCATCCCGCATTTCTATCTGACGCTCGACTGCGAGCTCGACGCACTTCTGGCCCTGCGCACGCAGATCAATGCGGCCGCGCCGGTGAAGAAGACCGAGAAGGGCGAAACGCCGGCCTACAAGCTGTCGGTCAACGACATGGTCATCAAGGCTCTTGCCATGGCGCTGATGGCGGTTCCGGATGCCAATGCGTCGTGGACAGAAAACGCCATGATCAAACACAAGCACGCCGATGTCGGCGTTGCCGTATCGATCCCCGGCGGCCTGATCACCCCGATCATCCGGCGTGCTGACGAAAAGACGATGTCCGTCATCTCCAACGAGATGAAGGATCTTGCCGGCCGCGCCCGCAGCCGCAAGCTGAAGCCGGAAGAATATCAGGGCGGCACCACGGCGGTGTCCAATCTCGGCATGTTCGGCATCAAGGATTTTTCTGCCGTCATCAACCCGCCGCATGCGACGATCCTTGCGGTCGGCGCCGGCGAGCAACGCGCAGTGGTCAAGAACGGCGAGATCAAGATCGCCACAATCATGTCGGTGACGCTGTCGACCGATCACCGCGCCGTCGACGGTGCGCTCGGCGCCGAGCTGCTCGTCGCCTTCAAGCGTATGATCGAAAATCCAATGGGCATGCTGGTTTAAGAGAAGGGAAACAGGGCGGTGCGGAAATTCTTCACCAGCCTTTTTGCCTTCTTTCTTTCCGGTTTGGCCGGCGGATTGGTGGTGCAGTGGCTCGCCGTCGCCACCAAGGCCGACGTGGAGTACATCCTTGTATTCATGATCTCGGCTCTCGTCACCATCTTCGCGACGCTCGCATTCTTCATCGCACAATTCATGTCGGACCCACGACGGGCAACAAAACTGACCGCGACCATAGGGGTAGCATCTTTTGTGCTCGTTGGAGTTTCCCTGATCGGCTGGACTTTCTCCCAGCCGCCGGGCAAGCGCGAGTGGTCGGGCGATCTTCCTATCGTCGCCGGTCTCGTCCTGCCAGGCATCGCTACGGTGCTGGTCCAGTGGCTTTTCGTGCGCTGGCGATTGGCGCGCTCGCAACCAGGTTTCGGCGGGGCAGGCACATGAAGACGGTCCTCTGCTACGGCGATTCGCTTACCTGGGGCTATGACGCGGCAAACCTCGGCCGGCATCCGCTGGAAGATCGCTGGCCGAGCGTGCTGCAGGCGGCATTGGGCAGCGGCGTCGAGGTCATCGCCGAAGGCCTGAATGGCCGAACCACCGCCTTTGACGATCACTTGGCCGGAGCGGACCGCAATGGCGCAAGGCTGTTGCCAACAATCCTGACGACGCATGCGCCGATCGACTTGATCGTCATCATGCTCGGCGCCAACGATATGAAGCCGTGGATTCACGGTAATCCGGTCGCGGCCAAACAAGGTATGCAACGCCTGATCGATATCGTGCGCGGTCATGATTACCCGTTCGATTGGCCGGCGCCGCAGATCCTGATCGTCGCGCCGCCCGTAGTCAGCCGCACGGAAAACGCCGAGTTCAAGGAAATGTTCGCCGGCGGCGATGACGCGTCAAAGCGGCTGGCGCCGCAATATTCCGCCCTTGCCGACGAGGCCGGCTGCGGCTTCTTCGATGCCGGCACGGTGGCCAAAACCACGCCGCTCGACGGCGTCCACCTGGACGCGGAAAACACGCGGAACGTCGGGCAAGCGCTGGCGCCGCTCGTGCGCCTCATGTTGGAATTGTGAAGGAGAAAGCCGTGGCTGAGAACTACGACGTCATCATCATCGGCTCCGGCCCCGGCGGCTATGTCACTGCAGTGCGTTCGGCCCAGCTTGGCTTCAAGACGGCGATCGTCGAGCGCGAGCACTTGGGCGGCATCTGCCTCAACTGGGGCTGCATTCCGACCAAAGCGCTGCTGCGCTCCGCCGAGATCATGCACTATTCGGATCATCTGAAGGACTACGGCCTGAAGATCGATGGCAAGGTCGGCGTCGACACAGCCGCCGTCGTCGATCGCTCGCGAAAGGTCTCGCTGCGGCTCAACGGCGGCGTCGGCTTCCTGATGAAGAAGAACAAGGTCGACGTCATCTGGGGCGAAGCCAAGCTGACCAAACCTGGCGAGATCGTCGTGTCGAAATCGTCGAAGAAGCCGATGGAGCCGCAGCCGCCGGCGCCCAAGGGCGTCAAGGGCGAGGGCACCTATAGCGCCAAGCACATCATCCTGGCGACCGGCGCCAGGCCGCGCGCGCTGCCCGGCATCGAGCCTGACGGCAAGTTGATCTGGACCTATTTCGAGGCGATGGTGCCGAAAGAGATGCCGAAATCGCTGCTGGTGATGGGCTCGGGCGCCATCGGCATCGAGTTCGCCTCGTTCTACCGCACCATGGGCGCCGAGGTGACGGTGGTCGAACTGCTGCCGGCTGTGATGCCGGTCGAGGACGCCGAGGTCTCGAAATTCGCGCAGAAGCAGTTCGAGAAGCAGGGCATGAAGATCATCTTAGAAGCCAAGGTGACCAAGGTCGAGAAGGGCACTAACTCGGTCACCGCGCATGTCGAGATGAAGGACGGCAAGGTCGAGAAGATCACCGCCGACCGCATGATCTCGGCCGTCGGCGTACAGGGCAACATCGAGAATCTCGGCCTCGAGGCGCTCGGCGTGAAGACCGAACGCGGCTGCGTCGTCGTCGACGGCTACGGCAAGACCAACGTGCCCGGCATCTATGCCATCGGCGATGTCGCCGGACCGCCGATGCTCGCCCACAAGGCCGAGCATGAGGGCGTGGTGTGCGTGGAAAAGATCGCCAATTTCCCCGGCGTGCATGCCATTGACAAGCTGAAGATCCCGGGCTGCACCTATTGCAATCCGCAAGTCGCCTCGGTCGGACTGACGGAAGCCAAAGCGAACGCCGATGGCAAGGACATCCGCGTCGGCCGCTTCCAGTTCGCCGCAAACGGCAAGGCGATTGCGCTCGGCGAGGACCAAGGCTTCGTCAAGACCATTTTCGACAAGAAGACCGGCCAGTTGCTGGGTGCCCACATGGTCGGCGCAGAAGTAACCGAACTGATCCAGGGCTTCGTCGTGGCGATGAATCTGGAGACCACCGAGGAAGAGCTGATGCACACGATCTTCCCGCACCCGACGCTGTCGGAGATGATGAAGGAGAGTGTACTCGACGCCTATGGCCGCGCACTGAATGCATGATAAATTAGTTGGGCGAGTCTCACACGGAAGACACAAAGGAACTCGACGGCAGAGCAATTCGTTTCGCAGGCATCATCCATCATACAAGGAGAGGGCATATGGAAATGAACGGCGTGGGCTGGGTTGCAGCCATCATCATCGGCGGCCTGGCGGGATGGCTCGCCGAGATGGTCATGAAGAGCAATACCGGCATCCTCATGAACATCGTTCTCGGCATTGTCGGCGCAATCGTGTTGAATGCCATCTTGCAGGCCCTGAACATCGGCATCTTCGGCGTCGGCTGGATCGCCTATCTGATCACCGGCTTCATCGGTGCCTGCATTCTGATTGCGGTCGGACGACTGGTACGCCGCTAACCTCTGTCGGCACTTGCTATGCGAAAAAGGCCACCGCGGCATGCGTGATCGCGGCCTTTTTCTTTTCGCCGAAAAGTCCTAGATGACGTGGGTAGAGCGAGCGCTGGACAAGCGCTTGCCAATGAGCCGGGTTTCACATGGTCACCGTCCTCGACACGATTGCCAATGCGCCGCGCCTGCGGCATCCCGAAAAGGCGCACAAGCCGGATCAGGACGTACTGCGCAAGCCTGACTGGATCCGCGTCAAGGCGCCGATGTCGAAAGGCTATGCCGAGACGCGCGAAATCGTGAAGTCTCACAAACTGGTGACGGTTTGCGAAGAGGCGGGCTGCCCCAATATCGGCGAGTGCTGGGAGAAGAAGCACGCCACCTTCATGATCATGGGCGACATCTGCACGCGGGCCTGCGCCTTTTGCAATGTCGCCACCGGCATCCCGACCGCACTCGATCCCGACGAGCCGGCGCGTGTCGCGCATGCGGTCAAGCAAATGGGCTTGAGCCATGTCGTCATCACCTCCGTCGATCGCGACGATCTCGCCGATGGCGGGGCCCAGCATTTTGCCGATGTCATCCGTGCGATCAGGGCAGCAACCCCGTCGACGACAATCGAAATCCTGACGCCCGATTTCCTGCGCAAGGACGGTGCACTGGAGATCGTCGTGGCGGCCAAGCCGGACGTTTTCAACCATAATCTCGAGACCGTTCCGTCGAACTATCTGACTGTTCGGCCGGGTGCGCGCTATTTCCACTCGATCAGGCTCTTGCAGCGGGTCAAGGAACTCGATCCCTCGATCTTCACCAAGTCCGGTATCATGGTCGGCCTTGGCGAGGAGCGGAACGAAATCCTGCAGCTGATGGACGATTTGCGTTCGGCCAATGTCGACTTCATGACCATCGGCCAATATCTGCAGCCGTCGAAGAAGCACCATCCGGTGATCCGCTTCGTCACGCCGGAGGAATTCAAGTCCTTTGAGACGATCGGCAGGACCAAGGGCTTCCTGCTGGTAGCGTCGAGCCCGCTGACGCGCTCGTCGCACCATGCCGGGGACGACTTTGCTAGGTTGCGCGCGGCGCGCGAAGCGTTTCTCAGGAAGTCCGCCTAACACACTGGTTTCATGCCACAATTCGAAGCCCATAGCCGCGTTGCGCATACGCCGGAACAGATGTTCGCTCTGGTTGCCGATATCGAATCCTATCCGCAATTCCTGCCGCTTTGCGAGGCACTTACGGTTCGTTCGCGCAAGGAACGCAACGGACGCACCCTGCTCATCGCGGACATGAGCATCGGCTACAAGGCGATCCGCGAGACTTTCACCACGCAGGTGCTGCTGAAGCCTGACGAGAACGCCATCGACGTCAAATACATCGACGGCCCGTTCAAATATCTCAGCAATGTCTGGCGCTTCGACCCGGCGGACGGCGGCGGTTGCAACGTCTGTTTCTTTATCGACTATGAGTTCAAGAGCCGCATTCTGGGTGCGCTCATGGGAACCATGTTCGACCGCGCCTTCCGCATGTTCTCCGAGGCGTTCGAGAAACGTGCCGAAATCATCTACGGCGCGCCATCGGCAGCCTGATCCGCGGCGAGCGCGCGTAGACCCAGTTCAAGCGCATGTCGGACCGTCTCCCGGCGGATGAAATCACGGCCCTTGTCGGCGAACAGCTGGCATTCGCTGACTACCGGCCGGCCAGCCACGGCAACGCCGAACCAGACCAGGCCGACAGGTTTTTCCGCAGAGCCGCCGTCCGGACCGGCGATGCCGGTCACCGCCAGGGCGAGCCCGGCCGGCGAATGCGTCAAGGCTCCGGCCGCCATCTCCACCGCAGTCTCGCGCGAGACCGCGCCGTGCGCCTCGAGCGTAGCGGCCGAGACGCCGAGCATCTCGGTCTTGGCCCGGTTGGAATAGGTGATGAAGCCGCGATCGACCACCGCGGAAGAGCCGGCGATGTCGGTCAGCGCGGCGATGATCATGCCGCCGGTGCAGCTCTCCGCCGTCGCCAGCATCATGCCGCGCTGCTGGCAGGCCTTAAGCAGGACATCTGCGAGACCGCTATTGCTCATTCAGGGACATCCCCTGGAAACACAACGCTGGCAGTCGCGATGGCCGCTATGCCTTCCTCACGGCCGACGAAGCCGAGCTTCTCATTGGTTGTCGCCTTGATCGAGATGCGATCGCGCGAAATTCGCAGCATTGCCGAAAGCGCTTCGGTCATGGCCTCGCGATGTGGGCCGACGCGCGGCGCCTCGCAGATCAGGGTGATGTCGGCGTTGGCAATGCGCCCGCCGCCCTCGCGCACCAGCTTCACCGCGTGTTCGACGAAGATGCGTGAAGCGGCCCCTTTCCACTGCGGGTCGGAGGGCGGGAAATGCGTGCCGATGTCACCGGCGCCGCAGGTGGCCAGCAGGGCGTCGGTCAAGGCGTGGAGACCGACATCGGCATCCGAATGGCCGGACAATTTCTTGCCGTGCGGAATAGCTACACCGCACAGGGTGACATGGTCGCCGGGCTCGAAGGCATGGACGTCATAGCCATTGCCGGTTCGGATGTCCGGAAAACGTGCCCCCCCGGAAAGCCGCTGATCCGCCATCGCAATATCCCTTGCCCAGGTCAGTTTGACATTGTCCGGCGAGCCGGGAACGATCTTCACCGGAATATGCGCCCATTCGGCGATTGCCGCATCGTCCGTGAAATCCGCTTTGCCCAGATGATGAGCCTTTTCGTGCGCAGCCAGGATCGGCCAGAACGGAAAGCCTTGCGGTGTCTGTGCGGCATGAAGCCCGGCCCTGGACACGGTTTCGCCGATCATGCCTTCGGCCGTTTCGCGCTTGAGCGTATCGGCAACGGGCAAGGCAGGCAGTGCTCCCTGGCGCTCGCCAATGGCGGCGATCGTGCGGTCTATCAGTTCCGCGTCGACAAACGGCCGAGCCGCATCATGGATCAGCACCCGGCCCGGCGCATGGCTTCTTAACGCCAGCAGTCCAAGCCGGACGGACTCCTGCCGTGACGTACCGCCGGTCACCGCGACGACACGGTCGGCGTTCGCACCCGCCGCACGGCGAAAAAGCGCGCCGTCGTCGGCATGGATAGCAACGACGACAGGTCCAATCTTCGGATGCGTCAGAAAGGCGTCGAGCGTGCGTGCGATAACGGCGCCGCCGCCAATCTGCTGGTACTGCTTCGGCCCATTGGCCTGTCCGGCGCGCGCGCCGCGGCCGGCGGCAACGATGACCACCGCGACCTTGTCGTCCGCAGCTTGCTTTTCGCTCACATCTCTCATGCCGAGACGCTTAGCGCATGATCCCGAAAAGTGGTATCGCTTTCGGAAGACCTAGGATTGATGCTATCCGGCGATCCTTTTTTTCCCAAATGCGCCTTAATGTCACGACATTGCGCGTTGCACATTGCCGTCGTTCTGGCTAGAGAATGTGCAGCAACCGAAGGTGCTTGGTTTTTGTGCATGCCTGATGTGACCAAATTGGCTTCGCCGCTGGATGTGGGTGGCGTGAGAATCCGCAACCGCGTGTTTCTCGCGCCGATGTCGGGCATCACCGACGAGCCGTTCCGGCAGCGCGCCCATGCCCATGGCGCCGGGCTGGTCGTGTCGGAAATGGTGGCGAGCGGTGAGCTTGCAAAGGGCAGGGCTGGCTCGGGCCTGCGCATCCGTCATTCCGGGCTGCCTGTCCACATGGTCCAGCTTGCCGGCCGCGAGGCGATGCACATGGCCGAGGGCGCGCGAATCGCGGTCGGCGAAGGCGCCGACATCATCGACATCAACATGGGCTGTCCGGCCAAAAAGGTGACGGGCGGCTATGCCGGTTCGGCACTGATGCGAGACCTCGACCACGCGCTGTCGCTGATCGAAGCGGTAGTCGCCGCGGTCGACGTGCCGGTCACGGTCAAAATGCGGCTCGGCTGGGACGAAGGCGCGCTCAACGCGCCGATGCTGGCGCGACGCGCCGAGCAGGCCGGGGTGATGATGGTGACGGTGCATGGCCGCACACGTTGCCAGTTCTATCAGGGCACGGCCGACTGGCGTGCCATCGCACGCGTCAAGCAGGCCGTCTCGATCCCTGTGGTTGCCAATGGCGATGTCGGCTCGCCGGCAGAGGCTGCGTCGATCCTTGACCAATCCGGCGCCGACGCGGTGATGATCGGCCGTGCGCACTATGGCGCGCCGTGGACCGCCGGCAGCATTGTAGCGGCCGCGCTGGCCGAGCCAGTATCCGGCATGCCGGAAAGCCCGCAAGCGCTGACCGATTACGTCATTGCCCATTACGAAGACATGCTGACGCTCTATGGCGTGGAAAGCGGATTGCGCCAGGCGCGCAAGCATCTCGGCTGGTATCTCGACCGCCACGCCGCCACAAGCGACGACCGGCGCAAGGCCATACTCACGTCTTTCGAGCCTGGGCGCGTCATTGCGTTGCTGCGCGACATGTTTTCAACCGCTCCCGAAGCGGCGAACCTGCGGAGTGCGGCATGAACGCCACCGTCACACAGAGCACGGATATGGCGGACGCCGCGCATATTGTGCTCAACACCATTCGTCGGCCGGTGATCATGGTCGATCCGCAAGGCTTCATCACCTTCGCCAATGCCGATGCCGAGGATTTTTTCCGTTCGAGCGCCACGATGCTCGCGCGCAACACGCTGCACAAGCTCATTCCTTTCGGCAGCCCGCTGCTGACGCTTGTCGACCAGGTGCGCGAGCGCCGGGCGCCAGTCAACGAATACCGGGTGGACGTGTCGTCGCCGCGGCTCGGCATCGAGAAGGTGGTCGATCTCTACGTCGCGCCTGTGACGGAATTTCCAGGCTCCGTCGTGGTAATGTTCCAGGAACGCTCAATGGCCGACAAGATCGACCGGCAGATGACGCATCGCGGTGCGGCGCGCTCGGTCACCGGCCTTGCCGCGATGCTTGCCCATGAGATCAAGAACCCGCTGTCCGGCATTCGTGGTGCCGCGCAGCTGCTTGAACTGTCGGCGTCCGACGAGGATCGCGCACTGACCAGGCTGATCACCGACGAGACCGACCGCATTGTCTCGCTGGTCGACCGCATGGAGGTGTTTTCGGACGAGCGGCCGATCGACCGCTACCCCGTCAACATCCATGTCGTGCTCGACCATGTCAAAGCAATCGCCAAGAACGGTTTTGCCAAGAGGATCAAGATATTAGAGGATTATGATCCATCATTGCCTCCGGTCTTTGCCAATCGCGACCAGCTCATCCAAGTGTTCCTCAATCTGGTAAAAAATGCCGCCGAGGCGATCGGCAGCGATCCGCAGGGCGAGATCATGCTGTCGACCGCCTTCCGCCCGGGCATCCGTGTTTCCGTGCCCGGAACGCAGGACCGCGTGTCGCTGCCATTGGAATTCTGCGTGCGCGACAACGGTTCGGGTGTCTCCGAGGATATCCTGCCGATCCTGTTCGATCCTTTCATCACCACCAAGCCGAACGGCTCCGGTCTCGGTCTGGCGCTGGTCGCAAAGATCGTCGGCGAGCATGGCGGCATCATTGAATGCGAATCGACGCCGCGCGGCACCACCTTCCGTATTCTGATGCCGGCGTGGAAAGAAACTCAGTTTGGCACCGACGACGACGGTGAAGGAGACCGCAAATGACCGTTCGCGGCAATATTCTCGTCGCTGACGACGATGCGGCCATCCGCACAGTCCTCAACCAGGCGCTTTCGCGCGTCGGCCACGACGTGCGTGTCACCTCCAATGCTTCGACGCTGTGGCGCTGGGTTGCGGCGGGCGAGGGCGATCTGGTTATCACCGACGTTGTCATGCCTGACGAGAACGCCTTCGACATGCTGCCGCGCATCAAGAAGGCGCGACCGGAACTGCCGGTCATCGTCATGAGTGCGCAGAACACGTTCATGACTGCGATCCGGGCCTCCGAAACCGGAGCCTATGAATATCTGCCGAAACCGTTCGACCTGACGGAGCTGCTCAACATCGTCAACCGCGCGCTTTCCGAGCCGCGGCGGCCCAAGATCGATACGCGTGCCGACGAGCCGCCTGAAACCATGCCGCTGGTCGGCCGCTCGGCGGCCATGCAGGACATCTACCGCATGCTGGCGCGCATGATGCAGACCGACCTGACGGTGATGATCTCGGGCGAATCGGGTACCGGCAAGGAACTGGTGGCGCGCGCGCTGCATGAATATGGCCGTCGTCGTGGTGGCCCCTTCGTCGCCATCAACATGGCGGCGATCCCACGCGACCTGATCGAATCGGAACTATTCGGGCACGAGAAGGGCGCCTTTACCGGCGCACAGAACCGCTCCACTGGCCGTTTCGAGCAGGCCGAAGGCGGCACGCTGTTCCTCGACGAGATCGGCGACATGCCGATGGAAGCGCAGACGCGGCTGCTGCGTGTGCTGCAGCAGGGCGAATACACCACGGTCGGCGGCCGCACGCCGATCAAGACTGACGTGCGCATCGTCGCTGCCACCAACAAGGACCTGCGCACGCTGATCAATCAGGGGCTTTTCCGCGAGGACCTGTTCTACCGCTTGAACGTTGTGCCGCTCAGGCTGCCGGCGCTGCGCGAGCGATCGGAGGACATTCCGGACCTCGTCCGGCACTTCTTCAAGCTCGGCGCCAGTGAAGGCCTGCAGACCAAGCGCATTTCCACCGGCGGCATCGAGCTGATGAAGCGCTACCCATGGCCGGGCAACGTGCGCGAACTCGAAAACCTCATCCGCAGGCTGGCTGCACTGTATTCGCAGGACGAGATTTCTGCCGAGATCATCGAGGCGGAGTTGAAGACCGGCGAAAGGCCTGTCGTTCCAGGTGGCGGCAACCTCATTCCCGATGACCTTTCCATCGGCCAGGCGGTGGAGCATTTCCTGCAACGCTATTTTGCCTCGTTTGCCGGCGACTTGCCCCCGGCCGGGCTCTATCAGCGAATCCTCTCCGAGGTCGAATACCCGCTGGTCCTCGCCTCGATGACCGCAACGCGCGGTAACCAGATCAAGGCTGCGGAATTGCTGGGGCTCAACCGCAACACGCTGCGCAAAAAGATTCGCGAACTCGGCGTCAACGTCTACAAATCGTCCAGGCAGGTCTAGACGAATCCCTTTACGAGCGCTTTCCAGGGGATCGATTGCCGAAAGATTTCCGTCTCGGCCACACTTGTTGCATAATCGCCACAATGCGTTGCATACATCCGACGCAATCACTGGCTCTAGACGGCGACATGGCCCTGCACGCACCGACACTGAGCAAATCGCTTTTCAGCAATACGGGCGCGCGAGACGGTCGCCGGCTGCTTGCGCTGCCGGGCGTGATCGCCGTTGCCGGTGCGCTGGTGACGGCGGCGATCTCCTTCGCCATTCTGGTCGGCGCGACGCCGATCACGCCCGACGCGAGGACGACGCTGGCGCTGATTGCGCTTAATGCGGCGTTCGTCCTGTTTCTGATCTTGCTGGTCGGCCGCGAGGTGCATCGCATCCTGATGGCACGACGGCATGGCAAGGCTGCGTCGCGCCTGCATGTGCGCATAGTGGCGATGTTTGCGCTGGTCGCCGCCATCCCCGCGATCATGGTGGCGATCATCGCGTCGATCACGCTCGACATCGGCCTCGACCGCTGGTTCGAGATCCGCACCAAAACGATCGTCAATTCGTCGTTGTCGATCGCTGACGCCTATGTGCAGGAAAACGCACGAAATCTTCAGGGCACGACGTTGTCGATGGCTTACGACCTCGACGCTTCGCGCACGCTTTACGGCCTCGATCGTACCGGTTTTCTCGACCTCATGAACAAGGAGGCGGTGGGACGCTCGCTGGCGCACGCAGCACTCATCAAGCCCGATGGTTCCTTCGTTATGAGCGCCAAGACCGACGCGGACTTTGCCATGCCGGAGCCGCCTGAGGGCGCCGTGGCAAGCGCTGCCGACGGCAAGCCGGTGCTGATAGAACCGCGCACCCGCAACATCATGGGTGCCATCGTCAAGCTGCGCGAGATCGACGGCCTCTATCTCTACACCATCCGCCTCGTCGATCCCGAGGTGATCAAGGCGCGGCAGATCGTCAAATCCAACACCGCCGAATATCGCGGTCTCGAAGACAATCGCCGCACCTCGCAAGTGGCTTTCGCGCTTCCCTATCTGTCGCTGACGCTGATCATCATCCTGTCCGCCATCTGGACCGGCATTGCGGTGGCCGACCGCCTGGTGCGGCCGATTCGTCAGCTCATCGGCGCGGCCGATGAGGTCGCTACCGGCAATCTCGACGTAGCCGTGCCTGTCCGCCCCTCCGACGGTGACGTCGCCTCGCTCGGCGACACCTTCAACAAGATGCTGATGGAGCTGAAATCGCAGCGCAACGAGATCCTGTCGGCCAAGGATTTGATCGACGAGCGGCGGCGCTTTTCGGAGGCGGTGCTTGCCGGCGTCACCGCCGGGGTCATCGGCGTCGATCCATATGGCATCGTCACCATCGTCAACCGTTCGGCCGAAACGATGCTGGCCATATCCGCCACGGCAGCGCTTGGGCAGAACCTTTCCGCCGTGCTGCCGCATGTCGGCCGCGTCTTCGAGATCGGCCGCAAATCGGGCAAGCCGGTCTATCGCGAACAGGTCACCTTCTATCGTGCCGGCACCGAACGGACCTTCAACGTGCAGATCACGATTGAAGCCGGCGACGACGGTTCGGAGGATAAATCCTACGTCGTGACAGTCGACGACATTACCGATCTGGTCCAGGCACAGCGTTCCTCTGCATGGGCCGACGTGGCGCGGCGCATCGCCCACGAGATCAAGAACCCGTTGACGCCGATCCAGCTTTCGGCCGAGCGCATCAAGCGCCGTTATGGCAAGGTCATCACCGAGGACCGTGAGGTTTTCGATCAATGCACCGACACCATCATCCGGCAAGTGGAGGACATCGGCCGCATGGTCGACGAGTTCTCGGCGTTCGCCCGCATGCCGAAACCGGAAATGAAGGCCATCGATCTGCGCGATTCGTTGCGCGAGGCCTCGTTCCTGGTCGAAGTGAGCCGCGCCGACATCACCTTCGAGCGCGTCTTCGGCAATGAGCCACTCAAAGGCACGTTCGACAGCCGGCTGATGGCGCAGGCGTTCGGCAACGTCATCAAGAATGCTGCCGAAGCCATCGACGGACTTGATGCAGAGGATCGTCCGCACGGCATAATCCGGATTCAAGCCGGGCGTCAGAATGGCGCGATTCGAATCGACGTCATCGACAACGGCAGGGGCTTGCCGCGCGAAAACCGGCAGCGCTTGCTCGAGCCTTACATGACGACACGCGAGAAAGGCACCGGGCTTGGCCTCGCTATCGTCAAGAAGATCGTGGAGGACCATGGCGGGCGACTCGAATTGCACGATGCACCAGCGGACTTCCACGATGGGCGGGGTGCAATGATCAGCATCATCCTGCCGGTTGCCGCCACCGTTCCGATACGCGGCGAGGGCAAGACGGAACACGAAAAAGAAACTGAAAAGGTCGGAAATGGCGTCTGATATTCTCATCGTCGATGACGAGGAAGACATCCGCGAACTCGTCGCCGGTATCCTGAGCGACGAAGGTCACGAAACACGCACGGCGTTTGATGCCGACAGCGCGCTGGCGGCGGTCGCCGACCGGGCACCCAGGCTGGTCTTCCTCGACATCTGGCTGCAGGGCTCGCGGCTCGATGGCCTGGCCTTGCTGGACGAGATCAAGACGATGCACCCGAACCTGCCGGTGGTGATGATCTCGGGCCATGGCAATATCGAAACGGCAGTCTCGGCCATTCGCCGCGGCGCCTATGATTTCATCGAAAAGCCATTCAAGGCCGACAGGCTGATCCTCATTGCCGAACGGGCGCTCGAAACCTCCAAATTGAGACGCGAGGTTTCGGATCTCAAGCTGCGCAGCGGCGAGACTTTCGACCTCATCGGCATGTCATCGGCAATGAGCCAATTGCGCCAGACCATCGAGCGCGTCGCGCCGACCAACAGCCGCGTCATGATTATCGGCCCCTCCGGCTCGGGCAAGGAACTGGCGGCGCGCGCCATCCACGCACTGTCGGCGCGCAAGAGTGCACCGTTTGTGACGCTGAGCGCCGCCAACATCACCCCAGAGCGTATGGAGATCGAGCTGTTCGGCACCGAATCGAACGGCGTCGAACGCAAGGTCGGCGCGCTGGAGGAAGCCCATCGCGGCATTCTCTACATCGATGAAGTGGCCGACATGCCGCGCGAGACGCAAAACAAGATCCTGCGCGTGTTGGTCGAACAGCAGTTCGAGCGGGTAGGGGGCACCAAGCGGGTCAAGGTCGACGTGCGCATCGTCTCGTCGACCTCGCAGAACCTGGAAGCCATGATCGCCGACGGCCGTTTCCGTGAGGACCTTTATCATCGCCTGGCCGTGGTTCCGGTCATGGTGCCGGGACTGGCCGAGCGTCGCGAGGACATTCCTTATCTGGTCGACAATTTCATGAAGCAGATCGCTCGCCAGGCCGGCATAAAGCCGCGCCGCATCGGCGACGACGCGCTGGCGGTGCTGCAGGCGCATAACTGGCCGGGCAACGTTCGCCAGTTGCGCAACAATGTCGAGCGGCTGATGATCCTGGCGCGCGGCGACGATGTCGATGCGCCGATCACCGCCGATCTCCTGCCTGCCGAGATCGGCGACGTCATGCCGCGCACTCCAAACAAATCCGATCAGCACATAATGGCGCTGCCGCTGCGGGAAGCGCGCGAACAATTCGAGAAGGACTATCTGATCGCCCAGATCAACCGTTTTGGCGGCAATATCTCGAAGACGGCAGAGTTTATCGGCATGGAACGCTCTGCATTGCACCGCAAGCTGAAGTCGCTGGGCGTCTGACAGCCAAACCAGTCGTGGCCCACCCAATTATCGGTTACGGCGGTCTTGGAATCGCATAAGAAAGCTGGACTTCTTTCAGGGATTAGCCATGCCGCGCATTGCGTATGTGAACGGGCGCTACGTCGCTCACGCCGAAGCTTCCGTGCATATCGAGGACCGTGGCTATCAATTCGCCGACGGCGTCTACGAGGTCTGCGAGGTGGCACGAGGCTTCATCGTCGACATGCCGCGCCATCTCGCCCGATTGAACCGCTCACTTGCCGAACTCTCGATCGATTGGCCGATCACGCGCGGCGTGCTGCCGCTCGTCATGCGCGAGGTGGTGCGCCGCAACCATGTCGTCGACGGCCTGGTCTATGTCCAGGTGACACGCGGCGTCGCCAGCCGCGAGTTTTTCTTCCCGCCGGCGGACACGAAGCCGTCGCTGGTGGTGACTGCCAAAAAAGCCGATCCTGCAGCTGCCGCGAAGCGGGCCGAGAGCGGGATCCGGGTTATCACGGTGCCGGAGAACCGGTGGGATCGGGTCGATATCAAGTCGGTCGGCCTGCTGCCGAACGTGCTGGCCAAGCAGAAAGCCAAGGAAGCCGGCGCTCAGGAGGCCTGGTTCGTCGATGTCGACGGCACCGTCAAGGAAGGTGGATCGTCGAACGCCTGGATCATCACCGGGGATGGCGTGCTGGTGACGCGGCCGGCCGAGCACGGCATCCTGCGCGGCATCACCCGTACGACGCTGTTCGACGTGGCCGCCAAGCTCGGCCTGAAGATCGAGGAGCGCGGTTTTTCGGTGGCCGAAGCCAAGGCCGCGCGCGAGGTTTTCATCAGCTCCGCGACCACGATTGCCATGCCGGTGGTGGCGATCGATGGCGCTCCCGTCGCCAACGGCCACCCGGGCTCGATAACAGTTTCATTACGGCAGGCCTTTTTTGACGTTGCGGAAAAAAGTCCAGCCTGATAACCGCACAGATGGAATGAACATCAATATATCTCGTTCTGCTTGTCGTTACTGACGGCAAGATGGTGTTTGCGTGCTTGACATGTGCCGGCTAATTTGGCGCATTGGCCTGCAAACCGAAGGGGATCGGCGAAAGACAAGAACAATGGCGGAACGATCGCAAAATCTTCAGGACCTGTTCCTGAATTCAGTTCGCAAGAGCAAAAATCCACTCACCATCTTTCTCATCAACGGCGTGAAGCTGACCGGCGTGGTCACTTCGTTCGACAATTTCTGCGTTCTGCTGCGTCGCGACGGCCATTCCCAGCTTGTCTACAAGCACGCTATTTCCACGATCATGCCGAGCCAGCCGGTTCAGATGTTCGATGGTGAGGAAAGCCAGGGCGCCTGATTGGCACGTGAGAAAGACGCGGACCGCAGCGTTCGCGGAAAACCAGCACATCAGACCGGGACAGAGGCCAACGGCCCGACCCGGGCGGTGGTTATCGTGCCGGTGCTTACCCGGCAGCCTCGTGGCGACGACGACACCAACCGCCCCCGCCTGAGCCGTTCCGCCGAGGCTCGTCGCGACGAGGCCGTCGGCCTCGCCAGCGCAATCGACCTCGACCTGGTCCACACGGCGGTGGTGACCGTCAACGATCCACGCCCGGCGACCTTGCTCGGCAGCGGCAAGGTGGCGGAGTTCGCTGAGATCGTCAAAGAGGGCCACGCGGAAGTGGTCATTGTCGATCATCCGCTGACCCCGGTACAGCAGCGCAACCTCGAAAAAGAGTTGAACGCCAAGGTGCTCGACCGCACCGGGCTGATCCTGGAGATTTTCGGCGAGCGCGCCCGCACCAAGGAAGGCACGCTGCAGGTCGATCTTGCCCATCTCAACTACCAGAAAGGCCGCCTTGTGCGGAGCTGGACCCACCTCGAGCGCCAGCGTGGCGGCGCCGGCTTTCTCGGCGGCCCTGGCGAGACCCAGATCGAGTCGGATCGGCGTGTGCTGCAGGACAAGATCACCAAGCTGAAGCACGAGCTCGAAACTGTGCGCCGCACCCGCGACCTGCACCGCGCCAAGCGCAAGAAGGTGCCATTTCCGGTGGTGGCGATCGTCGGCTACACCAATGCCGGCAAGTCGACTCTGTTCAACCGGATGACCGGAGCAGGGGTGCTGGCCGAAGACATGCTGTTTGCCACGCTCGACCCGACGCTGCGCCGCGTGCGCCTGCCGCACGGCACGCCGATCATCCTTTCCGATACGGTCGGCTTCATTTCCGACCTGCCAACGCATCTGGTCGCGGCCTTCAGGGCGACGCTGGAGGAAGTGGTCGAGGCAGACCTCGTCATTCATCTGCGCGACATCTCCGATCCCGATACGGCCGCGCAGGCCGAAGATGTCGAGCGCATCCTTGCCGATCTCGGCGTCGACGCCCGCGATAGCAAGCGCGTCATCGAAGTATGGAACAAGATCGACCGGCTCGACGAGGGCAACCGGGCGCGGCTGCTTGCCGATGGTGCTGACGGCAAGAAGGCACCGCCGATCGCCATATCGGCGGTAACCGGCGAGGGCATCGATGCGCTGAAGACGATCATCGAGACGATGATGTCGGGCGAACTGGAGACGTTCACCGTCACACTTAAGCCCGACCAACTCGGCGTCGTCGACTGGCTTTACCGCAACGGCGACATCGTCTCGCGCGACGACAATGAGGATGGCAGCGTGACCGTCGCGCTCAAGGCTACACACAGCGCTCGGCAGGAGATCGAAAGCCGATTGCGCCGTCAAAACAACGGGTAGAGGCGTTTACTTCGCGCTTTTTGCCTGCTGCCAGAGCGCTTCCATCTCGTCCAGCGTCGCCTCTTCGAGGCTGTTTCCCGACGCTTGCAGCGTCCGCTCGACATAGTGGAAGCGCGATCGGAATTTTTCGTTGGTGCCACTGAGTGCCGCTTCGGAATCAATTTTGAGGTGCCGGCCGAGATTGACGACCGCAAACAGCATGTCGCCGAACTCGTCCTTGATCGGCGCAGTGTCGCCTTTGGCCAGCGCCTCGCGTAGTTCGCCGATCTCCTCCTCGATTTTGTCGAGGATCGGCGCCGCCTCGCTCCAGTCGAAGCCGACGCGGGCGGCCTTTTCCTGCAGCTTGAGCGCCCGGGGCAGCGCGGGCAGGGCGACCGGCACACTGTCGAGAAAGCCCTTGCCATGGTCTTCCGGGTCGAGCCCACGGGCGAGGCGCGCACTGCGCTTCTCCGCCTTTTCCTCTGCCTTGATCTTTTCCCACATGCCCTTGGCCATGCCGGCGCTGCGCGCCTTGTTGTCGCCGAAGACATGGGGGTGGCGGCGGATCATTTTTGTGGTGATGGCCTGGACCACATCGCCGAATGAAAATTCGCCGGCCTCCTCGGCCATTTGCGCGTGGTAGACCACTTGCAGCAGGAGATCGCCGAGTTCATCCCGCAGATCGTCGAGGTCGCCGCGCGCAATGGCGTCCGCCACTTCGTAGGCTTCCTCGATCGTGTATGGCGCGATTGTCGAAAAGTCCTGCTCGATATCCCACGGGCAACCGGTTTCCGGCGCCCGCAGCGCTGCCATGATCTCGATCAGCCGGGAAATGTCTTTCGAGGGTTTCATCTGGGAAACGCTATCCTGTACATGGCTGTGCGGCCAACGGCTTCAGCCGGTGAGGGCGCCTTGTCCACAGATGGGCGGCCAGACCATGATCCGAAAGTGGAAGCCGGTTTCCGGAAAAGATCCTAACTAGCAAAAAGTATCAGTCGAGCACGGAGACTATCGCCTTGGCGAGCGCATCCATGCCGTCCTCGGGCAGGCCGGCAACGTTGATGCGGCTGTCGCCGACCATGTAGATGGCATGCTCGGCGCGCAGCCGCTCGACTTGCGCTTCCGACAGGCCAAGCCGGGAAAACATGCCGCGATGGCTGGCGACGAAATCGAAACGGTCGGAGTTGGACTGCCGCCGCAGCGCCTCGGCGAACTGGACGCGCAGCCGCAGCATGCGCAGCCGCATCTCTTCAAGCTCTGCTTCCCAGTCGGCACGCAATGCGGGGTCTTCAAGCACGATGCGCACCGCCGCCGCGCCGTGGTCCGGCGGCATCGAATACATGGCGCGCGCCGCCGACAGCATCTGGCCCATCGCCAAATCCGCCTGCGCGCCACCTTTCGCCATGATCAGCGCTGCACCGACTCGGTCGCGATAGACGGCAAAGTTCTTCGAGCAGCTCGAGGCAACGACCATTTCCGGAACTTTTGCCGCCAGAAGGCGCAAGCCGGCGGCATCCGCATCAAGTCCCTCGCCAAAGCCCTGATAGGCGATGTCGACAAAGGGCAGCAGGCCGCGCTCAACGACAAGATCGGCAATGGCAGCCCATTGCGAGATGTCTAGATTGGCGCCTGTCGGGTTATGGCAACAGCCATGCAACAATACGACGTCGCCAGGATTCGCGGTTCTCAATGCATTCAGCATGTCGTCGAAGCGAACCGCACCAGAAGCAGCGTCGAAATAGGGATATTCGCGTGTCTGCAGGCCAGCGGCGCGCATCACCGGCATGTGGTTCGGCCATGTCGGATCCGATAGCCAGACCATCGCGTCGGTGCGGGTCCTTTTCAGCAGCTCTGCTACCAGCCGCAGCGCGCCGGAGCCGCCTGGCGCCTGCGCCGCACGAATGCGCGTCATGTCGGCGGCTGGGCCGAACACCAACCTGGCCATCGCCGCGTTGAAGGCAGTATCGCCGGCAAGGCCGAGATAGGTCTTGGTATCCTGGCCCTGCAGCAGCCGCTTTTCGGCTTCGCGCACCGCGCGCATCACCGGCGTCTTGCCGTCGCGATCCCTATAAACGCCGACCCCAAGATCGACCTTGTCGGGACGCGGGTCGGCGCGATAGAGACCGATCAAGGCCAGGATCTTGTCGGCAGGCGCGGGCTGGAGATTTTCGAACATCGATAAGGTTCCGTTGGCGGCGGAGTGATACGCAAACCGGCCGTACTTTGCCAGCAGTTTCATATGCGCCAACTCGGCGCCGGTTTGCCTCGAGGGCGGCCAATACTATCTGGCGGGCGAGAGCGGGCCCGATATCTCCCAGGACGAGAACGCGGCGAGCCGTAAGAAAATTTCGGGGAGAGCGGGATTAACATCCCGACCTGCTCCGTAAACAGGACATGAAACGGCCGATGCCACGCTTCGATATTCTGGGACAGCTCGGTTCGCTGCGCCGCTATGCACGCTCGCTGACGCGCGACAGCGCCGATGCAGAGGATCTGCTGCATGATGCGCTGGTGCGTGCCTATGAGCGACGCGGCAGCTTCCGCTCCGGCGGAAATCTTCGCGTATGGCTGCTGTCGATCGTCCATAATGCATTCATCGACGGTCTGCGGTCCCGCAAATCCGAAGCAATGCGCATCGAACAGGCCGGCTATCTCGCCGAGGCGAATGTCCAGGCTCCGCAGGAACATTCGGTCCGTCTGGCGCAGGTGCGCGAAGCGTTTTTCGAATTGCCGGAGGAGCAGCGTTCGGCGTTGCATCTCGTCGCCATCGAGGGGCTTAGCTACAGCCAGGCCGCTGAGGTGAGTGGCGTGCCGCTTGGCACGCTGATGTCGCGCATCGGCAGGGCGCGTGCGGCCCTGCGCGAGATGGAGGACGCGGTGCCGGCACGCGCGAAAGGCCATCTGAAGATCGTCGGAGGTGGATCATGAACCAACTGCGCGATCCCGTAACCGGCGCCGATCTCGACGCCTATGTCGACGATCAGCTGGACGTGGCTCGTCGCATCGAGGTCGAGGCGTTCCTTTCGGCCCGCCCGGACGCGGCCGCGCGGGTGATGTCCGACTTACGGATGCGTGACGAATTGCGCGTGGCGCTTGCCGGATCGAAAGGCATGGCGCGGCCCGCGACGGCCGATGCTGCACGACGGCTGGAGCGGGGATTGGCGCGCGGCCGCGTCCTTGGTGCTTTGCAGCGAGTTGCGGCAGTCGCTGTCTTCGTCGCTGCCGGCTGGCTTGCGAACGGGCTCATCGGACCGATATCGGTGACGGAAGTCGTCGCTTCGACCCATCCGCCGGCCTATGTGGAGGACGCGGTCCGGGCGCACCGCACGACGCTCGTGCGCGAGGCGATGTCGTCGCAACCCGAAGCACCCGGCTACAATGCCGACGAAATCCGCGCCGCGACGGCGATCGTGATGCCATCGCTGCCAGCGGACTGGACGGTCCGTGACGTGCAGATCTATCCATCGCAATTCGGACCGAGCGTCGAGATGGCTGTCGAGACGAAAGAGATGGGGCTGGTCTCGTTGTTCGCGATCAGGCCCGGAACATTCGACGTCGTCAAGCCGACCGTCGTTCCCTCGGGCGAAGTTTCCTCGGCTTATTTCCAGATCGGCGAGGTCGCCTACGCGGTCGTCGGACGCAGCGATGTCGGCGGTCTCGATCGCACGGCCGAAGCCCTCGCCAAAACGCTTTACTGATCGACCTGCAAGAAGGAGAACCACATGAACAATCTCGGATATATCGGGGCCGGAGCCCGAGCCGGAGCCGTCTACGATGAAGGCCTGCGCCGGCACATGCTGCGCGTCTATAACTATATGGGCCTTGGCCTCGTCGTTACGGGCGTGATCGCGTTCGTGGTGGCTTCCACGCCCGCTCTTTACGTGCCGATCTTCTCCACACCGCTGAAATGGGTGGTGATGCTGGCCCCGCTGGCCTTTGTGCTCTTGTTCTCGTTTCGGATGCAGGCGATGTCGGCAGGCGGCGCCCAGGCGATGTTCTGGGCATTCTGCGCGGTCATGGGCCTGTCGCTGGCTTCCGTGTTCCTGGTCTTTACCGGCACCAGCATCGCACGCACCTTCTTCATCGCCGCCACCATGTTCGGCGCGACCAGCCTTTACGGGTACACGACCAAACGCGACCTGACGCAGTTTTCGTCGTTCCTGATCATGGGCCTGATCGGCGTGGTGATCGCCAGCATCGTCAATATCTTCCTGGGCTCGACCGCGCTCCAATTCGCGATCTCTGTGATCGGCATCGCCGTCTTCATCGGCCTCACCGCCTGGGATACCCAGACGATCAAGGAGCAGTATGCGGAAAACTTCGGCGCGGAATCACAGCAGAAACTCGCTGTCTTCGGGGCATTCTCGCTCTATCTGAACTTCATCAACATCTTCCAACTGCTGTTGAACTTCACCGGCGAGCGCGAATAGCCGGCGTTGAACCAAGACCGGAGTTGGACATCCTGGACAGAAACGATCAGCAAGCGATCGGACAGCTCTTCGAGAAGTTGGCAAGCGCCGAGCGCCAGGCGCCACCGCGCGATGCCGAAGCAGAGCGCTTCATCCAGGACCAGATCACCCAGCAGCCTGGGGCGCCATATTACATGGCCCAGACGATCGTGGTGCAGGAGCAGGCCCTGAACGCAGCTCAGGCGCGCATAGAAGAACTGGAGGAGCAGGCGCGGCAGCCGGCCGGCGGTGGACCGCTCAGCGGCTTCTTCGGCCGCAGCGGCGGCAGGCGCTCAGGCTCGGTTCCGCGGGTAGGGCGCACCGCCTCCGTTGCAACTGAAGGGCCGCAGGACACGCCACAACGGGCAGGCGGCGGTTTTCTTGCCGACGCCGCGCAGACCGCGATGGGCGTGGCGGGCGGCGTGCTGCTCGGCAACGCGATCGCCGGCGTGCTTGGCGGCAGCGAAGCGAAGGCAGCTGAACAGCCGACGCCGCAGCCGGACGAAGCCGATCAGGCAGGCGATTCCAGCTCCGATAATGGCGGTGACTTCGGTGATATGGAGTTCTGACGAGCGACCCAGCCTGTGCCTGTGCTGGCGCTGGTGACGATTGCGGGTCAGCATCGGCGAGGTGGCGAGGGCAACATCCGGGAAGCGAGCCCTCGCCGGCGGCTAATAGCCCAGGCGCTTCAGTTCAGCCTTGACCGCCGCGATCGTCCGCCGGCGGCTAATAGCCCAGGCGCTTCAGTTCAGCCTTGACCGCCGCGATCGTCTTGAAGCGGAAGTGCTTCGTTGCGCCGTCGCGCCAATGGCAGTCGCATGTGGTATCGAACTTCCGGCTCGCTTTCAATTGAGTCAGCGCCTTCTGGCCTGGCTTGGGGCCATCGAAGATGCGAACTTCGTAGAGCGTCCCTTCGACATCGTAGTGCATCTGAGCCCAGGAAAGTATCACGATCAGTTCCTTTGCCGGGTCGTGGTCGGCGTTGGCGAGGCCGAGCGCTATGACCGGTGTGTCGCCCTCTTGTTCACCGATCGTGACCTGGATTGCGCGATATCTGTTGTCAGCTAGCCGTTGTAGCGCGACGAGTGGGCGTTCCGGATATTCCTCAGTAGTCTGGTAATCGACGAAGAGTGTCTGGAGGCCGTTCCAGCTCACGGCTGTGGTGTGCGGATCAGCATTGTCGGCGAACCCAACAACACGTTTGGCGAAAGCCAGGTCGTTCTCGCCTGGCGCACGATCAAAGTCCTGCGCTCGCGCGCCAGTGAGCGCGCAGGCGAGGGTGAGGGCAAGACTTGCAAGTAGCGGGAGTGTGTTCATGATTCCCAACCCTAGCATGCCCGTTGCCCCACAGCGCTGTTGCGAATGTCTAAGAGTGACCGGCCTGATCTCGCCGCCAACGGATGCTATAGGCGTAGTCGCATAAGATAGATTATGGAACTGGCATGGCCGATTGGATGTGACGTGAAGATAGCACCTCGCGAGATCCAACTCGGGAACCCAGGCCGTAAAAACTTAGTCTTTCACGCTGATTCGTAAGGGATTTCGATCGTCATGCCGTCATAAGCAGGCTCGACGTTGGCCGGCGTCTCGGCCATTACCGTAGCGTAGTCGAGTGGCACATGCATATGCGTCAGCACCGCGTTCTTCGGCGCCAGTCTTTCGATCCAGCCAAGCGCCTGGCCAAGCGACAGATGGCTCGGATGGACGGTGTATTGCAGCGCGTCGATGACCAGCATGTCCAGCCCGCGCAAACGCTTGGCGGTCGCCTCCGGAAAGTCGCTGACGTCAGGGCAATAGGCCAGCCCGCCGATGCGGAAACCCAGCGAGGTGATGTCGCCATGGAGCTGCAGCAGCGGTTCGAGGGTGAGGGCGCCGCCCTCGCCTGCGATCACCACCGGCCTGTGGTGGTCGATGATATGGGCGTTGACGATCGGCGGATACGAACTGCCTTTCGGTGTTTCGAAACAGTAGCGGAACGCCTCGCGTAGGCGCAGCATGGTAGCCTGATCCGCATGGATGTCGATCCGGTGGCGCTGCTCGAGCACGAAGCCGCGCAAATCGTCGATGCCGTGGATATGGTCGGCATGCGGATGTGTATAGACCACCGCATCGATGCGCTTGACCGATGCCAGCAGCATCTGCTCGCGGAAATCCGGGCCGGTGTCGATGACGACCGTGGTCCGGGCGCCACTCGCCGCGATCCGCTCGACGAGCGCTGCGGTGCGCGTGCGCCGGTTCCGGGGGTCCGCGGGATCGCAATTGCCCCAGTCGCCGGTGATGCGTGGCGTGCCCGGCGATGAGCCGCAGCCGAGGACGGTAAGACGTAACCGGTCGCTCATGCGTCAGGCGCCCGGCGCGCTCGGGCGCGGCATTTTCCTAAACAGCCGGAAGAAATTATCCGTGGTGATATTAGCGATCTCGGCCTCGCTGAAGCCGATCGTCTCGGCCAGCACCTTGGCTGTATGCGCGACATAGGCGGGCTCATTACGCTTACCGCGAAACGGGATTGGCGCAAGGTATGGCGCGTCGGTTTCGAGCAGCAGACGGTCGCGCGGCACATCGGCGGCGACGGCGCGCAGCTCGGCGGAGTTCTTGAAGGTCAGGATGCCGGAAAACGAGACGTAGCCGCCGAGCGCCACGCCGATCTCGGCCAGCCGGCGCCCCGACGAAAAACAGTGCAGGATGAAGGGGAAGGCGCCCTTCCCCGTTTCTTCTTCGAGGATATCAGCCATGTCGTCGTCGGCGTCGCGCGAATGGATGACCAGCGGCAGACCGGTCACGCGCGCCGCGGCGATGTGGGTGCGAAAGCCCTGCGCCTGTGCGTCGCGCGGCGCATGATCGTAGAAATAGTCGAGTCCGGCCTCGCCAATCGCCACCACTTTGCGATGAGCAGAGAGCCGCACCAGATCATCGACAGTGACATCAAGCTCTTCGGCCGCATTATGCGGATGGGTGCCGACCGAGCAATAGACCTCATCGAAAGTCTCTGCAATCTCAAGCACTTGGTTAAATCGCTTCACCCTCGTCGAGATCGTCACCATTCGGCCGATGCCGGCCGCTAGGGCGCGGGCGACAATGGCCGTCCGCTCTTCGGCGAAATCCGGAAAGTCGAGGTGGCAGTGACTGTCGACCAGCATCAGGCGTTCGCGTCCTGCTTTTCGTAACGCGGAAAGACCGCCTCCGGCGCGGGCAATGCCGTGCCGGGCACCAGCGCATAGTCGGCGTGGACATGCGCAAAGTCACGGTTGTCTGCCGGCACCGCCAGCAGGTCGAGCAGCTTAGCAGCCGACCCCGGAACAAAGGGCTGGCAGAGCAGCGTCACGCGCCGGACGACTTCGATCGTCGTCCACAGAACTGTCTTCATACGCTCTGGATCGCTTTTGCTTAGCGCCCAGGGTTGCTGAGAGGCGAAATAGCGGTCAGCTTCGGCCACCACTCCGAAGATCGCCGCCAGCGCCAAATGGATGCCCTGATCCGCCATCGCCTTTCGCGCGACGGCGAGTGCCCCCACCGCTTGGTCGAGGATGGCGCTGTCGGCTTCGGTCAGTTCGCCGCGCTTTGGCACCGCGCCGCTGCAGTTCTTGGCGACCATCTTCAGCGAGCGCTGCGCCAGGTTGCCGAGGCCATTGGCAAGGTCGGCATTGGTGCGGTTGACGATCGCATCATGGCTGTAGCTGCCGTCCTGGCCGAACGGCACTTCGCGCAGCAAGAAATAGCGCACCTGGTCGAGGCCGTAGTGCTCGATCATCGCGAACGGGTCGATGACGTTGCCGACCGACTTCGACATTTTCTCGCCGCGGTTGAACAAAAAACCATGCGCGAACACGCGCTTCGGCAATTCGATGCCAGCCGACATCAGGAAAGCCGGCCAGTAGACCGCGTGGAAGCGGACGATGTCCTTGCCGATGACGTGCGCGTTTGCCGGCCAGAACGACCATCTCTCATTGGCCGGATCCGGATAGCCGGCGGCGGTGATGTAGTTGGTCAAGGCGTCGACCCAGACATACATCACATGCTTCTCGTCGCCCGGCACCGGGATGCCCCAGTCGAACGTGGTGCGCGAGATCGATAGGTCCTTCAGGCCGGACCTGACGAAGCTCATCACCTCATTGCGCCTCTCGGCAGGACCGACGAAATCGGGCTGGTTTTCGTAAAGTGCAAGGAGCCTGTCCTGATAAGCCGACAGCCGGAAGAAGTAGCTCTCTTCCTCGACCCATTCGACCGGCGTCCCCTGCGGCCCATAGCGGACATTGTCGGCACGCACCTCGGTCTCTTCTTCGCCGTAATAGGCTTCGTCACGCACCGAGTACCAGCCGGCATAGCCGCCCTTATAGACGTCGCCATTGGCGGCCATCGCCTTCCAGATCGCCTGCGAGGCCTTGTAGTGCCGCTTTTCCGTGGTGCGGATGAAATCGTCGTTGGAGGCATCGAGCGCGACGGCCATGCGCTCGAAATCGGCCGAGTTGCGGTCTGCCAGCTCGCGCGCTGAAATACCTTCTCTCTTCGCCGTCTGCAGCATCTTTATGCCGTGCTCGTCGGTGCCGGTGAGAAAGAGCACGTCCTTACCGTCGAGCCGCTGGAAGCGGGCCAGCGCGTCGGTGGCAATCAACTCGTAGGCATGGCCGATATGCGGTTTGCCGTTCGGATAGGAAATAGCCGTCGTGACGTAGTATTTTTCGCGTGCCATGGATGAGCCGTCATGAATGTCTGAATGAAAGATGTCGCGGTGAGATATCGCATCGAAACGGCAATTGCCATCCGACGCCAATGTGGTGGCTTCGAAGTTCCTGCGATTGATTGGGATCAATACTCAGGGGCTTCAAAGCCACGCCAGCGGCCGTCACATTCGCATTGCAGAATTCAGGCGGTCGATCATGGTCAGGGCGTGCTGCTTTTTGTCGAGATTGTAGGTCTCGGTTTCAGATATAGCGTTCAAAGCCTCGTGCCAAGTATCCGACAGCGTTTTGGCCCGCGCGAGATCGCCGGCGAGCGCGGCCTGGCTGGCGCCGGCCGACAGCAGATCAAGCGCGCGGCGATTGAATATCTCGAACGGGATTGCCTGGTCGCGGCCGGCGACCGCCTCGGCAAGACGGTAGGCGCCTGCGACATCTATCTTCTTGGACATGACCAGGGCGTCGAGGGTGGCGGCGATTTCGAGCCCTCCATACTGCGTCAACAGGATCGCATTGCGCGCGCTGCCCCCTGCCCGCTCCGCCAGCGCCGCGCGCGCCCCAGGATCCTCCGGTGGCGGCGGCTCGATGCCTTCCAGAACCGTCATCAAGTTCTCGGCATCGAGCGGCGCCAACCGCACCATCTGGCAGCGCGACCGGATCGTCGGCAGCAGACTGCCCGGCGCATGGACGATGAGGATGAACAAGGTGCGCGCGGGTGGCTCTTCAAGATTCTTCAGCAAGGCATTGGCAGCATTGGTGTTCATGTCGTCGGCGGGATCGACGATAACCACCCGGTAGCTGCCGTCGTGCGAGGTTAGCGACAGAAAACGGCTGACCTTGCGGATTTCGTCGACCGTGACCACTGTCTTGAAGCTCTTGGTCTTGTCGTTCGCCGGGCGTGTAAGATGCAGCACCGAAGGATGCGCGCCGGTGGCGATCTGTCGAAACAGCGACGAAGCCGGATCTGGAACGGCAAGGCTTTCCGGCGCCCGCTCGAAGGCCGGGTGCTTCAACAGATGATGCGCCAGGTGAAAGGCCAGCGTCGCCTTGCCGATGCCAACCGGTCCGGCAAAGATCAGTGCGTGCGGCAGCTTTCCCGAGCGGTAAGCGGTGGCGAGCATGTTGGCCGCCTGCAGGTGACCGACAAGACGCGGCGTCTCGGATGGCTCGGGCACCCCGTCCAGCGTATCGTGCTGTTCGGGCGCGATGCGTTCGAAAATCATGCTGGCGCCGCCTGCCTTCTTTGTGCCGGCATCATCCTCTCGAGAGCCGCGAACACCGCGGCGGTAACGACATCCTCCACCGCATCTAGGTCGGCTGAGGCATCGACGACAACGCAGCGTTCGGGTTCAGCTGAGGCGATCGCGAGAAACGCCTCGCGCCGGCGTTGGTGGATGGCCAATGTTTCTTTCTCGAAGCGGTCCGGTCCGTCACTGCTGCCCCGCCGGGCGGTAGCGCGCCTCAGGCCCTCGGCGGGGTCGATGTCGAAGATCAGTGTCATGTCCGGCACCATGCCGTTGATGGCGACCTTCTCCAATGCGTCCATGAATGCCGGGTCGAGGCCGCCGGTCACGCCCTGGTAGACGCGCGAGGAATCCATGAAACGATCGCAAAGCACGACCGAACCGCGCTCGACTGCCGGCCGGATGACCTGTTCGACATGGTCGGAACGCGCAGCGGCGAAAAGCAGCGCTTCCATCTTGGGGCCGAACGGCTCGGCTGCGCCTGAAAGCAGGACATGCCTGACCGCCTCCGCGCCCGGCGAGCCACCCGGCTCACGTGTCACCAGCACATCGTATTTCTTGGCGCGCATCTTCTTTGCCAGCCGCTCGATCTGCGTCGACTTGCCTGCTCCTTCGCCGCCTTCAAAAGTGATGAAAAATCCGCGCGCCAAAGCCTTTGTCCATACTTCGGGGACCGTATAGTCCCGGCGGGAAAAAAGGTCCACCGCGACGGTGCTAACGCAGCCAGCCGACGGCCAGTTCCTTGGCGGCGTCGAGCGCGCGCTGCGGCAGCGAACCGACACCGATCGACTCGGCGGCAAACAGCGGCGTCTCCTGGCTCAGCGTATCGCCGATCCAGACGCGCAGCGTACCCACCGGCTGCCCCTCCTCCACCGGCGCTGCCACCGGTCCGTCATAGACGATCCTGGCGGTGAGCTTGTCGCGGTTGGTGATCGGCAGGAAGATCTGCACCGGTCCTTTTGCCTTTAACGCGACACCGGACTTGGCGCCGCCAAAGACCTGGGCTTCGCCAACCACTTCGTCCTTGGCGAATACTTCAGTCTTCTCGAAGGAGCGAACGCCCCAGTCGAGCAGCTTTCGCGCTTCCTCAGCACGCTCACGGTCGTTTGCCAGGCCGCTCATCGCCGCGATCACCCTTGTGCCGTTGTGGCTGACCGAGCCGACAATGCCGAACCCGGATTGCTCGCTGGCACCGACCGCGAGCCCGTCGGCGCCTATGTCCATGGCCAGTAGCGGATTGCGGTTCCTCTGGGAAATCTTGTTCCAGGTAAAATCCTTCTGGCCGTAATAGCGGTAGAGATCCGGGTAGTTGCGCCAGATATGCAGCGCCAGAAGCGCAAGTTCGCGAACGCTCGTTTGCTGCTCATCGGCCGGCAGACCGGTGGAATTGACGAAAGTCGATTTCTGCAAGCCGATCTGGCGGGCACGCCCGGTCATCTGCGCTGCGAAGTTTGCTTCGGACCCGGCCATCCCTTCAGCAATGACGATACAGCCGTCATTGGCCGCCTGCACGGTCACGCCCTGGATCAGGTCTTCCAGCCGGATCGTCGACTTGAGCTTGGCGAACATGGTCGATGTCCCCGAAGGAGCGCCGCCTTTGCGCCAGGCGTTCTCGCTCACCACGAAGGTATCATCGAGCGTCATGCGCCCTGATTTGATGGCGTCGAAAACCACTTCCATCGTCATCAGCTTGGCCAGCGAGGCCGGCGGAATCAACCTGTCGGCGTCCTTGGAAAACAGCACGGTTCCGGTTTCGGCATCGATCATGAAGGCCTGCGCGGCCTTGGTCTCGAAAAGCTGTGCTGAGGCCGGCGCAAGCGAGAGCAGCAGCAGGCCGAGCGCCATAAGCCCGGTGAAAGGGTGAAAAGATTTCATCAGGTTCGACCAGTGAGCCGGCGCTTTTGCAAGTTGGCAGAAGCTATCAGGCTTTTGCCTGGCGGATCAATCGCGCGCGAAAAAACCAGGCAGCCCCGAGCTCAGTTGCGTACAGCAAGCGCATCCGGCGCACCATGCGACCACGCTGCCTGCAGCATCTCGTCCAGGCTGCCACGACCGTCGGCAAAGAGGTTGACCGAGTACCAGTCCTTGCCTTCAAGTTCCGAGCGCTGGATCTCGGTCTTGCCGAAGCTGGAAAGCTGGGCCGCCACACGCTCCGCTTCGGCGGCATTCTCGAACGAACCCGCCGCGACATAGTCCGTGGGCGACCCGGTTGGAGGAGCTTGCCGCTTCCACGATTGAAGAATTTCGGCGGGCGACATGCCGGCGCCATCCAGCTCGGCAAACGCGTTGGAGGCGCGTTGCACGCGCTCGTCCGCGTAAGACAGCGACGCCACGGTGAACGGCGATTGCGCCGGCAGGTTGATCTCCGGGCGCTCCGGCGCGATCGGGCCGAAATCGGGCAGTACAATGTCTCCCAAAGCAGATGCTTGCACTGCCATGACAGGCCCTGCATCGGATCCCTGCCCGGAATTCGTCAGCTGACCGGGGAACGGCACGGCAGCAGCGCTCACCGGCAGGCTTGGCGACGGCCCATTCATCGCGACCATGACACCGCTGGGCAGGCCGTCCGACGGATCCGGCGCCCTGTTGCCTGGACGATACGAAGCCACAAGATACTGCCCGTCATTGCCTTCGAGCGGCGCACGGCCGACATATTCGACCTTCACCTCGGCCGTACCGATGTTGGCATAATCGAGCATTTCAGCAGCGCGCTTCGACACATCGATGATGCGTCCATCATGATAGGGTCCGCGGTCGTTGACGCGCACGATCACCGAGCTGCCGGTCTTCATGTTGGTGACCCGCGCATAGCTCGGCAGCGGCATGGTCGGATGCGCCGCCGTCAGATCTGCCATGTCGTAGACTTCGCCGTTGGCGGTCAACCGGCCGTGGAAGGCCTCACCGTACCAGGATGCGAGGCCAACCTTGGCGTAACGTTTGTCTTCCTTCGGATAATACCACTTGCCGCGCACCTGATAGGGCTTGCCGAGCTGGTCGCGTCCGCGAGACGTCTTGAACATGACGCGCGGGCTGGCTTTCACGCCGTATTCGGCTTCGGAAAAATATTCCTTGGAGCGAGGTTTCTTGTTGACCATCGCCTTTTGCTGCGGCCCGGCACATGCTGCAAGAAAGGCTGCCGACAAGGCAAACAGCGCGAAAGCGGAAGCGCGACGAAGACGCGGGCGCGCCGTGGTCTGCATATTTTGATTATCCCCTATAGCATCGACGAAGGCACCGCAGCATGAACGTCAGCGATGCCAAAGCACCCACTCCAGAAACGCCGGCGACGCCCTACCCCAATCCTTTTTGTGCGCAGGAATTGTTTATCACCGTATTAACCGATTGTGGTCGGAACCGGGCGAGATTGTGGCACGGACCGCCTCGCTGATCGGCATGAAAATCATCGCTTATCGATCAGAAACGCCGTTCGTGGCGCACTTTGCCCCTGGCTTGGCGTGTCTGCGAGCGCAGATTCAGGGACCGAATATCACAAGTTCGGTGAACGTCAGATCTCCAGGTGCGGGTGGTCTGGGACCTTTGAAGTATTTCAGCCCCTTGTTGGGCCGGTACCATCCCACCAAACCTGGAATCGGCTCCTTGGCGTCGACAAAGCAAACCAGGATTCCGCTTCGCAAGAGAAAGCGCCCCATCGCACCGGCGCAGCGGCTCAAATCCGCAAGCGAGCGGCAATAGATGACCTGATGGCACTGGATAACACCGTGCAACATTCGGCGCGGCATCAATACCAGGGGGAACGCTGCTCCGTCGCAAATGCAGATCAACGACAGGCAGCCCAGCGCGGCGTGTTCCGAGAGTATGTACCTCTCACTCTCGGGCAGCATCGCCAATTCCGGGAGATCGGGACGCACTTCGACTACGCGACATGACCGCTGCGTCAAACTTAAAGCCGGCAAGAAGGTAAATTGTCCGCTGGAGAAGAGCCGAAAGCCTAGCGCCCGGTTGGCTTTCAATGTCGCTTGTGCCGGCGAAATGTTCGTGTAGGTCACGTCCTTCCGCTTGAGAACCGCCACAACCAACATGGCGCCATAAGGACGGAATTCTGCATCGACTGACCAGCTTGAAAGATTGCAGCGGATTTCGTCGCCCTCTGGCCCCTGGTAGCGAGCATAAAGGGTGAGCACAACGCCGACGATCCGACCGGCATGCTCCAAAACAAAGCCATATCGTGGGAACTCGGCAACCGCAGGACGCTGCGACAAACGGGTCAGAGCGTGTATCCAGTAACTCCGGTTACGCGCCGGAAAGCCCCTGCACAGGCAATCAACCACTCCCTCCCAGTCGGTTTCGCGGATTGGTCTACAGCGAAGACCGGGCGGGAGAGCGCCAAGTACGGCCAAAATCAACTCCAGAATACGATTTACTTACATGTGCCTAATGCGCTCCACATATCAGCGCTCAACGATTAATAGTCCGTGCGGGTTTTAAAAACGATTTTCCACACTCAGCACAAACACAGCTCGCCATGACGCTGCTCACCGTCCTGGATCGCGCCGAAAGGTGCGGCCGCCACGGTTGACTTGGCGTTGAATGCGGCTTTACAGGAATGGAGCGCGAACCGGTCGGGGAACGTCCTGGTGCCAATCCGGTACCGACAGCTCGAACCCGCTCCTCTCGCGATATCCTAAGTGATTGAAAAATCACCTTGGAGGGATGGCCGAGCGGTTTAAGGCACCGGTCTTGAAAACCGGCGTGGGTGCAAGCCCACCGTGGGTTCGAATCCCACTCCCTCCGCCATATCCGGCCAATTTCTTCAATCCTGCAGGCATGACGTCGAGTTTTCCGCTCGTCGGATTCTCGACTGCCTGGGTCTAACAGGCCGGTCCGCTTCGGGGAGAACCGCCGCTCTGCCCCATGCAGCGCACCACCTCTCGCGTCGCTGAAATGCGACAGGTGCTGATCGTGGCAACGATACCAAAGTACCGGTGATACTATTGCGTAATCAACAACCTGCCACAAAGCGAAGACTGTCACCCGCCGCGCAGCCGCGCTTCGTCGGGTTGATTTCTCCGTCCGAATATGGTGCTTCTCCCGCCTATGAATAAACTATTTTCTGCGGTCCTCGCATGGACGATAGTGGCTTGGCCGGCCAGCGCAATGGACAGCGCATTGCGCGCCGGCCTGCTGAAACTCGATCCGCAAACCCGGCTGGAGCAGCGATGCGACGCCGAAATTCTCGACCGGATTACCCGCGACGACCACAAATACAAAGCCGATCGTGTCGTCGCCTACGCTTTTGCGACGCCCGAAATGGGCGCCGATGCGATCAAGAGCCCGGGTGCTGCGTTTCGCAGCAAGGGACAATGGTACCGGCTGAAATTCAAATGCGAGACAGCGCCGGACCATATGGAAGTCCTGCAGCTGCGCTACCGGATCGGTGATGAAATTCCGGAAAGCGACTGGCCCAAATACAACCTCTATAACTAGGCATTCGCGACCTGTGGCCGCATTTTGCCGGTGTTTCGGGCCGATCGTCGCAAACTCTGTATATTGCCGACCTTGTTCCAACCAGTCCCTTGACGCGCGGGAACCATACACGTTAGGCCCTCCAGGCATTCGACGCGAACAGTTGGCCAACCAGCAAGGAACTTCCAGTCGATGGAAATTTTCACTGCCGCGGGCTTCTCTGCCCTGCTCCAGGTCATCGCCATCGACCTCGTGCTTGCAGGCGATAACGCCATCGTCATCGGCTTGGCCGCGGCGGGCTTGCCGGTCGAGCAGCGCAAGAGAGCGATCCTCATCGGCGTGGTGGCGGCGACGGTGCTGCGTATCGGTTTTGCTGCGATCACCGTCACCCTGTTACAGATTGTCGGCCTGCTGCTGGCCGGCGGCATCTTGCTGCTGTGGGTGTGCTGGAAGATGTATCGCGAGCTGCGCACGTCGTATGCCGACGAGGTGGAGGCGACCGAAGCGCTGTCCAATTCCGATATCAACAGGGATGATATGGTGGCCGGCAAGGCGCGCAAGAAGACCTTGGGTCAGGCGGCATTGCAGATCGTCATCGCCGACGTGTCGATGTCGCTCGACAACGTACTGGCGGTCGCCGGCGCGGCGCGCGATCACTTCCAGGTGCTGGTGATAGGCCTCGTCCTGTCGATCGCGCTGATGGGCCTTGCCGCGAGCTTCATCGCCAAGCTGCTGCACCGCCATCGCTGGATCGCCTATATCGGCCTTTTGATCATCTTCTATGTCGCACTCGATATGATCTACCGGGGCGCGGTGGAAGTCTTGCCGCATGTCAGCAGTGCGGTGAGCTGACACGCCGACTCGAATTCTCATCGGTCGGCCTTTCAGCTTCGGCGAGCCTTCGGCGACGCTGGCGGTTGCGTTTCGCCGCAGCCGCTGCCCATACCAATGCCGCGACAAGTGTGATACTGCGCCGCCACTCCTGAAAATCCGGAAAAGCTTAGATGTCCGCCCCTCGCGTCAGTTTCGTCAGCCTTGGATGCCCGAAAGCCCTTGTGGATTCGGAGCGCATTATCACCCGCCTGCGCGCCGAAGGCTACGAGATCGCCCGCAAGCACGACGGCGCCGACCTGGTCGTCGTCAACACCTGTGGCTTCCTCGATTCGGCTCGCGATGAATCGCTCAACGCCATCGGCTCCGCACTTTCGGAGAATGGCAAAGTTATCGTCACCGGCTGCCTCGGCGCCGAGCCGGACGTCATCCGTGAAAGACATCCGAACGTCCTCGCCATCACCGGACCACAAGCTTATGAAAGCGTGATGGCGGCGGTGCATGAGGCTGCCCCCCCGAGCCATGATCCCCACATCGACCTTTTGCCGCCGCAAGGGGTCAAGCTCACGCCGCGCCACTATGCGTATCTCAAGATTTCGGAAGGCTGCAACAACCGCTGCACCTTCTGCATCATCCCGGCGCTGCGTGGCGACCTCGTATCGCGGCCGGCGGCCGACGTGTTGCGCGAAGCCGAGAAGCTGGCCAAGGCCGGGGTCAAGGAGATCCTCGTCATCTCGCAGGATACCAGCGCCTACGGCATCGATATCAAATACCAGACCAGCATGTTCGGCGATCGCGAAGTGCGGGCGAAATTCCTCGATCTATCGGAAGAACTGGGCAAGCTCGGTGTCTGGGTGCGCATGCACTATGTCTATCCCTACCCGCATGTCGCAGACGTCATCCCACTGATGGCCGAAGGCAAGATCGTTCCCTATCTCGACATTCCGTTCCAGCACGCCTCGCCGCAGGTGCTGAAGAACATGCGCCGGCCCGCTCATGGCGAAAAGACGCTCGAGCGTATTCGCGGCTGGCGCGACATCTGCCCGGACCTTGCCATCCGCTCCACCTTCATCGTCGGCTTCCCCGGCGAGACGGATGACGATTTCGAGATGCTGCTCGACTGGCTGGACGAGGCCAAGATCGACCGCGCCGGCTGTTTCAAATACGAGCCGGTCAGAGGCGCCCGCTCCAACGAGCTCGGCCTCGAGCAAGTGCCGCAGGAGATCAAGGAAGCCCGCTGGCACCGCTTCATGCAGCGCCAGCAGAAGATTTCGGCAACGCAGCTAACCAAGAAAATTGGCAAGCGCCTGCCGGTCCTGATCGACGAGGCGCATGGCAATTCGGCCAAGGGCCGGACCAAATACGACGCGCCCGAAATCGACGGTTCGGTCCATATCCAGTCGCGGCGGCCACTGCGCGCCGGCGACATCGTCACGATTAAGATCGAGCGCGCCGACGCTTACGACCTTTACGGCTCAGCAGTCTGATATTCCGTCCAAAATGAAAAGGGCGCCGCGTGGCGCCCTTTCGTTCGATATGTTTCCGACCACCTACTGCGGCAGCTTGTCGTCGACGCCCTTCACGTAGAAATTCATGCCGAGCAACGTGGCGTCGTCGGCGACCTCGCCCTCCTTCAGCCAAGGTGTGCCGTCCTGCTTGGCGATCGGCCCGGTGAAGGGGTTCCAGCCGTCGGCGATCTTCTTGGTGGTGGCTTCGGCCATCGCCTTGACGTCGTCGGGCATGTTGGTGAACGGCGCCAGCTTGACGGCGCCGTCCTTAATGCCGAGCCAGACATTGTCGGGCTTCCAGGTGCCGTCGAGCGCCGCCTGGACGCGGCTGATGTAGTAGGGACCCCACTCGTCGGTCAGCGAGGTCAGCTGCGCGTGCGGCGCGAACTTGATCATGTCGGAGGACTGCCCGAAGCCGTGCAGCTTGCGCTCCTCCGCCACCTGCAAGGCAGCGGTCGAGTCGGTGTGCTGGACGATGATATCGGCGCCCTGGTCGAACAATGCCTTGGCAGCATCGGCCTCCTTGCCCGGATCGAACCAGGAGTTCACCCACACGATCTTCGCCTTGAAGTTCGGATTGATCGACTGTGCGCCGAGCATAAAGGAATTTATGCCCATCACCACTTCCGGGATCGGGAAGGAAACGATGTAGCCGGCGACGCCCGACTTCGATTGCTTGGCGGCGATCTGGCCAAGCACGTAGCGGCCTTCGTAGAAACGCGCATTGTAGATGCCGAGATTTTCGGCCGTCTTGTAGCCGGTGGCGTGCTCGAACATCACCTTGGGGAATTTCTTGGCGATCTTCACTTCCGGGTCCATGAAGCCGAAGGACGTGCCGAAAATGATCTTGCATCCCTCGCGCGCCAGGCGCTCGAAGGCGCGGTCGGCATCGGGGCCTTCGGAGACGTTTTCGAGATAGGCGGTCTCGACCTTGTCGCCGAGTGCCTTTTCCACCTCGAGGCGGCCTTGGTCGTGCTGGTAGGAGTAGCCGAAATCGCCGATCGGGCCGGTGTAGACCCAGCACGCCTTCAGCTTGTCCGCCGCCTCGGCTGAGGCCGCCAGCGACAATGCGGCCGTCGTCGCCATCAGGGCAATAAGCAGTTTTTTCATTGTGTTACCTCTCTGAGTTAAGCCTTGGAGCTTCCGTCTTTTTGCTGTCAACGATCCGGAACGAATGGCTGGCCCAAGGAGGCCGGCGTGTTCATCATCGTCAAACGCTTGTTGCGCGAGATTAGAACGAGAACCACGACGGTTGCCAGATAGGGCAGCGAAGAAAGCAGTTGCGAGGGAAACGATTTTAAGAACGCAATTAACTTGTAGAGCAACCAGGGCGCGTCGACGAAGTCCTGCAGATTTATGGCTTGGACGTGAAGCTGGCCAACCCAGATCGCGCCGAAAATATAGGCGCCGGCCAGCACCCGCCATGGCCGCCAGGAGGCGAAGACGACCAGAGCCAGCGCGATCCAGCCGCGGCCGGCGGTCATGTTCTCCACCCATTGCGGTGTGTAGACCAGCGATAGGTGACCGCCGGCGAGGCCGGCACAAGCGCCGCCGAAAATCACTGAGAGATAGCGGTAGCGGATGACGTGGATGCCAAGCGCATGGGCGGATGCATGGCTGTCGCCGATCGAGCGCAGCGTGAGCCCGGTGCGGGTCTTGAACAGGAACCACATGACGGCGGCGGTCAGCGCGATCGAGATGTAGAAGATTGGATCCTGGCCGAACAGCAGCCTGCCGACGACGGGGATTGCGGTCAGGCCGGGAATATCGAGGTTTGGCAGCCTTTCGCCGGGCTGGCCGACAAAATTCGTTCCCATCATGCCGGAAAGGCCGAGGCCGAGCAGTGTCAGCGACAGGCCGGTGGCCACCTGATTGGTGGCCAGCGACAGCGTCATGACGGCAAACAGAAGCGAGAACACTGCCCCCATGGTGATTGCCGCCAACAGCCCTATCCAAGGCGAGCCGGTGAGATAGCCGGCGCCGAAACCGCCGACGGCACCCATGATCATCATTCCTTCGACGCCGAGATTGAGCACACCCGAACGTTCGACCACCAGTTCGCCGATCGCCGCGATCAGCAGCGGCGTCGCCGCCGTCGCGATGGTCAAGAGGATGTTGACGGTGATGTCCATCAGCGGGCTTCCTCCAACTTCGGCGCTGCCTCGAGCTTCGGCGCGGAAAAGCCGGTCAGGCGAATGCGGTAATGGATGAGCGTGTCGCAGCCGAGCACGAAGAACAAAAGCATGCCCTGGAACACGCGCGCCACCTTGTCGGAGATGCCGAGCGCGCTTTGCACTGCCTCGCCGCCCAGATAGGTCAGCGCCAGCACAAGGCCTGCGGCGACGATGCCGAGCGGATTGAGCCGGCCGAGAAATGCCACGATGATAGCGGTAAATCCGTAGCCGGGCGAGATCACCGGCTGCAATTGTCCGATGGCTCCCGAGACCTCCGAAATCCCTGCAAGTCCGGCCAGTGCGCCCGACAGCAGGAAGGCAAAGAAGACCATGCGGTTAAGGCCAAACCCGGCGAAGCGCCCTGCCCTCGGGCTTGAGCCGAGCACGCGGACCTCGAAGCCTTTCAGCATACGGCTCATCAGGATCCAGATCAGTATCGCCGCGATCAGCGCGAAGACAAATCCCCAGTTTGCCCGGCCGGATTCCGGGAGGAGTTCCGGCAGTATGGCCGAGTCGTTGAACTGGATGGTCTGCGGGAAACCGTGGCCCTGCGGATCGCGCCACGGCCCGCGTACGAGCCAATCGAGGAAGAGCTGGGCGACATAGACCAGCATCAGGCTGGTCAGGATCTCGTTGGTGTTGAAGCGCGTCTTCAGCAGTGCCGGGATTGCAGCATAGGCGGCCCCACCGACCATGCCGAGCAGAAGCATCAGCGGCAGCACCAATGGGCCTTCGAACTGCGGAAACAGCACGGGGATGATCGAGCCGACAATGCCGCCCAGGATGAACTGGCCTTCGGCGCCGATGTTCCAGATGTTGGCCTTGTAGCAGACCGACAGTCCGACCGCGATCAGGATCAGGGGGGCGGCCTTGATCGCCAGCTCATGCAGCTGCCAGACCTGGCTGATCGGTTCGATGAAGTAGATGCGGAACGCAGTCAACGGATTGACGCCGAGCAGCGCGAACATGATGGCACCGGCAATGATCGTCAAAACGAAAGCGATGAAAGGCGAGAGTGCCGAAAACAGCATCGAGCGCTGCGGGCGTTTTACAAGTTCGAGGCGCATCAGGCCGTCTCCAGCGTATGTTCGGCATGACCGGGTTCGGCGCCGCCCATCAGCAGCCCGATCTTCTCGAATGTCGCTTCAGCTATCGGCAGCGGCTTCGACAGTTCGCCATTGTGCATGACCGTGATCGCATCGGAAATCTCGAACAGCTCGTCGAGGTCCTGGCTGATCACCAGCACCGCCGAGCCGCTGCGTGCCAGTTCGATCAGCGCCTGGCGGATGTGGGCCGCCGCACCCGCGTCGACGCCCCAGGTCGGCTGATTGACCACCAAGACGCTCGGCCGGCGGTCGAGTTCGCGGCCGACGATGAATTTCTGCAGATTGCCGCCCGAAAGAGCCGCAGCTTCCGGATCCGGCGCGCTCTTGCGCACGTCCATCGCCTTTATGATGCGCTGGGCAGCGGTATGGATCGCATCGCCCTTGACCATTCCACCGGCGCCGACAAACATCTTGCCATCGGTGGCGTGGCGCGACAGAAGCAGGTTCTCCGAAAGCTTCATGCGCGGTGCTGCGCCATGGCCGAGCCGCTCTTCCGGGACGAAGGCAGCGCCCATCAGACGCCTGCCGGTGATGGTGAGGCCGCCGGCATCCTTGCCGCGGATGCGGACCGAGCCGGCATCCTGCTGCAGCACCTCGCCGGAAACGGATTCGAAGAATTCGCCCTGGCCGTTGCCGGCGACACCGGCAATGCCGATCACCTCGCCGGCGCGGACTTCAAGATTGATGTTCCTGAGCGGGATCGAGAACGGGGTCGCCGGCTTGCGGGTGAGTTCGCGGATTTGAAGCAGCACCGGCGCGGTTTCGATACCCTCGGCCGGCGCCCGCACCACGGCCAGCACCTCGTTGCCGACCATCATCCGCGCCAACGAAGACGCGGTTTCCTGGCGCGGATTGCAATGGCCGACCACCTTGCCGTGACGCAGCACGGTGGCGCGGTCGCAGATGCGTTTGACCTCTTCCAGCCGGTGCGAAATGTAGAGGATGGACTTTCCTTCCGAACGCAGCCGTTCGAGCGTCTCGAACAACTTATCGGCCTCCTGCGGCGTCAGCACCGAAGTTGGTTCGTCGAGGATGATGAGTTGCGGCGTCTGCAGCAGGCAGCGGATGATTTCGATACGCTGACGCTCGCCGACCGACAGATCACCGACCAGCGATAGCGGATCGAGAGGCAGGCCGTAACTGTAGGAGAGCGCCCTCGCCTTGGCCGCGATCGTGCTGATCGGCGAGCCGTCATCCAGCGACAGCGCGATGTTCTCAGCCGCCGTCAGCGCTTCGAACAGGGAAAAATGCTGGAAAACCATGCCGATGCCGAGCTTTTTTGCGGTGCCGGGGCTGGTGATCCTGACCGCCTGGCCATTCCAGAAAATCTCGCCGGAATTCGGTTCCAGCGATCCAAACAGCATTTTCACCAGGGTCGACTTGCCGGCGCCGTTCTCGCCAAGCAACGCATGGATCTCGCCCTTGGCGATGTTGAGATCGACGTGGTCGCACGCCGTCAACGTGCCGAATATCTTTGTGAGGCCGCGAACCTCAAGCAGGTTTGCGCCGTCCTGATCTGCACTCACGGTGCCTCCATCTGGTTTGCCAGACATGTTCTGTGTTCCCGCAAGCATCGTATGCGCGGGCTGCTCTCTACGGTAAGCGCCTCACGACTTGAAAGAGCTTCAAGAATTTCAGCGGAAACTCAAGCGGTAAAGAGCAGTTCGCAAGAACGGCGGCGTCGGCGGCCCGAAACTGCGGGCGCCTAAGGCATAAGTATTGTTGTCCCGGTGGTCCGGCGCCCTTCGAGATCGGAATGCGCTTTGCCGGCCTCGCTGAGCGCGTAACGCTGGTTGATCTTGATCTTGACGGCGCCGCTGAGCACCACACCGAACAAGGCGGCGGCGGAAGCCTCGAGGTCTTCGCGCCTGGCATTATAGACGAACAGCGTCGGCCGCGTTGCGAACAGCGAGCCTTTCTGCGCCAGCAACGAGATGCTGAAGGGCGGGATCGGCCCAGACGATTGACCGAAGCTGACGAAAGTGCCGAGCGGCCGCAGGCAATCGAGCGAGGCTGGAAATGTGTCGTTGCCGACTGAATCGTAGACAACGTCGCATTTCTTGCCACCGGTGACAGCGGCAACGCCGGCCACGAAATCCTGTTCGCGATAGTTGATCACGTGGTCGAAGCCATGCGCCTTGGCGAGCTCGATCTTGTCGGTGGAACTCGCCGTGCCGATCACTGTCGCGCCGAGATGCTTGGCCCATTGGCCGAGGATCAGCCCGACACCGCCGGCCGCCGCATGAAACAGGATCGTGTCGCCGGCTTTCACCTTGAATGTACGGCGCAACAGATATTCGGCGGTCATGCCCTTTAGCATCATGGCTGCGGCCTGTTCGTCGCTGATTCCGTCCGGCACCTTCACCACGCGGTCGGCGGCGATCACGCGCTGCCCAGCATAGGCGCCGGTCGTCACGGCGTAGGCGATGCGATCGCCGGGTTTGAGCCAGTCGACATCCGAGCCGACATCCAAGACCACGCCGGCCGCCTCGCCGCCAGGGACCAGCGGAAATCCGCCCTGCGGCGGATAAAGGCCAGAGCGATAATAGACGTCGATGAAATTGAGACCGATCGCGGTATGCTTGACCAGGATCTGTCCCGAGCCCGGCTGCCCGGGATCGGCATCCTCATAGGTCAGGACCTCCGGGCCGCCATGGGCATGGATGCGGATCGCTTTGGACATTTTCTGGCTCTCTTGGGATCAGGCTTTCTTATCCGGCTTGGCGCCGAGATTTGGGAAGAACTGCATGATAGCGCCGATGCAGGCGAGGTAAAGCCCGGTGAACGTAATCCCGAACTTGATGAAATCGCTGACCTGCTCGCCCAGCACGCCGATCTGGTCGTAGAAGGAGGCAAGTGCGGCCTGCGCCAGCGCCAGCGCGCCGAAAGCGCACCAAAGCAGCGTCATGCCGAGATTGATTGGCCGCAGCCGCTTCACCCGCACCGGATGGATGAAATTGATCGGCACGAAGGTGAGAATGCCGGCCACCACGACCACGGCGAAAGAAACCCATTGTCCGGGCTCGATGACGAACAGCGTGAACACCACCATGTTCCAGACGACCGGAAAGCCCTTGAAGAAATTCTCCTTCGTCTTCATGCCGGTATCGGCATAGTAGATTGCGCTCGACACCACGATGATCGCCGCCGACAGGAACGACAGGCGCTCGCCCATGAAACCGCGCTGATAGAGCGCGAAGGCCGGAATCAACACGTAGGTCACGTAATCGATGATGTTGTCGAGCAGTTCGCCCGACCAAGTCGGCAGGATTTCCTTGACATCGAGCTTCCTGGCGATCGGCCCGTCGATGCCGTCGACGAAAAGCGCCAGCCCCAGCCACCAGAACATCGCCGTCCAGCGCTGCTCGCTTGCTGCCACTAGCGACAGAAACGCCAGGAATGAGCCCGACGCGGTCAAGAGATGGACCGAGAACGCCCGCGCCTGAGGCCATGTGACTTTCTTCTTCGGCCGCGGAATCCGGTCGGCGATTTTCCTGGCCGTCGTCTTCTTGCTCACGGGCCCCGCCAGTCCAGCTTGCAGATTTCGGCCGAACGGCCAGCAAAGTTCCAGTTGCGGCCAAAGGCCCGCATTTTGCTCTTGTCGGATTTGGCGACGATGATTTCCGGCGCAATCCAGTATTCCGAATTGCTGATGACCGTATCCTTGTCGCGATCCTTGCCGGTGATTGGTGTCACCGCACCATCGATGATCTTCGGTATCTGAAAGATGCGTGTTTTCTCACGCGTGTCGTAGGTGATCGGCACCTGCTCGGCGCCGAGGAACTGTCCGACCAGGATGGAGAGCAGCGATGTGGTTCCACCGGCCTTGCCGGTGAATATCTTCGTCAGTCCCTTCACTGCGTAAACCGAGGCGCGCTTGTCGATGAACAGGCCCGCCGTCCAGTTGCCGCGGCTCATATAACCGGGGATTTCCATGACCAGCCCAAGATTGAGACCGGACAGGTCGACCTCGCCGAAATGGCCGGCATCGATCCGGAACCCCGCCCAGGTTTGGCAATAGCCTTCCGTAGGCGGATGATTGCCGAGCGACAGAACGCAAGGGCAAAAAACCGTGCAATTGCAGGAAAGGATGAGCTCTCCTTTCATTGCCCAGTTTTGATCTGTCATCGAATTCTCCCCCTCATGCCGAGACTACTAGTAGCGCGGCTGCCCAGACAAGCAGTATCGCACCGCCCAGCCGCGTCGGCAGATTGCCTGCCGTCTGTTTTTCGACCAGGCTGAACAAGCCGATCAGCGCCATCCAGAACACGTTCATCACACCGACGGCAAACATTACCAGCATCAGCGCCCAGCAGCATCCAAGGCACCACAGGCCCTGCTCCATACCGAGCCGGAAAATGCGAATGGGCTTGGCGCTCCAGTTGGCGAACAGGACCGAGAACGGATTTCTGCACTTCTCCAGACAGGCTTCCTTCAGCCAGCTGAACTGATAGAGACCAGCGATCGACAGCGCGGCTGCTCCGGCAATTCCAAGCAGCGGATCGAGCATCTGCCCGGATGACACGAATGCATGGACTGCGAGCGTCAGGGCAGCGAATATTGCCGAGGCGGCAAGCCAGACGCTCAAATATCCAGCGACAAGGATCAGCGGATGGGCAACGGGTTCCCCCTTGATCCTGGCGGTATCTGCGATCTCGCAATAGGTGCGGATCATCGGCGCCGCGGAGGGCAGCATGGTCGCGATGGCCATCAACAGCCACATCGCGGTGAGTGCCCCGCCTTGCGCGCCTACGCTTGCGCGAAGCGGCGCCGGCGCAAGGCAAAGGGCGAAGAAACGCGCAAGGAAATCCGGCAACGGCAGTTGCAGCAGGTATTCCAGCACGGCGTCGCCGGGTACATCAGCGCCCGGGAGCCGGCTCACCGCCCCCCGAACTGCCATTGCGCCGAGAAGGAGCCAGGCAAGGGCGATGCCCATGCCGGCAACGACGCTCACGGTCAGTTGAGGGCTGCGCGCAACGCTCGCCATCGCGCGGCCGGTGCCGTCGAGATGGCTGAAATCGTCTTGTTGGCCGGTCATGGCAACCGAATGGGCCGAATCGCCGCGTTGATCAAGCCGCATCACCTGACCTATATGGACCAGCAGGTCGGACGGGCCTCACCTCGCAATCCGGAAGCCGAATTTGAACCATCGGGAAACAGCACGGATACTGGTCGCCGGCAGCGGCCCTGCGGGGCTGATCGCGGCGCTTAGCTTTGCCGAGGCGGGCTTTCCCGTGACGCTCGTCGGACCCGAGGCAGCCGGCCTCGACGGCCGGACGACAGCCTTGATGAACCCTGCCCTGAAGATGTTCGAACGGCTAGGGATCTTCGACGGAATCAGGCCGCATGCAGCGCCACTCAAGGTGATGCGCATCGTTGACGCAACCAACCGGCTGATCCGCAGCCCGACAGTGACTTTTCGTGCCAGCGAGATCAACGAAGAGCAATTCGGGCTGAACTTGCCCAACAGCGTTCTCAACCGCACGCTAGCCGAGGCTGTCGCGCATTCGGGCATCGAATGGCGAAAGTCGATGGTGGAGGCATGGCGCCTCGATGCCGACCATGCCCATGCCGTTCTCGCCGACGGCAGCGAGGTTGAGGCATCGTTGGCAGTTGCCGCCGATGGCCGTCAGTCGCCGGCCCGCGAGGCAGCCGGCATCCGGACCTCGATCCGATCCTATCCGCAGGCGGCGTTGGTGCTCAATTTCGGTCACCGCAGCGACCATGCCTTCACCTCGACCGAATTCCACACCGAGACCGGTCCGTTCACACAGGTTCCCCTGCCCGGCAACCGGTCCAGCCTTGTCTGGGTGCTCGAACCCGATATCGCCAAGGACCTTGCAGCACTCGACGACGCCGAGCTTTCGACGCGGGTCGAACAGCGAATGCAATCGATGTTGGGCCGCGTGTCGGTTGAGCCCGGCCGGCAGATCTACCCACTTTCAGCGGTGAGCCCGTGGCGGTTTGCGCATCGCCGCGTGGCACTTGTCGGTGAAGCCGCCCACGTGTTTCCCCCAATCGGCGCGCAAGGCCTCAATCTCGGCATCCGGGACATCGACGACCTGATTGGTGCCGCAAGCAGAAACCGCTCGGACCCGGGCGCCGCCAAGGCGCTTGCAGCCTATGATTTCAAGCGGCGGCCGGACATTCTGGCGCGCAGCAGCGCGGTCAACCTGCTCAACATGTCGTTGCTTTCCGATATGCTGCCGGCTCAGATGGTGCGCAGCGCTGGCCTGGGCGCGCTTGAGGGGTTTGCGCCGTTACGGGCGTTTTTCATGCGCGAGGGTCTTCGACCCGGCAGCGGTTTTGCGGCGTTTTTTGGCGGATTGCGAAAACCGGCTGAGCGATAGCGATCTTGGCCACCGCCCTTGATCCGCATCTCGCGATGCTCAACCCGGCATCAAGGGGATCGGGATTGAATTGCCGCGGCGTCTGCGCCAAATAATGACGATGTCGACCTTAAGGTCTGGGCCAGTCTTTGCCGGACCGGTGCGTAAGAATCTAAAGTCCTGGAGCGTTCCTTGCGTGTTCCAGGATGCGTGGCGTTCAAGAAGTTCAAGTGGTGAGTGCGATGAAGACAGCCAAATTCTCGATCGGACAGGTGGTTCGGCACCGGCTGTTTCCGTTCCGCGGCGTCATTTTCGACGTCGATCCGCAATTCGCCAATACTGACGAATGGTACGAGGCGATCCCCGCTGACGTGCGGCCGCGCAAGGACCAGCCTTTCTATCATCTGCTCGCCGAGAATTCCGAAACGGAATACATCGCCTATGTGTCCGAGCAGAATTTACTCGAGGACCGGTCGGGCGAACCGGTCCGGCACCCGCAGATTGGTGAAATGTTCGACAAGAAGCCGGACGGGCGCTACGAGCCGAAGCACCAATTGAGACATTGACTTAGTCGGGATCTGGCTGGGCTCGGACAGGCTTGAGACAAGTCTGGACCCGACAATCAGCCGATTCAATAAAAAAGCGGGGCATGAACCCCGCTTTTTGTTTTGTTCGAAAACCCGTCGATTAGTTGGCGGCCTTCGCCTTTTCCTGCTCTTCCTTGAGCTTCTTGGCAAAGTCCTGATTGTTCTTGGCGACGAACTCCTGGAGCTTCTTCTGCCGGTCCTCGATATCCGACTGCTGCAGCGGCGGGCCGTCGAAGGCGCCGCTGAAGCCGGTCAGCGCAATCTTGATCGGGTTCGGCTGGTTCTGGAAATTGACCGAGGTGAGCGTCAGCGCCGATCCCTTCTTGAAGGATGCGACAAGCTGATCGCTCAGCGGCACTTCCGCCACGCAGCGATCCGGAAAACAGATCACATAGTCGAGCTTCTGCGCCTTGCCGCCGTCGATCTGGAGACCGATGCCGGGAGGAACGAGACGGCCGGTCGGAACCGTCACCTGGAACACCTTGCGGTTCACCTTGCCCTTCAATTCGATCAGGCTGACGCCAGTGATGAGCTGGCCGTTGCCGGCGGTGGTGATGTTCTGGACATTGCAGATGTCGACGTCTTCCTGCTTGGTGCAGGCCTTGAACCAGCCTTGCGGAATCTGCTGTTGCTGCTGCGCGGAAGCAGCGGGAATCCCGGCGCCCAGAATGCCGACCACGCCAGCGGCCATGACCGACAGGCGGTACGCGTTGCTGTTCAGGCTCGTCATGTCGTGCATTCCTCTCAAATGATCCCGGAACCGGCTTTTTTCATGCCGTGTGGTCCAGCTACCTGTTGCCGAAATGAGGCAACAGAATGACTTCGGACGGCGTGTTACACTGCAAGCGGTGCCGAATCCAGCCCGGGTCTCGCGAATCTTGGCCAAGGGATAGGCTCAAGGGGTTGGCCGGTGCACGACCGGCTCATGTATGCTGCGCATCGAATCGGGAAGGAGACGGTCATGGGCCGCGTTGTCGTTTGGCTGATCGCCGCAATCTTGTTTGTCGGCCTTTCCCTGCAGCCGGCCCTGTCGGAACCGGTGCACGCGCTTGCCATGCAGGGCGAGCCGGCGCTGCCGGCCGACTATGATCATTTCAACTACGTCAACCCCGACGCGCCGAAAGGCGGCAGCATTACCTATTGCGTCGTCGGCAGCTTCGACAATCTCAATCCGTTCATCCTGAGAAGCCTGCGCACCACCGCGCGCGGCATGATGGATCAAGCCTTTGGCAATCTTGTCTTCGAGCCGTTGATGCAGCGCAACTACGACGAGGCCTTCAGTCTCTACGGCCTGCTCGCCGATACCGCCGACATGGATCCCGAGCGCAAGAGCATCGAATTCCACCTCGATCCCAACGCCAAATGGTCGGACGGCGAGCCGGTGACGCCGGAAGACGTGTTGTTTACCTATGACGTCTTCACCGAGAAGGGCCGCCCACCTTACAGCCAGCGAATGAAAGCGATTGCCAAGCTCGAAAAGACCGGCGACCGCAGTGTGCGCTTCACCTTCAACGACAAGGCCGACCGCGAATTTCCTTTGATCATTGCGCTGACGCCGATCATCCCGAAACACGCCTTCAACAAGGACACCTTCGACAGGACGACGCTAAAGCCGGTGATCGGCAGCGGGCCTTACACGGTGGCGCAAGTCGTGCCCGGTCAGCGCATCGTGTTCAAGCGCAATCCGGACTATTGGGGCAAGGACGTGCCGTCCAAGCGCGGCTTCGACAATTACGACCAGATCACCATCGAATATTTCCTCAACGCCAACGCCAAGCAGGAAGCGTTCAAGAAAGGCATCTGCGCCATCGACGACGACAGCGACCCGGTCAAGCGCGAGCGCGATCTCGACTTTCCGGCCTTCCACAGGGGCGAGGTCATCGCCGAAACTTTCGATACCGGCATTCCGCCGGTGGTCAACGGTTTCCTGTTCAACACGCGGCTGCCGAAATTTTCCAATCCGGTCGTGCGGCGCGCGCTCGGCATGCTCTACGATTTCGAATGGGCCAACAAGAATCTGTTCGGCGGCAAATACACGCGCACGATGAGCTTTTGGCAGAATTCCGAGTTGTCCGCGCTCGGCCACCCGGCCAGCGAAAAGGAAAAGGCCCTGCTGGCCCCCTACCCCGGCCGCGTGCCCGCAGATGTCATGGACGGCACCTACAGGCCGCCCGTTACCGACGGCTCCGGCCAGGACCGCAAGGTGCTGAAGGCGGCATTCGAGCTGCTGAAGAGCGCGGGCTATACGGTGCAGGACGGCGCGATGCTCGATCCCGAGGGAAAGCCGTTCGGTTTCGAGATCCTGACCGCCTCGCAGGACGAAGAGCGACTTGCCGCTATCTATCAGCGCACCCTTGAGAAGCTCGGCATCGATGTCGGCATCCGCAGCCTCGACGGTGATCAGATCCAGTCGCGCAAGCAGCGTTTCGATTTCGAGGTGCTGGTCGGCTCGACCGGTTTCAACAACTCGCTGTCGCCCGGTATCGAGCAAACCGGGCGCTGGGGATCCGCTGCCGCCAAGGCCGAAGGATCGTTCAACCTCGCCGGCGTCGCCGATCCGGCGGTGGATGCGGCGATCGAGGCGATGCTGAGAGCTCGTTCGAAGGAGGACTCCGTCGCCGCCGTCCGCGTTCTCGACCGGCTGCTGATCTCCGGCAACTACATGGTGCCGACGCAGCACAACAACCAGCAATGGCTCGCTTATTGGAACTATCTGGAACATCCGCAAAAGACGCCCATATACGGTTATCAGTTGCCGACCTGGTGGCGCAAACCGAAGTGACCTCTTCACAACAGGAGATCAAGATGAACGACGAGAACTCGATTACCGTCGATGTGGTCTCCGACGTCGTGTGCCCCTGGTGCTTTATCGGCCAGAAACGGCTCGACAAGGCGATTGCCGCCGTCGATATCGACGTTCACATACGCTGGCGGCCCTTCCAACTCGACCCAACAATCCCGCCCGAAGGCAAGAACCGCCGTGACTATATGGTGGCGAAATTCGGCAGCGAGCAACGCATCCGCGAAATCCATGCCCGGATCGAACCGCTGGGCGAGGCTGAAGGCATCTCCTTCGCCTTCGACGCCATCAAGGTCGCGCCCAATACGCTGGATGCGCACCGTCTCATTCGCTGGGCCGGCACGGCCGGCGAGGCCATTCAGAACCGGCTGGTGCGCCGGCTGTTCCAGCTGAATTTCGAGGAAGGCGCCAATCTCGGCGATCATGCCGTGCTGATCGAAGCCGCCCGCGAGGCCGGCATGGATGCCTCCGTGGTCGAAACGCTTCTGCCGACCGACGCCGATGTCGAGGCGGTGCGCACCGAAATCGCCACCGCTTCGCGCATGGGCATATCGGGTGTGCCGTGCTTTCTGCTTGAAGGCAAATATGCGGTGATGGGAGCCCAGGACGCCGATACGCTTGCCGATGCGCTCCGCCAGGTCGCCGCGGCCAAGGCGCGCGGCGAACTGGAAACAGCGAACTGAGTCGGACTACTTCACCGTCACCTTGGCCTTGCTGACGAAAAAGCCATGGCCATGCTTGCCGGTGCAGGTCAATCCCTTGGTGGATGACTGGCAGGAAAACGGGCCCTTACTCCAGCTGGCGCCGTACGCCAGCCTGGTGACGTCGCCGCAGCAGCCTTGCTCGCCCGGATTCTTGATCAGCGTCGCCGGACCTTTCGGACCGAGGATGACGGTGACGTAGCTGGGCTCGACACGCGAACAGCTCAGTTCCGGTCCGCCATCCTGTGGCTCGTAGGTGCTGGTGCCGCCCTTCGGCGTGTAGATGCAGCCAATATTGCCGGACGGCGTGTTGAACTCGATCTGTCCCTCGGCGTTTGCGGGAACGGTCTGGCTGCCGGCATATGTTTGCGGCAGCCAGAAAAATGTTGCGAGCGTCGCGACAAAAAATGTCAGTGCAAGCATGGCGAACTCCCCCTGGTTCAAACCTGGATGCGTCCGGCCAGGTTCAATCCGAAGCGCGTGTTTGTCAAACGCGGTTTGTGCGCGCTCTTAAAACGGCACGGGCCAATTGATATTGATCTTCATCCTGGACTGTGTCGGCAAAGTCATTGCTTGGCCGACTACGGGGTCCTGACAAGGCGGCTTCAACCACGAATCATACGGTCACGTTCTGGCCGCCGACGAGGCCGGACTGGCCGTGAAGGCGATTCAGGCTGTGAAAGATCGACCGCTGGACGGCGCTTCTATGTTCACAAAGCTGTGTGAAGACCTTCCCTTAGGGAAGGTCACTGCTTGCTCCGGCTCAGGCAAGTAACTATTTGAAATTGCGTTGGTATTCCGCCCCTCGAAGCATGACGGCATAGCGCCGTGATCATTCATTCTGTTGCTCTACTGCAACGGCCGGCGAGCTAAGCCACCTGCGACTGGTGAAAAGCTAATGGAAAATGATCAATTGGTGTTACTGTCCGTAACAAAAGAAAAATCGTTTGGGCGGGATAGTGATTCGGGTCGATAGACCAACGCGACATTCAATATCGGAAAAATGGCTCCGCGGTGCCGCAAGGCCGTCGCCCCTGACGCCCGTATCGTCGATGCGCAGCTTCTGGGGACTGATGCGGGCCTACTGGTTCTCGGACCGGTGGGTGGAAGCCTGGACGTTGACGCTGGTGATCGCCCTGCTCACCGCGCTCTCCAGCAAGTCAGGCGTGTGGTTTGCCGTGGCATCCGGAGAGCTGGTCAACTCGATCGCCTTTTTCCACGATGCCGCAAACACCACCCCGCTTCAGACACTGCTGACCAATGCCGGGATACTTGTCCTCCTGGTCTTGCTCAAGGATGCGGGTTTTACCGGTATCCGCAGCCTGGTATCCGCAACGTTGCATCGCAAGTGGCGCGGCTGGCTGGACAGCCAGTTCAACGAAGCCCTGCTTGACGCCAATCACACGCATTTCCACGCTCAGCATGGCTCGTCAGGTGCCGCCGCTCCCGACAATATCGATCAGCGCATCCAGGAATCGATCAAGGATATGACGGGCGGAGCCATCGGCCTCGCGATGGGGGTTCTGGCCGTTGCTACTTCATTGTATTTCGTTGGCCAGCAACTGCTTGCACACTCGGCGGAGGTCAAAGGGCTGGAGTTCCTCGGCAGCTATGGCAGCGCCGTCCTCGCCTTTCTGGCGGTCGCCACCTACGTGCCGTTGAACACCTGGATCGCGGTCAAGCTGGGCAGGCTGCTGGAACGACTCAATGTCAGGATGCAGCAGGCCGAAGGCAGCTATCGCGGCGAGCTGATCACGTTTCTGCGCCGCAGTTTTCATGTCGCCGCATCGCAAGGCGAGAACGTGCAGAAGGCAGTGCACAGCCAGCGCTATGTCGACATCGACCGCACCTGGGCGCGGCTGAACATCGTCAACACAGGCTACAATTCGTTCGAGCTGATCTACAATTTCATCGGTGCCCGCATTGTCGCCTACGGGCCAGGCTTGGTTCCCTTTATCCATAACGGCTTCGATCTCAAGGGCTACATAACCGGCTCCGAGATGGTCAACTCGCTGATCAGTCAATGCTCGTGGTTCATCCACGTCATGCCTGCCATCGCCGCGCTGCGGGCCAACAGCCAGCGCGTCACCGAACTCGCAAACGCGATCGAAAACGTCCAGCACCCGCAGGAATTTTATCAGCAGACCGGCCGCTCCGATTTTCGCTACGACCGCCAAAACCCGGTTTTCGGCCTGACCATCCAGAAGCTCGAACTGGCGCATCAGGGCGAGGACGCAACGCCCTTCCTGAGTGCTGCAAATTTGCGCTTCCGGCGTGGCGAGTGGACTTTCCTCAAGGGCGAATCCGGCTGCGGCAAGACCTCGCTGATCAAGGCGATCAACGGGCTGTGGCCTTACGGTCGCGGCACCATCGTCTTCCCGGAAGGGGTCAGGAGTTTCTACGCCGCCCAGGAGGTGAAGCTGCAGCAGGTTTCACTGAAGCAACTGGTCTGCCTGCCCGGTTCCGAGCATGATTATGCCGACGTGCAGGTCGCGTCCGCCTTGCACAAGGCCGGCCTCGGCGACTTCATCGAGCATCTGGCCGATGAGAGCCGTGAAGGAAAGATCTGGGATCAGGTTCTTTCGGGTGGGCAGAAACAGAAGCTCGTCGTCGCCCGCATCGTGCTGCAGCAGCCGGGACTACTGTTCCTCGATGAAGCCACCGGCGCGCTCGATCCCGAAGGACGGATCGCCTTCCATCAGGCGATCAAGGACAATTGCCCTGATGCAACTGTGATCTCGATCATGCATGAGGCGACGCCGCCGAGATCGCTCGCGGGCACCGAATTCTACCACAGCGTGGTTGCGATCGCCGACGGCGTCGCCACCAAGAAGCCGCTGGTTCCGAGCTTGCCGGTAGAGCTCACCACCATCCTCACGCAGCCGACGCGGCCGGCCGAGGACAAATGGCTGCGCTTTCCCCGCCGGCTGAAGCAGAGATAGCCGCGGGCACCACTGCCGGCATCCAGCCAGCCTGCCACGTCGCCCGATCACAGTCTCGCGATCCAGTCGGTTTGCCGCCGCTTTAACCCGCTCTCGCGATTGACTCGGCAAGGCGCGCTCCTATGTTGCGCCGGCTTGCAGAATCTCAACTCGAACCCGCGAGCAGAAAGGTCACCGCGCCATGCCTGGCGACAGTCACAGTCGAACGCAACCGCCGTCCGCTTGACGTGACCTGACAGGCTCACGTCCTGCCGGACGGCAAGGAGTGAGCCATGAACGAGTTTTCCCCTGTCGCGGGCGGCGATGCCATCGCCATCGCTCGCGTACTTGCCAACGAACACGTCGCCGACATCGTCGAGGCCTTGAACCAGGAGCCCCGGGAGACGGCATCGGCGCTGCTTTGCGAAGTGCCGTTCGAGCGGCTGGTCGAGATCTTCGACCAGCCTGAACTCGACGGCGCTTCCGAACTGGTGGAGGCGCTGCCCCGCATCAAGGCAGGCAGACTGCTTGCCGCCATGTCGGTCGACCGCGCCGCCGACATACTGCGCGATCTGAACGAGCCGGCTCGTTCCGAACTGCTCGGCGGCCTGGCGCCACCGCTGCGCGCGACGCTGCTTGCCATTCTCGGCTATCCCGAGGGCAGCGCCGCCTCGCTCATGACGACCGAATATGTCAGCGTGCCGCCGGACTGGAGCGTGGCCCGCACGCTGGATTATATCCGCAAGGTGGAGCGGACTCGCGAAACCGTCTACGCGATCTACATCGTCGATCCGCAAACGCATGTCCTGTTGCGCTCGACCAGCCTGCGTCGACTGATCGCTGGCGAGCCGGATCAGCTGATCATGGCAATAGCGCCGGATCGCGCGCCTATCACCGTTTCACCGCTGACCGATAGTGAAAAGGTTGCTCAGCTGATCTCGAAATATGATCTGCTCGCCGTTCCGGTCGTGGACAACGGCAGACTGCTCGGCATCGTTACCATCGACGATATTATCGACACAATGATCGAGGAAACGACGGAGGATGTGCATCGTTTCGGCGGCATGGAGGCTCTCGACGAGCCCTATATGAAGATGGGCTTTCTGGCGATGATCCAGAAACGCGCCGGCTGGCTGTGCGCGCTGTTTATCAGCGAGATGCTGACCGCCAACGCGATGCAGAGCTACGAGGGCGAGCTGGAAAAGGCGATCGTGCTGACGCTATTTATTCCATTGATCATGAGCTCCGGCGGAAATTCCGGCTCGCAGGCGACCTCGCTCGTCATCCGGGCGCTGGCGCTGCGCGAGATCGGCCTTGGCGACTGGTGGCGGGTGGCATTGCGCGAGCTGCCCACTGGCCTGGTGCTTGGCTCGATTCTTGGCGTGGTCGGCGTCTGCCGCATCGCGCTCTGGCAGTATCTCGGCTTCTACGACTACGGCCCGCACTGGCCGCTGATCGCAATGACGATCGGCGCCACGCTGGTTGGCATCGTCACCTTCGGCTCGCTGTCTGGATCGATGCTGCCGTTCGCCCTGAAGCGCATGGGCTTCGACCCGGCCAGCGCATCGGCCCCGTTCGTCGCCACGCTGGTCGACGTCACCGGGCTGGTGATCTATTTTTCTGTGGCGCTGGTGATCCTGCGCGGAACGTTGCTGTAAGAAAACTCACGCACTTCCATCGCGGCAATCTCGTTGCCGCGATGGGTTCTTGTCGCGTCAGACCCGCTCACCATCTCTCACCCGGTAAGTCGGCTTGTACATTGTGACGAGTTCTTCCGCGGCGGTCGGATGCACCGCCATGGTGCGATCGAAATCATCCTTGGTCAGGCCGGCCTTCAGCGGTATGCCGAGAAGCTGCGCCATTTCGCCGGCATCCGGCCCGAGGATGTGGGCGCCGAGGACCTTTTTCGAGGCGCCGTCGACGACCAGCTTCATCAGCATCTTTTCGTCGCGGCCGGAAAGTGTGTGCCGCATCGGCCGGAAGGTGGCGCGGTAGATTTCAACATCCGAAAAGCGCTTTGCCGCCTCATCCTCCGACAGGCCGACCGTACCGATCTCGGGCTGCGAAAAGACTGCGGTAGCGATCGTGTCATGGTCGGGCGCCGTCGGCTTGTCCTTGAAGGCGGTCTCGACGAAGCACATCGCCTCGTGGATTGCCACCGGCGTCAATTGCACGCGATGGGTGACGTCACCGATTGCCCAGATGTTGTCGATGTTCGTGCGGGAGTATTCGTCGACGTGGATTGCCCCGGTTTTGGTCATCTCGATGCCGACGCCTTCCAGGCCCATGTTCTCGGTATTGGGAATGCGGCCGATGGCGAGCATGACCTGGTCGACCGTCAGCACCGTGCCGCCGGTGACAAGCGCGTCGAGCCGGCCGTCAGGCCGCTTCCTGACCCACTCTGATACGGCGTGGCAGAGGATTTTTATCCCTTTCTTTTCCATCGTGTCGTGCAGCATGCGTCTGAGGTCCATGTCGAAACGGCTGAGGATCTCCTTGCCGCGGTAGACCAGCGTCGTGTCGACGCCGAGGCCGTGAAAGATGTTGGCGAATTCGACGGCGATATAGCCGCCGCCCTCGATCATGATTGCCTTCGGCAGTTCCTTGAGGTCCAAGGCCTCGTTGGAAAAGATGCAGTGCTCATGGCCGGGCAATGCCGGATGCGGCGCCGGTCGCCCGCCGGTAGCGATCAGGATCTGGTCGGCGGTAACGGTGCGATCCTCACCGAGAAGATGCACCACATGCCGACCGACCAGGGTGGCGCGCGAATGAAAGACCTCGCCGCCGGCGCCCTGCACGTTCTTCTTGTAGATGGCCTCCAGCCGGCTGATTTCGCGGTCCTTGTTGGCGACCAGCGTCTGCCAGTCGAAACGCGCCTCAGGCACCGTCCAGCCATAACCGGCGGCGTCGGCGAAATGCTCGGGGAATTGCGAGGCGTAGACATAGAGCTTCTTCGGCACGCAGCCACGGATCACGCATGTGCCGCCATAGCGGTATTCCTCGGCAATGCCGACACGCTTGCCGAGTGCGGCCGCGACGCGCGCCGCCCTCACCCCGCCGGAGCCGCCGCCGATGACGAAAAGATCGTAGTCGTAACCGGCCATGGCTGAACTCCTTGCCCCTCAAACCCCGAGACAGGTAGGCTGCCGACTATCAAAAGAAAAGCCCGGATTTGCCGGGCTTTTGGTCCAGTGGCGGTCAGGCGGCTCGGAAGTCCGCAATCAATTCGGTGTAGCGTCCGCGGGAGCTGCGCCATCGGCCGGAGCGGTACCGTCGGCAGGTGCAGCCGGCGCCTTGGCATTCGCCGCTGCACCCAGGGTCTCGCCGACCTGCTGGGCGAGATCGCGAGCCAGGCCGTTCTGCCAGATCTCGGCAGCCTTCACCAGTTCGCGCGTCACGATCGGGCCGTTGTCGAGCAGCTTCTTGCCGGAATCGGAATTGTAGAACGCGGCAATTTCATTGAGTTCCTTTTCCGAGAACACCTTTGCATAGGCGAGCGCCGCTTCCTTTTCCAGGTCGGCGCGGCGCGATGCCAGGGCCATCGCCTTCTCGTTGATCGTCTTGGCGATCAGTTCCTGCATGTCCGGGTTCTTCTGGATCAGCTGCTGCTCCAGTGCCGCGGCCGCTTGCGGCAGGATGCTGTCGAACGTATCCGTCGCATGGATCGCCGTGACGGCGGCGCGCGCCGCCTTCAAATGCGCATCGGTGACGTCCTGCGAAAACGCAGGCGACGAAAACGCGAAAACGGCCGAGGCCGCCAGAATGGCAAAAAAGCGGCCAACCCGGTTATGCAACATCATGATCGGTAAAACTCCCTGATTTTCGGGCGGCATGGACGGTTTGGATGCCGTCGCCGCCGGCTATGATGGCCGTTGATGCCAGCCCGATGAAAAGACCATGCTCGACCACGCCCGGAATGGCGTGGAGAGCATTCGAAAGCGCTCTTGTATCCGGAATGCGGCCAAAAGATGCATCGAGGATAAAATGGCCGCCGTCTGTAACAAATGGCTGGCTCCCCGTCATCCTCAATGTAACAGGGCCGGAAAGGCCAAGGTTTGCAGCCGCCGCGCCGACCGCAATTTCGGTGGCGCGCAGGCCAAACCGGTTGACTTCGATGGGCAGCGGAAAACGGCCGATCATCTCGACCATCTTGGAGCTGTCGGCGATGACGATCATGCGGGCGGAGGCCGCCGCGACGATCTTTTCGCGCAGCAGCGCGCCGCCGCCGCCCTTGACCAATGTCAGCGCCGGATCGATCTCGTCGGCGCCGTCGATGGTGAGGTCGAGCTCGGGCGTTTCCTCGAGGGTCGACAGCGGCACACCAAGCTCGCTGCAAAGGACGGCGGTGCGCTCCGAGGTCGGCACGCCGATGACAGTCAGGCCGGTGGCGACCTTGTCGGCGAGCAGCCGGACGAACTCGTCCGCCGTCGTGCCGGTGCCGATGCCGAGCCGCATGCCATCCGTGACATGGGCAAGCGCTGCCCGCGCGGCCTCAACCTTCAATTGCCTCGCATCCATGCCGGGTCCCGAGATTTGTTTCGGCGCTCGTAGCATTTTTGCCGGGCTGGTCAAAGGACCTTGCCCGCGGTGGATAAGCCGGCTTGCCTGAACGGGCCGCAGCGTTTATCGCCTGCCGGCAATCAAATCGTCACAGGACAGGCCATGACCCGACCGATCATCGTGTTCGACCTCGACGGGACGCTGATCGACACGGCGCCGGACCTGCTCGACAGTCTCAACCACAGCCTTGCCGCCAGCCAGCTCGCGGCCGTCGACGAAGCCGGCTTCAAGCGCTTCGTCGGCCATGGCGGCCGGGTGATGATCGAGCGCGCTCACGCAGCGCAGCACAGGTCGCTGGCAGTGGAGGAGCACGACCGCCTGCTCAAGCTGTTTCTGGACCATTACACCGTTAACATCCCCGGCAAGTCGCGCCCCTACCCCGGCGTCCCCGAGGCGATCGCACGGTTCGAGGCAGCCGGTTACCTGCTGGCCATCTGCACCAATAAATACGAGGCCAATTCGGTGGCGCTGATCGAGGCGCTCGGTATGACCAGGCATTTCGCGGCGATCTGCGGTCAGGATAGTTTTCCGTTCCGCAAGCCCGACCCGCGCCATCTCACGCAGACCATCGCGCGCGCCGGCGGCGACCCGCACCGTGCACTGATGGTCGGTGATTCGCAGACCGACATCGACACGGCGAAAGCCGCCGGGATTCCGGTAGTGGCAGTCGATTTCGGCTACACCGACCGTCATGTGCGAGAGTTCGAACCGTCGGCGGTGATCTCGCATTTCGATTCGCTGACGCTCGATCTGGTGCAAGGGCTGATGGCCGCGGCAGAAGGCTGAAAGCTGTCCATCGGGCGGACCGCCAAATGCCGACCGACAAGTGGTTGACTTAGCAGGCCGGCCTCCCTTATATCGCGGCGCGCTTGGCCTTCGGGCAACGAGCGGGCGATTAGCTCAGCGGGAGAGCACACCCTTCACACGGGTGGGGTCGCAGGTTCAATCCCTGCATCGCCCACCATCTAACCTACTAAAACGGTTAGATGATTTGACCCAGCCATCTTTTTTCCAAAAAAGCTCACTGGCGCGTAACTGGCGCGTAAACCAAAAAGACCTTTGCCGAGCGCAGAATCTCGGCGGAAAAGCACAGACGCAACCTGGTTCTCCAATCGCACCGCTTGGGCGGGCGGTTGGGGGTGCCGTAGGCACGGTGCTATTAGCCCCTTCGCTCCGCAGCCGTAGGAATCGGCTTGCCCTTAATCCAGAACGTGCCGCGAGTGACCCGCTCCAGCTTCCCTCGCTTGATACCGTCGTATCCGACTTGGGCGTGAGCTTTCTCGCATCCTCTTGGAAATCGTCAGCGTACGGGTAGAGCGGTTGCAGGATATCTCGGACGAAGATGCCTACAAATCGGGCGCTCAATCGATTTGTGAGAGCAATGACATGGTGAGCTACCAATACGGGGCCTACAAATGGCAATCCGCGGTGAAGACAAGCTGCCTTCGCTGGCCGCGTTCATCCGCGACGTGAAGCTGGCGATCCGCTCGAACGTGCTAACCCGCAAACAGATGCTGGAGCGTTTCCTCGTACAGTGACCGCATCTAAAAAACGCCCCAGTTGCATCGTCCAGCCTATTAGGTGCACTGCCCGTTCGAGTTATCGGGCGGAATGTAACAACTATTGCAGCAACTCACGTCGGGGTAAGATTCCCCACATGCTGAACCTCGATTTGTGCAAGCAACCTCTTTGAATTTCTTACTCATCGGAATTGGCACTTGCCGATGCAATTTTACCGAGGCTTCCGTAGCCGGATCGGAGTAGAAAGCAAACGCCGATGTGGCAAGTAAGGTAGAAAAAGCGAGTAATGCGATTAGCTTACGCATGCAAGTCCCCCCTCTGTTACAAGCGGAGACTAGCTGGAGTATTTAACAATTGCAATCTCCCGACATGGCCTTGACTCCTCTGGAACAAACAAGGAATATATTCCTAGAACGTTCGCGAGGTCACCATGCCAGCCCGCCACAAGGGCATCAACTCCGATGCCTAGACCGTTTTTGGCCGTACCATGCCTTGATTCCGTGGGGAAAACTGCTGCGAGAAGGCCTATGAGCCTGCCCACGGGCGGGCGGCGGCAATGGGGACGGCTGAGCGCCACGCCTTCATCCGGCGCGATTACCGGGAATACCTCGGCTTCCGGTTCAAGGAGCCGGAGCATGCTGAGGCGATGGCGTGGGAGTTCGGCGGCGAAACCTACTATGCGCTCGACCGCAGCAAAGGCAGCGGCTGGGATAAGTGGCGGAAGAATGTCAAGCGGCGCCCGGCTTCTTGACCTTCCGGCGCTTCCGGGTCTGCACCACAACCCCGCTCCGCGTGTTCTGGCGCCCGTCCAGTGCCTTTACCGGGGGCAGCACCTTGATGTTGTGGTTACCGATGCGCGGGAGCTTCAACAGGCCTTCCCGCTCCAGCGCGGACAGCTTGCGCGCCTCATTGCACATCGCCACCATGAATTTCAGGGCCGACACCGGATTGCCAACGATGGCACAAATCCGCTCCGTCGATTCCTCGTCAAAGCCAAGGCATTCGGAAAGCTGAAAGAGCAACACGCGGGCTTCGTCCAGGTCGAACCCCATTTGGTCGTCTATCTCTGTCTTACGGCCGGGCTTGACCAGGTTCCTCCGCTTCAGGAAGTATTTTTCGATTTTGGCGTAGAGGTCGAACAGCTTCTCCGACACGTCCAGCCACTTGCTGGCCACGCGCGCCGCAAGCAAGAGTGCCGGCAGGATGCCGACCAATATCAGGGTGCCTGGCGAAGAGTAGTGGAAGGACTTGATGCGTAGGCCGTCGTCCTTCGGGATTTGGCGATAGAGAAACAGCCCAAAGCGCCGGGTCTCGATGTCGCCGCGCCAAAACTGCGCCTGAACGATGGAATGCAGCTGAGCCCGCGTGTCCTCATCCTGCGCCACTAACGGCAGGAAGTAGCCGTAACTCTCAGTCAGGCTCTCGGACAGATGAAACAAGTCCTGAATATCCCAAGCGCCGTCGACAGTGATTTCAATAGTACCGACCGGGTTTGCCGCCAAACCATCCTCCCAAGCTCTTCCCTAGAGCGCTTATACACGCTAACGCTCGAAATCGCTGGTCAAGAAGTGGGCTTTGCCACATGATTCTCTGGCTGGTATTTATTCTGCCTTACAAGACAGCGCCGGTGCAGGATGTCAAAACTGAGTGGCGTGCTGCCCGCGTTGCTGCGGGACTGGATGACAAGGTTAATCCCTACAGCCTGAGGCACACAGCGGCCCGCTGGATGCGCCGAGAGGGCGTGAGTGAGTGGGACACTGCCACCCAGCTCGGACACAGGCGGCCGGGCGTTACGGAGCGCTACACGGCCTATGACCCGGCTTACCTCGCAGCTGCAGGTCGCCCCCTCGCCGCATCATGATTTTTAGCGAGCTGCCTTTCTTTCGGCAGCCATAAATCAGGTACGGACGGCGCCTCCTTGTAGCGCAACGGTCCGCTATCCCGGAACAAACCTACATAGAAACGAGTTTCTGCTGATCGAGATGTGAGGGAAAGCCATGTCCAGACTTGTTTTGGCGGCCGCCGTGCTGCTTGTCGGCGGATCGGCCTTTGCCGCGGACGAAAATCCGGTGCCGCCGCAGAATGCCAAGAAGCTGTCGGAAATCATCGCCAAGGTCGAGCAGCGCGACGACTTCCGCTACATCAAGGAAATCGATTGGGACAGCGATGGCTACACCGTCATTTATTACACGAGCGACAAGGCGAAAGTCGAAATCACCTACGATCCGGTGACAGCCGCGCCGAAATAGTCGCTGCCTGCAAAGGTCAGCATTCGAAAAAGGCGCGCCCGGAGGCACCCGGCCTTGGGCATGCACTTGCGCAGATATGACTTTGATGGCTGACTGCGGTGCTATCATTGCGCGCGGGGGTGGGCATGGCGACGGTAAAGCACGTATTGAAACGCTTTCTGATGATGCTCGCGGGTTATTTCATAGCGGTACTGGTTGGGCTGATCGCGGTGGCGGCGATCTATGGCGGGCTGAGTTCGCTGCCAAATGCGCCGAATTATTTCGACGTCATGGGTGTCACCCCCGTTGCGGTGCTGCTGTTGCCGCCGCTAGGCATGTTCATCTATTTTCTGACGATCGTGCTGACCGGCCTGCAGACGCTGATCTTCGCACTGATTGCCGAGTTTTTCTCGCTGCGCAGTTTTTGGCTGCACATGGTCTTCGGCGCGGCGGCCGCGGTTGGCGGCTTCGCCTTGATCTGGCCCAGTGTACCGGATGACACGAACCCGGAGCGCTGGGCCGATATCGGCATCATTGCCGCCGCAGGCGTTGTCGCGGGCTTGGTCTATTGGCTCATCGCCGGACGCGACGCCGGTTTCCGGCGTCCGCTGTTTCAGCGCTAGAACCGCATTCGTCAGCTTGCCGGCGAACGCACCGCTTCCGTGCTGTCGAGTGCCTGCTGCAGCCTTGTATCGCGGCCGTAGACGTCGTTGAAGTATTCGACGGTACCGGACAGGTCCGGCCATGCGGTGAAATAGGCGACATAGACCGGGATCTTGCGTGTCACGTCCTCGGTCGAATGTCCGTGTTTCAGTCTGTCCTCGATGTAGTCGACCGAGGTGCCGAGCACGGCAGCGGCCATGCCGCGCGGATCCTGCAAGCGAACGCAGCCATGGCTGAGCGCACGCATGTCGCGCTGGAAAAACGACTTCTGCGGCGTATCGTGCATGTAGATTGCATGCTTGTTGGGGAACAGTATCTTCAGCTCGCCCAGCGCGTTGGCCTCGCTCGGCAGCTGGCGCACGCCGTAGGGTATCTTTGCGCCGTAGGCGCCCCAATTGACCGAGGACGAGGGAATGCGCTTGCCGCGGGCATTGACCACCTCGTAGCCGGCGCGGTCAAGATAGCCAGGATCCCGGCGCAGCCGCGGCAGCATCTCGTTGACCAGGATCGACTGCGGCACGCCCCAATAGGGATGGAAGTCGACCTGCTCTATCTGGTCATAGAAGAAAGCAGTCTGGTTGGTGGGCCTGCCAACCACGGCGCGGGTCTTCAGCTTCTCCTCGCCATCATCGATATAGCTCGCGGTGAAAGCCGGCTGGTTGATGAAGACGCGCGGGCTGCCAAGGTCGGAAGGCAACCAGCGCAACTCTTCGAGCGCAACCCGAACCTTCTGAATTTTGTCGGCCTTGGACGTTCCGGCCAACGATGCAACGGTACGCGGGCCGATGACGCCGTCGCCTTTCATGCCGGCCCGTTTCTGCACCGCCTTGATCACCGGCACCAGCTCCGGATCGTAGACCTCGCTGGCGGCGAGCCTCGCCAGGACCTCGCCATAGGCGCCGCCCATCTCGTCATCGAGATTGCGCGCGATCTTTGTCAAAAGCTTCGGCAGCTCGGGGCTGGTCTGCCCCGGCTTCAACAGCAGGTTGGGATCGATGGTGATTTCGTCTTCGGCGCTGGCCTGGAGCGCTTCCAGTTCGACGCGCAGCGCCTGATACTCGGAATTCTGTGGATGCCGTGACTCGAGATAAGTGCGCACTTGCTGGGTATGGGCCAGCGTCTTCAGCACCCCTTCCATGTCGAGCGGCTTCGGCGGAAAATCGTAGTAGCCGGTCATGCGGTTGGGATCGACGCGGCCGCTTTGTGCGTCACGGGCGTAGCGCAGGACACGCGCCGACAGCGCCATCTCGAAGCGGACCAGCTCTTTCAGGCGTTCATCGACATTGCCCGCCGATGTGCCTGCTGCCGGAACTTCGACGGTGTAGTCGGCGGGCGTCAGGCCGTAGCTCGCGGCCTCGCCCAGCACCCGCACGGCATCCTGGGCACGGCTGCTGGGACTGGTTCCCGTCACCCAGATGAAATCCGGATTGGCCGAGTAATAGGCGATCAGCGCCTTGGCGGTGTCCTTCTCGGCGTAGAGGTCATAGCCGTCGAGGCCGGCAATGGCTTCGCGGAATGCAGCCCCGGTGGCCGCCGGCTCGAAAGCAGCGTCCTGAGGCGTTGCTGGTTCAGGCGCTGCCGACAGTGCCGAAAAATCGACGCGCACCAGCGGATCGCTCTTGTAGGTATAATAGGACGGGCCGCTGATTTGCGCACCACCACCGCCCCCACCACCGGAAGCGGCCGGCGCCTTGGGCTTCGGCTTGTATTTTGACGGTGGCGGCGGAAAGTTACCTTTCGGCGGTGCGTGTTTGACGCCGCCGCCGAAAAGCATGTCGAAGAACCCTTGCGCTTCAGCCTTCGGCGCCCCGAAGGCCAGCATTGCCGCGGCCACCGCAAACGGCAGCACGGTTGCTTTGTTTCCAAAGAGTTTCATGGATCACCCGCTCCGGTTGAACCGGATCCCATTCCGCGCCGCTTTCACGGTCTCGCCCACCGCATGGCGGATGTAAGGCGTGACTACACTGATTCATACTGATTTCGTTAAGCTTCCATAAATTTCGGAACGTCTGTTGCAGAACGGTTTCACAAGATCGTGACGGGTCGAGCCGATCCGCCATCGCCCCCGATCAATGGTAGTGCCCGTGAGCCAAGCCTCAAGCGTTGGCGCCGCCGTCGATGGTCAATGCCGTGCCTGTCACGAAGCGCCCTTCGGGACCGGCAAGCCAGGCGACCATGCCGGCGATCTCGTCGGCCGTGCCGAAGCGAGGCATCGCCATCTTCTGGCGCTGATGCTCGGCGTGCGGGCCGGCTGCCGGATTCATGTCGGTATCGGTCGACCCCGGATGGACGACATTGGCGGTGATGCCGCGCGGACCGAGATCGCGTGCAAAGGCCTTGGTCAGGCCAACCAAGGCAGCCTTGCTGGCCGAATAGGCGCTCAGGCCGGTGTCGGTGGCACGCTCGGCCAGATTGCTGCCGATCGAGATGATCCGGCCACCCTCGCCCATATGCGCTGCTGCCGCCTTGGCGGCGACGAACGGGGCTCTGAGGTTGACCTCCATTGTCTCATCGAAATCGGCAAGCGACAGGACATCGATCGGCGCAGCGCGCCAGATGCCGGCGCTATTGACCAGGATGTCGAGCCGTCCGAAGGCTTTTGCTGCCTCATCGACTGCCGCCTCGATCGCACCAGCATCGCGATTGTCGGCCTTGATGGCAAAGGTCCGGCCGCCGGCCGCCTCGATTTCCCTGACCACCGCACGCGCCCCTTCCTCGCCATTCACATAGGTGATCGCCACGCCTGCGCCGTCGGCCGCGAGCCTTCTTGCGATCGCCGCACCAATGCCGCGGCTGCCGCCGGTGACGAGGGCGGCCTTGCCGTTCAAGCTTCTGGATGACACCTGCTTCTCCATTTTGTAGTGATTGATACATAAATATCTGCCAGCCTTGCTGAACCACGTCAACCGAATTATGTATCGATCAATACAGAAAGGATGCCATGCCGGAACGAGGCCGCCCCCGCACCTTCGATCGAGCCGCCGCCTTGCGGCGCGCAATGGAAGTGTTTTGGGTCAAGGGTTATGAGGGCGCGTCGATAAGCGACCTGACCGCTGCAATGGGCATCAACTCTCCCAGCCTCTATGCCGCCTTCGGCAGCAAGGAAGCGCTGTTTCTCGAGGCAACCGAGCTTTACACGCGGGTCGAGGGAACCGAGATCTGGTCCGCGCTGGAAAAGGCGCCGACCGCGCGCCAGGCGGTCGAGCGGTTCCTGCGGCAGACGGCCAGGGCCTATTCACAGACCGGTCGCCCGCAAGGCTGCCTGATCGCGCTCGGCGCATTGCACCAGGACTCAAGCCGCGGCGCCATCTGCGATGATCTGCGCCGTCGCCGCGCCGAAAACCGCGAAGCCTTGCTGAGACGGCTCGAGCGTGGCGTGGCCGAGGGGGAGTTGCCGGCCGATTTCGACTGCGGTACAGCCGCGACCTTCTACGCGACCGTGCAGCACGGCATGTCGATCCAGGCGCGCGACGGCGCGTCGCGCTCGGCTCTTCTGGCGACGGTGGCCGGGGCAATGGCGGCTTGGATAGCGATGGCCAGCACCGGGGCGGCGTGACGGTCGAAACCGGCTGACAAGAACGATATTCAGGTCACTGCAGAGACGGCTCCAGTCTGCCGGCAACGAAGCCAACGGCACGCTCCGCCACACCCCTGTCGGCGAGAATGCGGCGGTGGCCGAGCCCGTCGGCCCAGTAAAGCCGCACATGGTCTCCGGCGCGCGTGTAGAGCCTTGCATGCTCGGCGGACACTTCGCGGTCGTCCGGCGCGTGGATCACCAGCGTCGGCAGCGGCGTGCTTGCGAGCTGGCGGTCACCGGTGAACTCGTGCAACGGCCGGCCGGCGATGCGCTCGGCCCGGTCGGCCATGGCGGCCTGCGAGCGCGAGCCGACATTCAGCATGCGGCTGAAATCAGCGAAGATCGCCGGCAGCGAGCTCGGCGCGGCGATAAGCACCAGCCGCCCGGCCGCCAATCGCGGGATGTTCCTGATCGAACCGGCGACGGCGTTGGCGGCAACGGCACCACCGAAGGAATGGCCGACAATGGCCGCGAACGGGCCGAACCATTCGCCGGCAACCCGTGCCGCATCGACCGCACTGACCAGGGTAAGCCGGCGGCCCTGCGACTGGCCGTGGCCCGGCAGATCGAGCGAGACCACCTTGTAGCCGGCATCGCGATAGGCTTCGATCAGCGCGCGCATGTATTCGGTGCGCGAACGCCAACCATGGATGACGAGCACGGTGCCGGCAGTCGCCCTGCCCGGCTCGGGCCGGAATTCATGCACCATGACGCAGCCGGTTCTGGTCTTTAGCCGGTGATGGCGTGCCTGGGTCATGAAATCGGCGGCGCGATCAATTGCGCGGCGCTCGCCTTTGCTCAAGCTCTTCTCGTGCGGCGTGCGGCAGAACAGCTCGAATGCAGCACGCCCGGTGAGTCGCGGTGCCACATGCTCAGCCACGCCGAACGTGCCGCGGATGACCTTCAGTCCAAATGATGCCATAGTGGCGATCCATTCATTGGTTCAAGCATGAACATAATAGTTCAAACATGAACATTAAGCAAGACCTGCCCTGGGACAACCCGCGTTTTCGCAACTGGGTCGCGGTGGCGCGCGCCTGCCATGTGGTGGAACGCACCCTGGCGGTGAAGCTTGCGCCGCTCGACCTGAAGCCGGCGCAGCTCGACGTGCTGATGAACCTCTACCGTCATCCCGGCATGTCGCAGCACGACCTTGCTCGTCGGCTGCTCGTCGGCCGCTCCAACATCACCATGCTTTTGCCTCAGCTGGAGACCCGTGGCCTGCTGCGCCGCGAGGGCGACGAGAAGGACAAGCGCGTGCTGAGGCTGACGTTGACAGAGGCCGGCGAGGCACTGCTGATGCAGGCGCTGAAGGTCCATATGGCGCTGATCGAGAAGGCGATGAGCCAGTCGACGCCGGAACAATGTGACATGATCGGCGAACAGATGCGTAGGATTGCCGAGGTTTTGAAGACCGCCTGACAGCCCAGTGCTCCACCACCAACTGCTTCACCACATCGATTTTTTCGCGCGCTCGGGCCATTCCTTGTCGTAGACCTCGCCGTCAATGTTCTTGCGGCTGGTGATTTCCAGGATTTGGCCGGGAGTCGGCAGCGATCTCGGGTCGACATGCCTTGCCGGATTCCACAGTTCCGATCGGTGGATGGCGCGGGCGCACTGGAAATAAACCGCATCGATCTCGATGATCGTCACCGAGCGCGCCGGCTTGCCCTCGACGGCGAACGAGGCGCAGAGCCCGGTATCGGTGGTGATGTGGGCGCGGCCATTGACGCGCAGTGTCGTGCCGGAACCCGGCACCAGGAACAGAAGCGCGACGCGCGGATCGCGAAGGATGTTCCTTAGCGAATCGGCACGGTTGTTGCCGCGCCGGTCCGGCATCATCAGCGTTTTCGGATCGTGGATGCGGACGAAGCCGGCGAGATCGCCGCGCGGCGAGCAGTCCAGCCCTTCTGGCCCGCAGGTTGCGAGCGCGGCAAACGGCGAAGCCTCGATGATAGCTGCGTATTCGCGAATCAGTTGGTCGAGTTCCTTGACCACCGACGCCTCGCCGGGCGGGCCATAGAGCGCTTCAAGCTGTTCGATGCTGGTGATCATGGACATGTTTTCGTCTCCAAAGCTTTGCCGGCGCTACTCCAGATGGATGACGTTTTCACGACAAGTGCCCGTTTGCCGGTCATCAGGAAACGGGTGTCGAGGCAACGCAAACAAGGGCAAACCGCTTTACCTGCATGATCGTGCCAACGGATACGGAGGTCAAAAATGGATAAACCGCTCGACCGGCGACGCACCGCCATGGAACTTATTGAAAACATGTTCAATGTTGAAATGCGTTTCCTGCAATCAGGCTCGGAGAGCCTCGATGTGCTTGCCGGCGCATTTCATGCCGACATTGTCGTGCATGAGCCGCGCTCCCTGCCCTATGCCGGTGACTGGAACGGCCTCGACGGCGTTGGCGCCCTTTTCCGCAAAATGCGGGAAATCTGGAGCGACGTGGCGGTGGAGGACCTTCAGGTCGCCCAAAACGATGACACGGTGTTCATGAGCTGCTCGCTTTCGCTGACATCGTGGGCCAATGGTGCAACCATCAAACAGCCGTTTGCCGAAGTCTTGCGCTTCAAGGATGACCGGCTGATCGAAGGCACGCCGTTTTATTACGACACCAGCGAGATACTGGCGATCCTGCGTTGACCTGAGAGTCCTGCGGGATCCATTCAACGGTCGCGGCTCAGCCCCTTCTCTTCCAGTTCGGCGAGATAGGCGGCCCAGCGTGCATCCTTCTCATGACCCAGCGTATGCAGGTAATTCCAGGTGAAGATGCCGGTATCATGGAAATCGTCGAAGGTGATGCGCACGGCATAATTGCCGACCGGCTCGATCTTCAGAATCGCTACATTGCGCTTGCCGGGAACGGTGACGCGCTGTTCGGGCGAATGGCCCTGCACCTCGGCCGATGGCGAGGCGACGCGCAGCAGCTCGGCCGACAATTCGAACGGCTGATGGCCCGGAAAGGTGACGGAAAGCAGCTTGCGGTCCTTCGAGACCCTAAGTTCTTTTGGCGCTGTCATGGTGGTGGATCCTGCGGAGAACTGCCCTTCCCTACGCCGCTTCGCGTCGAGGGAAAAGGCCGCATGGAAAGTTCCGACATGATCTGTCGGCGTCGGAATGTTACCGATGATCGCGAGCTTCTATCTTGAATGCCAAGTTGGCTCGTATCACATAGCCATATATAACGAAGCCGTTCACGCCCACGGGAAGCGCACAAGCATGGATATGATCGATCCTTTCGGTCGCACGATCACCTACCTGCGCGTGTCGGTCACCGACCGCTGCGATTTCCGCTGCACCTATTGCATGGCCGAGGACATGACGTTCCTGCCGAAGAAGGACCTGCTGTCGCTGGAAGAGCTCGACCGGCTCTGCACGGTCTTCATCGAAAAGGGTGTGCGCAAGCTCCGCCTCACCGGCGGTGAGCCGCTTGTGCGCAAGAACATCATGCACCTGGTACGCCAGCTTTCGCGGCATCTCGAGAGTGGTGCACTGGAAGAGCTGACGCTGACCACCAACGGATCGCAGCTTTCCCGCTTTGCCACCGAGCTCGCCGACTGCGGCGTCAAGCGCATTAACGTCTCGCTCGATACCCTCGATGCCGACAAATTCCGCCAGATCACCCGCTGGGGCAATCTAGACAAGGTCATGGACGGCATCGACGCCGCGCAGGCGGCCGGGCTAAAGGTAAAGCTCAACGCCGTGGCGTTGAAGGACTTCAATGACGCCGAATTGCCGGAAATGCTGCGCTGGGCGCATGGCCGCGGCATGGATCTGACGGTCATCGAAACCATGCCGATGGGCGAGATCGACGCCGACCGCACCGACCAGTATTTGCCGCTGTCGCTGCTGCGCGCGGCTCTCGAACGCCAGTTCACGCTAAGCGACATTCCCTACAAGACCGGTGGCCCGGCCCGCTATGTCCAAGTCGCCGAGACCGGCGGACGGCTGGGCTTCATCACGCCGATGACGCATAATTTCTGCGAAAGCTGCAACCGGGTCCGGCTGACCTGCACCGGCACCCTTTACATGTGCCTCGGCCAGGAAGATGCGGCCGACCTGCGCGCGCCGCTGCGTGCGTCGGAAGGCAACGAGCTGGTCGCCGATGCCATCGACGAAGCAATCGGCCGCAAGCCCAAAGGCCACGACTTCATCATCGATCGCCGCACCAACCGTCCGTCGGTGTCGCGGCATATGAGCGTCACCGGCGGCTGATTTTTCGCCGATTTCGTGCAAGAATAATCACCTTGGTATCGGCGCGAGGCAAGGCGTGCAGCGGTTTTTTGCAGTCCTGACGTTTTTCGGAGTGATGGCGGGGACCACGGCAGTTGCCGCGCCATTTACCTACACGAACGAGCGCTTCGGTACCATCTGCACCTATCCGGATGAAATCTTCACTCTTCGCCAGCCTGAGCCGGACAATGGCGATGGACAACAATGGCTCACTGCCGATGGCGCCAGCCTGATCTGTTCGGGTATCCTCAACATCGATGATGACACCCCGACAGCCTTCGTCTCCGCCGAGAGGGCCAGCAAGGAACCTGGCTACAGGATCACCTACAGCAAGACCGGCAAGGACTGGGCGGTGCTGTCGGGCATCAAAGGCGGGAACATCTTCTATGAACGCCGCCTGTTTGGAAAAGACGGTGTCATCCGCACGGTCTGGATCGACTACCCGCCAGCCCTGAAATCGAAATACGACCCGCTCGTCGATGCGATCGCCGGCAGCCTCAGGGGACCGTGAGCATCCGGCGACGTCAGAACTTATTGGCAGCCTATTGTTTTTGCTAGCGAGTCACGGTTGTTGGCGCGTGTAGTCATATCGTACGGCAAGCCATTTTTTGCCGCTGCCATTGGCCTGGAGGAAATGTTGCTCGGCCACTTCGTGATTGTCGCCGTCCCTGGAAATGACGAAATCGGAGGCCGTGAACCGCCCTTCGACCTCGGGGCCGAAGCCGACGAAACCAAGCGGCTGGAACAGCAGTGAAATCTTGCCGTCCTCCTCGCCACCAAAACTCCAGGCGGGCATGATCCCTGCCGGGAAACGGGTGTCCATGGAGACATACTTCCAGCGGCCCTCCACCCGGTCATAGCTCAAATAGGCTATCCGCTGGAAGTCCGGCATTTTCGACCCGGGCGCCGGGCGCATCACCTCCTGCATGAAGGGACCGATCATCGTGCGCTCGGCCACCAGCCCCGTCATCACGATCGGCTGGGCGCCGGGCGTTGGCCAGATCGTGTTGACGACGGACCATTTCCCGACGCGGCGAGCGAGCTCATCCGCTTCGTGACCCGGCGTGGACATCCGTTCGACTGCCGACGCCGAAGCGCCGTTCTCGGCGAACGCAGGCGCTATCGCCATGAGGATAACCGCCAGGGCAGAGGAGAACCGGAAAAGCCGACGAAACATGCCGCCTGCTGCCTGTGCCAAGCCAGTCCGCATTGCCTCGTGCATTCATCATGGACCATCTCCCCAACACGATCAGAAGCTTACAATGACCAATTTGGTGAATCTTGCCGAGCAAATTTGATCTCGTCGAAAAATTCTCCTCGAGCCGCAGTGTGACAAATTTGCCCTCCGAACCCATCCTTTAGAACGGCACCTTTTTTGGGGTCACACCCAGAAAAGGTCTTGTCCGCAAACGGTCACCGGATTTACCGCAAGCCCATTCGGGCCTAGCCTCTGCTCTGGAGCGGTTCTTCGCCCAGTGGGGGAATACGATATGCGCAAACTCATTCTTTCTCTTGCATTGCTCAGCCTCGCGGCCCTGCCCGCGGCGGCTCAGTCGATCGGCGGCACCTATGCCGTGGCCGGCACCAATTTCGATGGGTCGTCCTATGGTGGCGACGCCACGATCACGCTGACCAGCGAGACGACCTGCACGATCCATTGGGAGACAGGCGGCTCGTCCTCGGACGGTATCTGCATGCGCAACGACGATGCCTTCTCCGCCGGCTATGTCATGGGCAAGGCGGTCGGTCTAGTTGTCTACAAGGTGCAGGAAGACGGCTCGCTGCATGGCCTGTGGACGATTGCCGGCAAGGAAGGCAACGGCACCGAGGTACTGACGCCCAAATAAGCCCTGCCGCTCTTGCGCGGCAGATGTCACGGGCCACAGAAAGGCTGTGGCCCAGCCCTTTGACGTTGCTGTCTTGTGGGTGCCTGCTAGACGCTTGCTGCAGGACTCACCCGGTAATCGCCTTGCCTCTTTCGCCAAACCTCCGCGGCGCGTTGTTCATGATGGTGGCCATGGCTGGTTTCACTCTGAACGACGCGATCACCAAATTCTCATCAGAATCGATGAACATGGCGCAGGTCATGCTGATCCGCGGCGCCTTCGCTTCGCTTTTCGTTGGCCTGCTTGCGTGGCAACGGGGCGCGCTTGCCCGGCCAGGTTCGATGCTGCAGCCGACCGTTGCGCTGCGCGTCGCCGGCGAGGCCGGCGCCACCGTGTCGTTCCTGGTTGCTCTGGCACACCTTCCGATCGCCAATGTCTCCGCCGTACTGCAGGCGCTGCCGCTGGCGGTGACGATGGGCGCCGCGCTTGTGTTCAACGAGGGCGTCGGCTGGCGGCGCTGGCTGGCCATTGCCGCCGGTTTTGCCGGCGTGCTGATCATCGTGCGGCCCGGCTTCGAAGGGTTCAGCGTCTTTTCTCTGCTGGCGCTGGCCAGCGTCGCATGCTGCGCGGTGCGCGATCTCGCTACCAAGCGGATCCCGCAGGCAATTCCAACATTGCTGGTGTCGACCGCCACCGCCCTTGCCATGACAGTTCTGGGCGCGGCACTGCTTTCGCCGATGGGCGGCTGGACACCGATGACAGGACAAAGCACGGCGTTCCTGGCGCTGGCGGCGGTGCTCGTGCTCATCGGCTATCACTTCATCATCACGGCGATGCGGGTGGGCGATATCTCCTTCATCGCGCCGTTTCGCTACACCGCCCTGCTCTGGTCGATCTTGCTTGGCTTCACGATCTTCGGCGATGTCCCCGATCTGCCGATGATCCTCGGTGCCACGATCATCATCGCGTCAGGCCTCTATGCACTCTACCGCGAACGGATCGTCGGCCGGCGAAAAACAGCCGCCGAAAGCACTGGACCGGACATGGCGCCGGACGGCATATAGAGTGACTGTCGACGACTGTCTGATTTGAAAACTGGATTTTGGGTCTAGGCAGCAAACGATGGGCCGACATATCGCAGGGATCATTCTGGCCGGCGGCCGATCGAGCCGGATGGGTGGCGGCGACAAGACGCTGCTTGCGCTTGGCGACGGTACCCTGCTCGACCGTGTCGTTTCGCGCCTTGGCCCGCAGGTCGGACCGCTTGCGCTAAACGCCAATGGCGATCCGACACGGTTTGCCGCAACGGGGCTTCCGGTGCTTGCCGACACTGTCAAAGGTTATGCCGGGCCGCTTGCCGGGATCCTGACCGGCCTCGAATGGGCTTCCGACACGACCTGCCAGGCGCTGGTCACGGCTGCCGGCGATACGCCTTTCCTGCCCAGGGATATGGTCGAGCGGCTGCTCGCGGCAGCCGACGAACGCCCCGGCTCGATTGCGGTCGCCTGTTCCGGCGGCAAACGGCATCCGACCTTTGCACTCTGGCCGCTAGGGTTAGATCAGGTCTTGCGACAATTTCTCGTCGAGGAAGACAACCGGCGCGTTGCGGCGTTCATCGACCGGCACGGTTTTGTCGAGGTGGAATTTCCCATCCTGAAATCCGGCGGGGCCGAGATCGATCCGTTCTTCAACATCAACACTCCCGACGACCTTGCCCAGGCCGTGCATCTGTTGCAGAGCATCAAGCCATGAAAAGACGTATTTTCGGCATCACCGGCTGGAAGAACTCCGGCAAGACGACATTGACCGAAAAGCTGGTAGCCGAACTCGTCCGGCGCGGCTGGAAAGTGTCGACGGTAAAACACGCCCATCATGATTTCGACATCGACAAACCCGGAGCGGACAGCTTTCGCCACCGGCAGGCGGGAGCGATGGAGGTCGCGGTCGTGTCGGGCAGGCGCTGGGCGCTGATGCACGAATTGCGCGGCGAGGACGAGCCGACGCTGGACGCGATCCTGTCACGGCTGGCACCGTGCGACATCGTGTTGGTCGAGGGTTACAAGCGCGAAGCGCACATGAAAATCGAGACGAGACGGCTCGAGGCCAAGGACCGGACACCGCTCTCGGCAGGCGATCCACACATTGTCGCCATCGCCTCCGACTTCCCCATTGTCGGCGAAGACCTGCCGGCCTTCGATCTCGACGACACGAATTCGATAGCTGACTTCATCGAGCGCGCCACAAGCCTGTCGCGCTGAAAATGCGGCAGAAGACAGTTTCCGCCCAGTTGCTTTCCAATTTAGGCGTCTGACCCAGCGTCATCGCTTTCTGAACATGACCTTCCCTCAAGCGACGGTTTTGCAGTTGCTTTTTCTTGGGAAAGAATGGGAATATCGCATCAGCGGGCGGTCAAAAGCACCGCCCACAGAGCCGTTCGGGAACGACGGCCGGGACTAACAGAGAGGACCATTATGCGTATTGCACTGCGTATCGCGCTTGCCGCTTCGGCTGCGCTGCTGACGCTTGGCGTTGCCCAGGCCCAGGAAAAGACCTTGAGGATCGGCACCGAGGGAGCCTATCCCCCATTCAACAATCTGACAGCCGACGGCCAGCTCGTAGGCTTCGATATCGACATTGCCAAGGCGCTCTGCGACGAGATGAAGGTGAAGTGCACCTTTGTCGCGCAGGACTGGGACGGCATCATTCCCGCCCTTCAGGCAGGCAAGTTCGACGCCATCGTCGCGTCGATGTCGATCACGCCGGAACGCGCCGAGAAGGTCGACTTCACCCACAAATATTACAATACGCCGCCGGCGATTGCCGCGCCCAAGGACACCGACATCAAGGGTGTCACCAAGGAAGATTTGGCCGGCAAGACGATCGGCGTGCAGGCGTCCACCACGCATTTCAACTATTCGACCAAGACTTATACCGACAGCACCGTCAAGCCGTACCCGACCGCACAGGAATACCAGCTCGATCTGGCCAATGGCCGGCTCGATGCCGCCAATGACGACATCGTCGTGCTGCAGCAATGGCTGGATTCGCCGGACGGCGCCTGCTGCAAGCTGGTCGGCACAATCAAGCCGGTCATCGAAATCCACGGTCCGGGCGCCGGCATTGCCGTGCGCAAGGGCGAGACCGATCTGGTCAACCAGTTCAATGCGGCGATCGACGCCATCCGAGCAAACGGAAAGTACAAGGAAATCAACGACAAATACTTCAAATATGATGTTTATGGCGGCGAGTCCTGATCGACCGACATACGAGGACTTGAACGGCGGGAGATTCCCGCCGTTCTTATAAGGATGCCGCGCACGAGGGGTGACGCGGCACGGGTCTCAAAGAGCCTCAAGGAGAACAGGCAGGCGGATGCAGAGCGCACTGACGCTTCTCAGTTGGGGACCCGAAGGCTGGCTCGACGACATCGCCGCGGGTGTGTTTGTCACAGTATGTCTTGCGCTGGCCACTCTGCCCTTCGGGCTGACGCTCGGCTTTTTCGTGGCGCTGGCCAAACAGTCGGAAGAGCCGTCGCTGAGACTGGCCGGGAACATCTACACCACGATTTTTCGCGGAATACCCGAGCTGCTCACGCTGTTTCTGATCTTCTTCGGCATCCCATTGATCCTGCAGTACATTGTCCGGCTGGTGAGCCCCGGAACGTCCGCCGACGTCAACAGCTTCGTCGCCGGCATGATCGCGCTCTGCTTCATTTTTTCCTCTTATTCCAGCGAGGTGTTTTTATCCGCGTTCCGCGCCATTCCAAAAGGGCAATATGAGGGAGGCTATTCGGTTGGCCTGTCCAGCGGCCAGACGATGCGGCTGATCGTGCTGCCGCAGTTGATCCGCATCGCGTTACCCGGACTTGCCAATCTCTGGCTTATCCTGCTCAAGGACACCGCGCTCGTCTCGGCCGTCGGGCTCAACGAGATCCTCAGGCAGAGCGGGGTTGCCGCTCGCGTCACCAAGCATGCCTTCCTGTTTTATGGTTTTGCCGGCCTGATCTATCTCCTGCTGGCGATCGTCTCCTCCTTCGGCATCAATGCGATCGAACGAGCGGTCGGCGGCAGCGAGGTCAAGAGATGAGCCTGGCCACCGACACGCTGAAGGTCGACCGGCCGCCGCCCCCCGCACGCGGCTGGTCGCGCCAACGCATCCTCGGCCATGTCCTGGTCGGCCTGTGGATCGCTCTCGGCATCGGCATGGTCGTCTACCTGACCGCTGCGTGGAACCCGGAGTTCTTCCAGAAATATGCACCCGGCTACATATCCGGCCTCGGCATCACCCTGTTGCTGGTTGCCATCTCGATTGTGCTTGGTGCGATCCTGTCTGTGCCGATCGCCTATGCACGCATGTCGAAGAACCCGATCCTTTCGGGGTTTGCCTATGCCTATGTCTATTTCTTTCGCGGCACGCCGCTGTTGGCGCAGACCTTCCTGGTCTACTATGGGGTCGGCTCCTTCCGGCCGGAGCTCGAGATGGTCGGACTGTGGGGCTTCTTCCGCGAAGCGTTCAACTGCGCGATCTTCGCCTTTTCGCTGAATACGGCCGCCTATCAAGCCGAGATTTTGCGCGGCGCGATCGAGAGTGTACCGAGGGGTCAATGGGAAGGTGCCGCCTCGCTCGGCCTGCACAAAGTGCAAATCCTACGGAAAATTATCCTGCCGCAGGCCCTGATCGTGGCGCTGCGCCCGTATGGCAACGAGATCATCCTGATGATCAAGGGCTCGGCGATCGTTGCCATCATCACCGTCTATGATCTGATGGGCATCACGAAGCTCACCTATGCGCGCACTTTCGACTTCCAGTCCTTTATCTGGGCGGCGATCATCTATCTGATCATTGTCGAGATCCTGCGTCACGCGGTCGAGTGGATCGAACGGCGCATCACCATCCATCTGCACCGCTGACTCCCATCGCCTTGCCTGATCCGGTAAGAAGGCCGCAAAGCAGGCTTCTAAGGGATTCGAAAACATGGCTTCGGTGGCATTTCTTGGTCTTGGCGTCATGGGCTATCCGATGGCCGGACATCTCAAGAACAAGGGCGGTCACGACGTCACCGTCTACAATCGCACCAGCGCCAAGGCCGAGCAGTGGGTTGCCCAGCATGGCGGCAGCTTCGCCGCGACGCCAGCGGAGGCGGCCGCGGGCAAGGACTTCGTCTTTTCCTGCGTCGGCAATGACGACGATCTGCGCTCGGTGACGACCGGTGCCGAAGGCGCCTTCAATTCCATGAAGAAAGGCGCCATCTTCATCGACAATACCACGGCATCGGCCGAGGTCGCGCGCGAACTGGCACAGGACGCGCAAGCGCTCGGGTTTGCGTTCCTCGACGCCCCGGTCTCCGGCGGTCAGGCAGGCGCCGAGAACGGCATGCTGACCGTGATGGTCGGCGGCGAGCCCGACGCCTTCGACAGGGCCAAGCCAGTTATAGATGCTTATGCCCGCATGGTCGGATTGATGGGATCGGCCGGGGCTGGCCAACTCACCAAGATGATCAACCAGATCTGCATCGCCGGCCGCGTTCAGGGCCTGGCGGAGGGCATCCATTTCGGCAAGAAGGCTGGGCTCGACATCGAAAAGGTAATCGAGGTTATCTCCAAAGGCGCCGCCGGTTCCTGGCAGATGGAGAACCGCCACAAGACGATGAATGCCGGCAAATATGATTTCGGCTTCGCCGTCGACTGGATGCGCAAGGATCTTGGCATCTGCCTCGCCGAGGCCGACCGCAACGGCGCCAAACTGCCGGTGACGGCACTTGTCGACCAGTTCTACAAGGACGTGCAGGCGATGGGCGGCAAGCGCTGGGACACGTCCTCGCTGCTGGCAAGGCTGGAGAAATAGGATTTCACCGTGGCCGAGCTTTCGCCTCAATCCAGCGCCGATGAAATTGTCGCTCATCTGCGCTCGATCGCCTCGGAGGAAAATCGACTTGGCATGCTGCGCTACGGCATCAAGATCGAACGTGCGCTAGGTATCTCGCATGGCGTGCAGCGGCAGATTGCCAAGAAAATCAGGCGCAACCATGAGCGTGCCTTCGAGCTTTGGCAGACAGGCATCATGGAGGCGCAGTTCATCGCTTCCGTGACAGCCGATCCGGAGCGGTTCTCCGCCGCGGATGCAAGACGATGGGCGGCGACTTTCGATTCCTGGGATATCGTCGATGGGGTCTCCGATCTCTTTGTCGATACGGATTGCTGGAGGGAATTGATCGCCGAATTCGCGGTCGACGAACGGGAATTCGTTCGGCGCACGGCTTTTGCGATGATGGCCTGGTCGGTGGTTCACCGGAAGAAGGAACCCGAGACGACCTTCCTCGAATTCCTGCCGATCATCGAAGCGCATGCGACCGACGGCCGCAATTTTGTGAAGAAGGCCGTGAACTGGGCGCTTCGTTCGATCGGCAAGCGATCGATGAATTTGCACGGCCTTGCCCTTGCCGTGGCGCTAAAACTGGCGGCCTCGACAGACAGGACCGCACGCTGGATCGGCAAGGACGCCGTGAAGGAACTTTCCGATGCCAAGACGCTCGAGCGGCTCGCCGCCAGAAAAGCCTGACCTGAGCGAAGTGCGCTTCACGGAGGTGACGCAATCGACGCGCGCCGATTTCGAAAACCTGTTCGAGCAACCCGGCGGGCCGAAATACTGCTGGTGTATGGCTTGGCGCAATCTCGACCGCCGCGAGCATGTCGAGAACGACGAGAAGAAACGCGCGATGATGACGCTGATCGACGCCGGCACGCCGGTCGGCATTGTCGCCCAGATCGATGGCCGGACCGTCGGCTGGTGCTCGATTGCGCCGCGCGAGACCTATCGCAGGCTGTCGCGGCAGCAGGACGATAGCGAGATGGGCATCTGGTCGATCGTCTGCTTCTATGTACCGAAAGCGCTGCGCGGCGGCGGGCTGGCAAGCGCATTGCTCAACGCGGCCATCGATCACGCCTTTGCCAAAGGCGCCAGGACGATCGAAGCCTATTCCGTCGACCAGGCGTCGCCGAGCTACAGCTTCATGGGTTTTCGCGACATGTTCGCCGCCCGCGGCTTTCGCGAGATCGGCATGACCGGCTCGCGCCGGCATGTGATGCGGCTTGAACGTTGACCTGTGAGGCAGCGGCAGCTTTACTTGATGTCCGCAGATCAAGGCTCAACGGCGGAGCAGCGATGAGCAACCGTTTTAAATCAGGCACGATCATGGCAACTGCCTTGTTGGCGTCCGCGATCGCGGCAAGCGCTTCCGCCGGAACCATGCATATTTTCTGGAAGGATCTGCGCCCGGCGACCCAGGCAGCCGCCGAAAGCGTCGGACTGCCAATGATCGCGGCCAAAATGCCGGATCGTGGCGAGACGCTCTCACTCGACTTGCAGGACAAGACCGTGCAACTCGCAGGCTATGCGCTGCCGGTCGACCGCGATGGTGATCTCGTCTACCAATTCCTGCTGGTGCCGTGGACGGGAGCCTGCAGCCACATGCCGACGCCGCCGCCCAACCAGATCGTCCTCGTCACGCCTGCACACCCTTACAGGATGTCCGAGACCTACCAGCCGGTTTCGGTGACCGGCGCATTACGGCCGGGCATGGAGAAGAGCCAGCTTTTCATCCTTGACGGCGTCAGCGTCATCCAGTCGGGCTACACCGTGCGCAAGGCCGAGGTGGTCAATGTCGACACCGTGCCGGACACGATCACGCTGCCGGTCAACTCGCCCTGGAGTTTCCTCAACAAAAAGAAGAACTAAACAGAAGAATCTCAGGCGGCGTTCGCGCCGGACTCCTTGTCGAGCATCATGTAATCCAGCGGCATCTCGGTCGTGTATTTGATCTGCTCCATGGCGAAGGAAGACGACACGTCGCGGATCTCGATCTTGGCGATCAGCCGCTTGTAGAAGGCATCATAGGCGGCGATATCGGGCACCACGACGCGCAAGAGATAGTCGACGTCGCCGCTCATGCGATAGAATTCGACCACTTCCGGGAATTCCTGGATGACCTCCGAAAAGCGCCGCAGCCATTCATGGCTGTGCGAATTGGTGCGGATCGAGACGAACACCGTGACCCGCACATTGACCTTTTCATGATCGAGGATGGCGACGCGCCGCTTTATGACGCCCTCCTCCTCGAGCTTCTGGATGCGCCGCCAGCACGGCGTCGTCGACAGGCCGACCTTCTTGGCGACGTCGGCGACTGCAAGCGTCGCATCCTCCTGCAGGAGGCGGAGAATTTTTCTATCAAGGCGGTCCATTGGGTGCTCCCCTGATGCAAGTCGTCCAAGTGCGCAACGGCCTTGGCACAACGACATGCATAAAAACAAGAATTTAACGCGCGTCCCCTCATGCGCGACGCGCTTCGAGGAATGGATTACCATATTCCCTCTTGCTCGAGCCTATTACAAGAAAGAAATTCTGCCGCATAGTGCGAAAGCGAGTGATTTCTTGCTGAATGCCTAGCCGAGGCGATAGCGGATTTCCGATCTCAGAAAGGGCAGCAAATCCATTTCAAACCATGGATTGCGCTTCAGCCAGCCGGTGTTGCGCCAGGACGGGTGCGGCAGCGGCAGGACTTTCGGGTCGGTTGCCGCCGCCCAGATGGCACGCCAATCCATGACCGTTTCCGTCAGCGAGGGACGGCGCGCCGCGCCCATATGCCAGCTTTGCGCGTAGATGCCGATCGTCAGCACCATATCGACTTGCGGCATCAGCGCCATCAGCGATGTGCGCCAGGCCGGCGCACATTCGCGGCGCGGCGGCAGGTCGGCGCCCTTGGCGTCCTGACCGGGAAAGCAAAAGCCCATCGGCACGATGGCAAACTTGTCCGTGTCATAGAATTCCTCGCTGCCGACGCCCAGCCAGCTTCGCAGCCGGTCGCCGGAGGCGTCGGTGAACGGCATGCCTGTGATGTGAACCTTGGTACCCGGCGCCTGGCTGGCGATCAGGATACGCGCACTCGACGATGGCCTGAGCACCGGACGCGGCTGGTGCGGCAACGGCCTGCCGGCCGGCTTATCGACGCAGATGCGGCAGGCGCGTACCCGCGCCGCCAAGGCTTCCAGCTCTTTGCTCATTCGGAACTCGTTGTCAGGCGGCGGCACTCGGCCGGCTGGAGATTTCCCGATACCAGCGCAGCACGTTGGTGCACTCTTCGGGTACCTTGATGCGAGCCGGCTTCATAAAGTCGATGGCGACCAGCCCGGTGATGTCGGCGATCGAATACGCATCGCCGGCGACGAATTCCCTGCCGGCGAGCTCAGTGTCCAGAAATCTCAGGAATTCGATCGCCTTCGGCTTGTTGGCCTCGCCCCATTCGGGGATTTGCGGGATCTCCCATTCCCTCATTGCGGGGTGGATGTGCCGGAACGCCGCGGCGACGCAGCCGAACAGATTGAACTCCACACGTCTTTGCCACATCTCGACGATTGCCTTGCCGAGCGCGCCACGCCCGAACAAAGCCGGCTCGGGGTGCAGTTCCTCGAAGTAACGACAGATTGCGACGGATTCGGTGATGATGGTGCCATCGTCGAGCTCGAGCACCGGCAGACGCTTCAGCGGATTGCGCGAGCTGACCGGCTGCTCTTTGTGCTCCAGCGCGCCCATGTCGACGGGCACCAGCGGAACCTGAAGTCCCTTTTCGGCCAAAAAAATCCGAACCCGACGTGGATTGGGCGCGCGCCCGCCGTCGAACAGCTTCATCTCTATCCTCCTCGTCCGTCCCGACGAACTATAGGCACAACTCACCAGAAGCGAAAAATTTCACGCAAGGCATCGCCGATCGACGCCAAGGTGCCGTGCTTTCTTTCGACCAGCTCGTGGCCGTGGCTCTCGCGCCAGTTCTTCGGCTCGTCGAAAGTTCCGCCCCAGATGCCGGCTTTGCCCGCGCGCGCAGCAGCTTCCTCGGTCTCGAAATCGCCAAAGGCGACCGCCCAGCCGGCCTCGACCTGTGCGCGGTTGAGATCCTTGCCGCCGGCCTTGCAGTCGCCGAGCAGCCTGCTGTAGCGGTCGCGCTGCCAGCCGCTGCAGGAGACGGCTTTGCCGGCGATCAACCGCACCAGGGACTGCCGCGCGAGCTTGCCGCAAGGATAGTCGGCACCGTCCTTGCGACAGATCTGCGAATATTCCGGCGCGTCGATGCCACGCATGCGGATACGCTCGCCGCCGAGCGTGATGCTATCGCCGTCATTGACGGTGGCCGCGCCCTCCGTCTTGCGCGTCTCCACCCGGTCGAGGCGCGCCGCCAGGAGGATCGCCAGGCCGAGCACGATGAGTGTCAGCCCATAGTCCATTAGTCGGCGCCACAGGCTTCGCGGACGCGGCGCATAGTATCGCTGGCACGGCCATCGCGACCACGAACGGCTCATATGGCAAACCGTTGGTTAATCATTCGAACGTAGCTTAACGATTTGAAATTGCTGCCCGCGTAAATTGAAGACTTCATGCCCCTGCAACGCTCGACCACGGCGGACAAGTTTATTGTGGACCGCAGAAAACGCCATCGCAACAGCGATGTCGCGCGCGCGGTGCGCAAGACGCGCGACCGTCTTTCGCAGCAAGCCGGAAATCCCGACTTCGACCGCGAGCTGTTGAAGCTCCACGCGCTTTCGATGACCGGCGGCGTGATCGTTATCCCGCTGCTCGTTCTGGCAACGGCCGCGGCAGGCTTGCTCGCGGGCATCGGCAAGGAGATCGGCGTCTGGGCGCTGTTCACATTCATCTGCTATACCATCGTTGCATTCATGGCCAGACGCGTCACGCGAGCGTCCGAACTCAACCCGCTGGAAACGCATAGGGATTTCCTGATCGGCCATTTTCTGTGCGGGCTTGGCTGGGCTTGGTTCGCATGGCTCGGCTGCGAAACTTGCCAAATGGATCAGTTCCAGGTCGCCAAGGCGGTGGTGCTGCTGCTCGCCATGTCGGCAACCGCTATCCTGGCCTCGTCCCTGCGCGGTGCGCTGTTGGCGACCTTCGCCCTCCCGGTCGCCATCTATGCTTATGCCAGTGCGAAATTATGGATGCCGGTCGAGGCGATCATGGCAGGCTTGCTGATCGCCTCGTTGCCTTTCTTCGCCTATGTGGCGCGCCAGCTCAACCGTTCCTCGCTGATGCTGCTGTCGTTCCGCTCCGAAAAAGATGCGCTGATCGCCGAACTTGAGACGGCGAAATCGATGTCGGACGAGGCACGGCGGCGGGCGGAAGACGCCAATCTGGCGAAATCGCGTTTCCTAGCCTCGATGAGCCACGAACTGCGCACACCGCTCAACGCCATTCTCGGCTTTTCCGAAGTGATGGCCAACGAGGTGCTCGGCCCGATGAGCAACCCGACTTATCGCGACTATGCCCGTGACGTGCACGACTCCGGACAGCATCTGCTCGACCTGATCAACGAAATTCTCGATCTGTCGCGCATCGAAGCGGGCCGCTACCAGCTCAACGAGGAGCCGATGATGCTGCTCTCCGTCGTCGAGGATTGCTGCCACATGATGGAGCTGAAGGCGCGCAACAAGGACATCCGCATCGTCCAGGATTTCGAAAACGCCTTGCCGCGCTTGTTCGCCGACGAACGCGCGGTGCGGCAGATTGCGCTCAACCTGTTGTCCAATGCCATCAAGTTCACCGCCACCGGCGGCGAAATCCGCGTGCGCGTCGGCTGGACGGCGGGCGGCGGGCAATATCTCTCCGTCAAGGACAATGGGCCGGGCATACCGGAAGACGAGATTCCGATCGTGCTTTCGGCCTTCGGCCAGGGCTCGATCGCCATCAAGAGCGCCGAACAGGGCACCGGGCTTGGCCTGCCGATCGTGCAAGGCCTGCTGGCCATGCATGGCGGCGAATTCCAGCTCCATTCCAGGCTGCGCGAAGGCACCGAGGCGATCGCCATCTTCCCGCTGAGCCGGGTGATGGAGGAACTGCCGGCGCTGCCGACCAAGGCGGTTGCCTCGCGCCGGCGCTGAATGCTTAACCGCGGACCGCGGCTGCCATGCCGGAGCTGGTCAGCGCGGCCGCCTTGACCAGGCCGGCGGCAAGCGCCGCCCCTACCCCCTCGCCTTGACTGACGCCCAGATCGAGCAGCGGGCGAAGGCCGAGGCGCTCGGCGGCCTTGGCATGACCAGACTCTGGCGACAGGCTTGCGAGGAGACAATGATCGAGCGCGGCGGGGTTGGCGGTATGTAGGACACCAGCGGCCGCAGTCACCGCAAACCCATCGAGCAGCACCGGGATCTTCTGCATCCGCGCCGCCAGAATGGCGCCGCAGATCGCGGCGAATTCCCGCCCGCCGACCCGGCGCAGCGCTTCCAGCGGGTCCTTGAGGCTCGCGCCGTGAAACGCGACCGCGGCATCGACCACCTCCGCCTTGCGCCTCTGCATCGCCGCGTCCGCCCCTGATCCAGGGCCGACCCAGTCGGCGCTGGTGCCGCCGAACAGTGCCGTGCAAAGGGCCGCGGCGACAGTCGAATTGCCGACGCCGAGGTCGCCAAGGCAAAGCAGGTCGGTACCGCCGGCAATCGCTTCCATGCCGAAGGCCATGGTAGCGGCACAACCGCGCTCGTCCAGTGCCGCATCCTCCGTAATGTCGGCTGTCGGAATGTGCAGGGCCAGATCGAACACCTTCAAGCCGAGATCGTTGGCGATGCAGATCTGGTTGATCGCTGCACCGCCGGCGGCGCAGAGCTCGACTGCATTTGCCGTGGCGGCGGCGGGGCGCGGCGAAATGCCGTGGCGGGTGACGCCATGATTGCCGGCAAAGATCGCCACCAATGGCCGCGTCACCGCCGGCGGCGCGCGGCCGCTCCACCCGGCAAGCCAGGCGGCGATGTCCTCGATGCGGCCAAGCGAGCCTTTGGGCTTGTCTGCCTTGGCAAACAACTGGCGCACGCGGGCCTTGGCCGCCATATCTCCCGGCGGCAGGCTCACCAGGAGGTCGCGAAAATCGTCGAAAGGCAGCGCGCTGGTCATGTCGATGGCAATCGTCCGTGTGGATTGGTGAGCGGCATAGCCGCCTTGGCCAGCCGGCACAACCTCAAGCCGGCACAACCTCCAGGCCTGGTACAACTTGGCGGTATTGACGCGAAAGCATTCGTTGGCGGCGCTTCCCGGAGGGCTTGCATTGACTTTGTCGTTGCACCATGTGGAGGCTAGCCAAGGAAATCCTTATGACGGCCATTGAATCCCCGTGCATCCTGGTCTGCTCGATCGACATGAAAACCGGCTTCTGTTTCGGTTGCGGGCGCACGCGCGAGGAAATCGCCGCCTGGATCGACATGACCCCGCAAACCCGCCGCAGCGTCATGGCCGAGCTGCCGGCAAGGCTGGAAACGGTCGAGCGACGCCCCCGCCGGGAAACCCGTCGCAGCCGCATGGCACGCGAACGCGACGCCCTCTCGTGAACCGGCCGCAGAGATGAACCGACTGTTGTGGATTCTGATCGTCGCGATCGGGGCGGGTGTGCTCCTGCTCATGCTCAACGATTCCGCCGGCAGTACGTTCGGCATCGAGAATTACGATTTCAGCCAGTTGATCTGGCTTGGCGCCTTAGCGGCACTCGTCGGCGCCGGCCTGGTCAGATCGGGCAGGCCGTTGGGCACCATGGCCCGCAGCCTCGGCGCCTGGGGTGCCATCGTGCTGGCGCTGATCGCCGGCTATCAGTACCGCTATGAGTTGCAGGATTTCGCCAGCCGCGTCACCGCCGGCCTTGTTCCCGGCAGTCCGCTGGCGCTGGGCGTGGAAGAAGGCCATGCCACAGTCACCCTGGACAAGGCCGGCAGCGGCCATTTCGAAGCGCGCGTCACGATCAACGGCACGCCGATCCTGACGGTTGTCGATACCGGCGCGACCAGCACCGTTCTGACCGCCGAGGACGCGCTGGCGGTCGGGTTCAATTCGGCGGCTCTCCGCTTCACCATACCGATCTCTACCGCCAACGGCATGACACGCGCGGCGGCGGTGCGAACCGACGAACTGTCGATCGGCGGCATCGTGCGCAAGGACATGCCCATCATGATCGCCGCACCAGGCACGCTCGGCCAGAGCCTTCTCGGTATGAATTTCATCGGCTCGCTATCGGGTTTCGACGTACGCGGCGATCGCATGATTTTGCGGGATTAAGTTTTTCCTCAGGCCGCCTCTGCGGTCCGGCCGAAATCGACCTCTGCGAAAGCCGTCTTGATCACCTCCGGTCCGGCACCGGGCTTTGTCGCCTCGGTGGACAGGATCTGCCGATAGCGGCGTGCACCGGGCAGGCCGTGAAACAGCCCGACCATGTGCCGGGTGACATGCCCGAGCCGTCCGCCCTGCTCGATATGGCGTGACGCGTAATCCGCCATGGCATCGATCAGTGCGGCAAAATCGAACGACTCAGCTGTGCTGCCGTAAAACGCGGCATCGATGCCGGTCAGTATCCCTGGCGTGTGATAGGCGGCGCGGCCGAGCATGGCGCCATCGACATGGTCGAGATGCGTCAGCGCCTCTGCGAGATATTGAATGCCACCGTTGATGCCGATGAATTTGTTTTGTTTTCTGGCTTTCAGCCGATAGACGCGGTCATAGTCGAGCGGTGGGATGTCACGATTTTCCTTTGGGCTCAGTCCTTCCAGCCAGGCCTTGCGGGCGTGCACCCACAGCGCGTCGGCGCCGGCCGCGAAAACAGCATCGGCCAACGCATCGAGTGCCGGTTCCGGATCCTGCTCATCGACGCCGATGCGGCACTTGACGGTAACCGGTATTTTCACCGCCGCCTTCATTGCCGCGACGCAATCCGCGACGAGCACGGGCGTCTTCATCAGGCAGGCGCCGAAGGTGCCCGACTGGACGCGGTCGGACGGGCAGCCGACATTGAGGTTGATTTCATCATAGCCGAAGGTTTCGCCGATGCGCGCCGCCTCGGCCAGCTTTCCCGGATCGGCGCCGCCGAGTTGCAGCGCAACCGGATGTTCGCTGTCGTCGAAGCCGAGCAGCCGCTCGCGTGCGCCGTGGATGACCGCATCGGCCACCACCATCTCGGTATAGAGCAGCGCCTCGCGCGTCAGCTGGCGATGGAAGAACCGGCAGTGCCGGTCCGTCCAGTCCATCATCGGCGCCACGGCAACTTTGTGGCGTAACATATTCATTTTACTATTTTTTCTGTCTCAGTCCGTCCGATACTCCGTTCGAATGACAGAGCAATTTGGCAAGAGATGCACACCTAACTGACCCGATATACGATTTTGCCGCCGCAACTGAAAGCAAATTGGCATGTCACACATGTCACTGTACGCACCAGTTAGATGCCTGCCGTGGAACGATGGACCGCCGGCGGCATACCAGTCAGCCAAGGCGAAGCGTGTTGCGGGCGATCTGCCACGCGGATTCGACATGCCGCCGCGCCGCCGCCTCCGCCTCGTCCGGCTTGCGCGACCGGATTGCATCCATGATTTCGGTCATTTCGGCGATCGCCGGCTCGCGGCGGTTCTCCGACGCGATCGTCATTGAGCGGAGCTGGTTGATGCGGACATTCAGCCCCGTCACGATTTCCCAGGCAATGCGCTTGTCCGCCGCCTCGAACAGCGTTTCGTAGAACTTGGTCGTTGCCCGCATCACCTCGACAGGCGCACCGGACGCCCACGCCTCAAGCAGGTTCCTCAAGGCGGCATCGAGCAAAGCGATCTGCGCGTCCGTGGCCGTTAGGGCGCAAGCCCGCGCCGCGATGCCCTCGAGCAGCGCCCGCAATTCATAGATTTCGTCGGTGCGGCCGAGATCCGGCTTGGCCACGGCGGGTCCGTGGCCCGGTATCATCTGCACCAGGCCTTCCGCCTCCAGCTGCCGCAGGACCTCGCGCACGACGGAACGGCTCACCCCGAGCTGATCGCATAGAGGCCGCTCGACCAGCCTTTCACCAGGCTGGAAATAGAAGCCCATGATCGCTTCACGCATGCGCTCCAGCGCCAGCGTCCTCAGCGTCTTGGCAGAGCGGTCGATCCGCAGCGTATCGCCTGACATTTTCTCTCCCTACCCCGATCCGGCCACAAAACAGATTCCATAGCCGATTGACAAGGCTTCTGGTGCTCCATAGTATGGTATACCATAAGATGACGTAAAGATTTCGGCGCTGCACAGCGCCGTGGCGACCGAGGACTTCATGAAACCAGCCATTCGAAAGATCGTCACCTATATCGAGAACACGTTAATCGAGGGCGGCAAGGAAGCCCCAAAACCGTTGCGTCTGATCGGCGTCGCCGCCGTGCTGACAAACCCTTGGGCGGGCCGCGGTTTCACCGACGACCTGTCGACGGAGATCCGCGCCATTGCTCCCGTCCTCGGTGAACTGCTGACCCGCGAAATCATCGCCGTCGCCGGTTCCGGCGACGCGATAGAGGGCTACGGCAAGGCCGCGGTCTGCGGCACGGCGGGCGAGATCGAGCATGCATCGGCGCTGATCCATACGCTGCATTTCGGCAACCATTACCGTCGCGCGGTCGGCGCCAAGACCTATCTCGCCTTCACCAATCTGCGCGGAGGGCCGAACACCCCGATCATGATCCCGCTGATGGACAAGAACGACGAAGGCCGCCGCTCCCACTATCTGACCGTACATTTCCAAATCGGCGACGCGCCCGCGCCCGATGAGCTGGTAGTGGCGCTTGGCGCTTCGATTGGCGGCCGCCCGCACCATCGTATCGGCGACCGCTATCAGGACCTCAAGGAGGTCGGCGACCTGCATGGCTGACGTCGCTGCCACCGCATGGGTCCGGGACACGGCTCCGGACGGCACCGGCTTCATCCGCGCCGGCTCCGGCGCGCCGGTTCTGCTCATTCACGGTGTCGGCATGAACGCCGCGATCTGGCACGATCAGATCGCGGCGATGAAAGACCATCATGACCTGATCGCCATCGACATGCTCGGCCACGGCGTTTCACCGCTGCCGCCGGAAGAAGCCAGCCTGTCGGATTTCGCCGATCAGGCGGTTCGCCTTCTCGACCATCTTGGCGTGGCGTCGGTGTCGATCGTTGGCCATTCGATGGGCGCGCTGGTCGCTCTGGAGATCGCCCTTCGCACCCCTTCGCGCGTTCGCTCCATCGTCTGTCTCAATGCGGTATTCCGCCGCCCCGCGGCCTTGGCGCAGGCCGTACGCGAGCGTGCGGCCGCGCTCGGCACCCATGGCAACCCTTCCGCCATTGCGGCTACGCTTGCCCGCTGGTTCGGCGACCCGCTGCCGGCGAACCTTATCGGGGCGGCCTCTACCGCGCGCGCCGCCCTTGAAAGGGTCGACCCCGAAGGCTACGCGCGCACCTATCGCCTCTTTGCCCGTGCCGATGCCGAGCATGCCGGTGCCCTCCCCGGTCTTGCCGCACCGGCCCTGTTCATGACCGGGTCGCAGGACAGCAATTCGACCCCGGCCATGTCGGCGGCGATGGCGAGGCTTGCGCCGCACAGCCAATGCCTCGTGCTCAATGGAGAAAGGCACATGATGGCAATGGCTTCACCTGAAAAAGTGACCAAACACATCATGGAATTTCTCGACACGGCAGGAGACGCTGGCGTGAGGCCGGAGACGGATGCAGTCTTTGACAGCGGCGAATTCCGGCGCGCACTCGGCTCCTTCCTGACCGGTGTCACCATCGTCACAACGATCGGAGCGGAAGGCGAACCGCGCGGCTTCACCGCCAACTCCTTCACCTCGGTCTCACTCGAGCCGCCGCTGGTGCTTGTCTGCATCGCCAAGAGGGCGCTGGGGCACAGTGCTTTTTCGACGTCGAGAGGTTTCGCCATCAACATCCTGTCAGAGGACCAGAAGGCCCATTCCGGCATCTTCGCTTCCAAAGCAGCGGACAAGTTCGCGGCCGTGAGCTGGCAACCGGGCCGGACCGGCAATCCGCTGATCGACGGCTCCGTTGCGGTGTTCGATTGCGGCATGGAGCAGCTGGTCGATGCTGGCGATCACTCGATCCTCATCGGCCGCGTCCGCGACTTCAGCCACAACGGAGCCCAGCCCCTCGGTTATTGCAGAGGCACCTACGTCACGCCTGGCCTCAGCCAGGAGGCGCTGGCGGCGGCGCCCCCCGATACGGAGGTCGGCGCCATTCCGTGTGCTGTTCGTCCAAACAGCCGACGGGATTTATGAATTGCCTGCGGGGCGCGGACTGGGCACGCCCAACGATGCGCGCAGCCTCAAAGGGCGCCTTGCCGCCAGGGCCATAGACGCCCAGCTCGGCTTCCTGTTCGCGGTGTGGGACGATGCCGCCGAACCCTGGCGCACGCATGTTTATTATCGCGGAACGGTCGAGGGATCCTATTCCGACGATCGCCAGATGCGGCTTGTCGACCTCGAGAAGATCGCGGATCTGAAGATCGCCGATCCCGCAGTGCGTTCGATGCTTGCCCGCTATGCGCGCGAACGTACGGAAGATGCATTCGGCGTCTATGTCGGCAACGAGGTCGAAGGCGAAGTCCGGCCGCTCGCCAAGCCCGCGCCTTCTCAAATTCCTATTTCCGGCCGCGGGTGAAACCGATGAAGTTTTCGCTTTTCGTGCACATGGAGCGATCGGATCTGGCAAAGCCGCATTCCGAGCTTGTCGGCGAGCTGGAGGAGCTGGTTTTGCAGGCGGAAGAGGCAGGATTCGAGACTGCCTGGATCGGCGAGCATCACGGGATGGAATTCACCATCTCGCCGAACCCGTTCATCAACATCGCCTGGCTCGCCGCCAAAACCAGGCGCATCCGGCTCGGAACAGGAACCATCGTCGCGCCGTTCTGGCACCCGATCAAGCTTGCCGGCGAAGCAGCGATGGCCGACGTCGTCACCGGCGGCCGTCTCGACATCGGCATTGCGCGCGGCGCCTACGCTTACGAATACCAGCGGCTTTTCCCAGGCCTCGAGGCCTGGGGTGCCGGCCAGCGTATGCGCGAGATGGTGCCGGCGATCCGGGGCCTTTGGGATGGTGATTTCGAACTCGCCGGCGAGTTCTGGTCGTTTCCTTCAACCACCTCGTCGCCCAAGCCGCTGCAAAAGCCTTATCCACCGATCTGGGTGGCCGCACGCGATCCGAACTCGCACGACTTTGCGGTTTCCAGCAAATGCAACGTCCAGGTGACGCCGCTTGCCTCCGGCGATGGCGAAGTGGCCAGCCTGATGGAGCGTTTCAACGCGGCGTGTAATGCCCACCCCGACGTACCAAGGCCGGAGATCATGCTGCTGATGCATACTTTCGTCGCCGAGGATGCCGCGGAGGCTGACCGGCTCGCGCAGGATCTGTCGCAGTTCTACTGCCAGTTCGGCGCCTGGTTCCAGAACAAGAAGCCGGTGCACCAGGGCATAATGGAAGCGCTGACCGAAGACGAGATCGCGGCCATGCCGCAATATGCGCCTGACAAGATCAAGCAGAACCTGGTCATTGGCGAAGCCGACGAGGTGATCGCCAGGCTGAAGGCCTACGAAGCGCTCGGCTACGATCAGTATTCGATCTGGATCGACAGCGGCCTTTCCCATCGGCGCAAGAAGAAATCGCTGCAGCTCTTCATCGACAGGGTGATGCCGGCCTTTTCCGAGCCGAAAGCTGGATTGCGATGAGCACCACTCAATTCAGGAACTATATTGACGGCAGCTTCGTCGAAGTGGCGGCGACCTTCGACAGCATCGATCCCTCGACGGGCGCGCCATGGGCGAAGATGCCCGCTGCATCGTCTGATGACGTCGACCGCGCCGTCGAAGCTGCTCACCGGGCGCTTGGCTCCGGCACGTGGCCGGCAATGACGGCAACGGCACGCGGCAAGCTTCTGGTGCGGCTCGGCGATCTGGTGGTCGCCAATGCCGACCGGCTGGCGGAACTCGAGACGCGCGATACCGGCAAGATCATCCGCGAGACCCGCGCCCAGATCGCCTATGTCGGCGACTATTACCGCTATTATGGCGGGCTGGCCGACAAGCACGAGGGCTCGTTTGTCCCCATCGACAAGGCCGACATGGAAGTGACCATCCGGCCGGAGCCAATTGGCGTCGTAGCCGCCATTGTGCCGTGGAACTCGCAGCTCTTCCTGTCCGCCGTCAAGCTCGGGCCGGCGCTGGCGGCCGGCTGCACCATCGTTCTGAAAGCATCGGAAGACGGCCCTGCCCCGTTGCTGGCCTTCGCCGAACTCGTCCATGAGGCGGGATTTCCCGCCGGGACCGTGAACATCCTGACCGGCTTCGGCCACGATTGCGGTCACCGGCTGACCAGTCATCGGCTCGTCGCCCGCGTCGCCTTCACCGGCGGTCCCTCGACCGCTCGGCAGATCGTCAGGAATACGGCGGAAAACCTCGCTTTCACGACGCTCGAGCTCGGCGGCAAAAGCCCGGTCGTGGTGTTTGCCGATGCCGATCTGGACAGCGCCGCCAACGCGGTCGTTGCCGGCATCTTCGCTGCCACCGGCCAGAGCTGCGTCGCCGGCTCTCGGCTGCTGGTCCAGCGCTCCGTGAAGGACGAATTCCTCGCCCGGCTCAAGCGCAAAGCCGAGGCGATCAGGATTGGCGATCCGCAGGATCCCGCGATCGAAATGGGACCGCTCGCCACCTCGCGCCAGCGCGAATGGATAGAGAAGATCATTGCTGAAAGCCTGGCCGCGGGCGGGCAACTGGTCACCGGCGGCATTCGCCCCGCGGGCATGGCGGACGGCTTCTATTACGCGCCGACGATTATCGACGCGCCTGATCAGACCCTTGCCTGCGTGCGCGAAGAGCTCTTCGGCCCGGTGCTCTGTGTGCTAGCCTTCGACGGCGAAGCTGAAGCGCTTTCGCTCGCCAACGACACGAAATTCGGCCTGGCGTCCGGCGTGTTCACCACCAATCTGGCAAAAGCCCACCGCATGGCGCGCGGCATCCATGCCGGCGTGGTCTGGATCAACACCTATCGGGCGGTCTCGCCGCTGGTTCCGTTTGGCGGCTACGGCCAATCCGGGCTCGGCCGCGAGGGCGGCCTCGATGCGATCCGCGACTACACGCGTTCGAAATCGGTGTGGATACGCACCTCCGACGACCCGATTCCCGATCCTTTTGTCATGCGGTAGCCGCCGCTGGCCGGAGATGCGCGATCAAGGCGAAAACGACCGATCGCGAACAGACAACAACGAAAACAACAGAGGAGAACGACAATGAAACTGATCATCACCGGCTTCCTTGCCGGATTTATTGCAACGACAGTTCCGGCAACGACGGCCGCAAAGGCCGAGGACATGGTGTTCACCAGCTGGGGCGGGACGACCCAGGAAGCGCAGACCAAATCCTGGGCCGAGCCGTTCACCGCTGCATCCGGCATCAAGGTCATGCAGGACGGCCCGACCGACTACGGCAAGCTGAAGGCGATGATCGACAGCGGCAGTGTCAACTGGGACGTCGTCGACGTCGAGATGGATTTCGCCATCAAGGCGGCCAAGGACGGTCTGCTCGAGCCGATCGACTTCAAGACCGTGCCGAAGGCCGACCTCGATCCGCGCTTCACCACCGATCACGCCGTCGGCAGTTTCTACTATTCCTTCGTGCTCGCCTGGAACAAGGGCGCCGTTTCGGGTGAACCGGCCGGCTGGGCCGACATGTTCGACCTGACGAAGTTCCCGGGCAAGCGGACCTTCTACAAATGGTCGGCGCCCGGTGTCATCGAGATCGCGCTGCTGGCCGATGGTGTTCCGGCGGACAAGCTCTATCCGCTGGATCTCGATCGCGCCTTCAAGAAACTCGACACCATCAAGTCGGACATCGTCTGGTGGAGCGGCGGGGCGGAGTCGCAGCAATTGATCGCATCCGGCGAAGCAACGTTCGGCCAGCTGTGGAACGGCCGCGTCTTCGCACTGGACAAGGATGGCGCCGATGTCGGCGTCTCCTGGAACCAGAACCTGACCGCAGCCGACGTTCTGGTGGTACCGAAGGGTGCCAAGAACAAGGATACGGCGATGAAATTCCTCGCCGCGGCGAGCAGCCCCGCCGGCCAGGCCAAATTTGCCGAAGCCAGCGGTTATGCGCCGATCAATACCAAGGCCAAGGCAGAGATGCCGGCCGATGCCGTGAAATCGCTGCCGGACGCTCATGTCGGCGGGCAGATCAATCTCGACATGAACTACTGGGCCGCCAATCGCGACACCATCGCCGCGCGCTGGTATGCCTGGCAGGCGAAATAAGCCCGCCCTTGAACCGCAATGGACGAGACGGTTCGCGCCGTCTCGTCCCGTAGCCGGGTCGCTGTCATGTCGGTCGAAACACGCCGGAACTTTGGAACGGTGCGGGTGCCGGCAGGTCTCAATGGCCTGCTGCCGGCCCTGATTCTGATTATGCTGTTCTTCGTCATCCCCGTGCTGGCGCTGCTTTTGCGCAGTGTCACGGAGCCCGAGCCAGGCTTGCAGAACTATGCTGCCCTGCTTGGTGACGGCACCTATGCGCGGGTGTTCTTCAACACATTCCTGGTCGCGGCGTTGGTCACCGTCGCCACGGTCCTTGTCGCCTTTCCGGTCGCCTGGATGCTGGCAATCATGCCTTCGGGACTGGCCTCGATCATCTTCGGCATCATCATTCTGTCGATGTGGACGAACCTGCTCACCCGCACCTATGCTTGGATGGTGCTCCTGCAGCGTACCGGCGTCATCAACCGGACGCTGATGACCATCGGCGTCATCGACCACCCGCTGCCGCTCATCAACAATCTCACCGGCGTCACTATCGGCATGGTCTATATCATGCTGCCCTTCATGATCCTGCCGCTGGTCGGCACGTTACGGGCGATCGATCCGATGACGCTGCGTGCGGCGTCGCTGTGCGGCGCAAGCCCTTTCCAGGCGTTCCGCCGTATCCTCGTGCCGCTGTCGCTGCCCGGCGTCGCGGCCGGCGGCCTGATGGTCTTCGTCATGTCGCTCGGCTACTTCGTAACGCCGGCACTGCTCGGCGGCACGTCGAACATGATGCTTGCCGAAATGATCGCGCAGATGGTCCAGTCGCTGCTCAACTGGGGGCTCGGCAGCGCCGCTGCCTTCATCCTGCTTGTCGTCACCATGGTTCTCTATGCACTGCAGCTGCGCCTTGTCGGTGCCAGGCGCACGAGCGGAGGCATCTGAGATGCTGCTCGACTATGACCGCATGGGTTGGCTACGGGTTGCCCTGCTCGGCTTCACCGCGCTGGTCGCTGGCTTTCTTCTGTTGCCGGTGGTCTTCATTGTTCTGCTCTCCTTCGGCTCGTCGCGCTGGCTGGCTTTTCCGCCGCCCGGCTGGACGCTCAAATGGTACCAGGAGCTTTTTGCCGATCCGGCCTGGCTCGACGCCGCGCTGACCAGCGCTCGGATCGCCACCATGACGGCGATCCTGGCAGTAGCGATCGGCCTGCTCGCCTCCTTTGCCCTGGTTCGCGGAAGGTTTGCCGGACGTGAGATCCTGCGCGGCCTGCTGCTGACGCCGATGGTTCTGCCCGTCGTTGTCTTCGCCATCGCCATCTACGCCTTCTTCCTTCGCCTTGGCCTCGGCGGCACCACCATCGGCTTCGTCATCGCCCACACCGTGCTGGCGCTGCCCTTCGCCATCATTCCGATCGCCACCGCGCTCGAAGGGTTCGACAAGTCGATCGAGGACGCGGCAATCGTCTGCGGGGCAAGCCCGCTCGAGGCCAGGCTCAGGATCACCTTGCCGTCGATCCGGATCGGCATCTTCTCCGCCGCGATTTTTTCGTTCCTCGCCTCGTGGGACGAAGTCGTGGTGGCGATCTTCATGGCCAGCCCCAGCTTGCAAACCTTGCCCGTCAAGATCTGGGGCAGTCTGCGGTCGGACCTCAGTCCGGTGATCGCCGCTGCCTCCAGCCTGCTGGTCGGGCTGACGCTTGCCCTGATGGTGATGACGGCGCTGCTGCAGCGAAAGTTCCGGACATGACCCACCCTTTCCTCTCCATCCGCAATCTGCGCAAGGCGTTCGGGGCGATCGTCGCCGTGCACGACGTCACGCTGGACATTCCCAGGGGCGAGTTCCTGACCTTCCTCGGGCCCTCCGGTTCGGGAAAATCGACGACGCTCTACGCGATCGCCGGCTTTCAGGACCCGACTTCCGGCGATGTCTTGCTGGAAGGAAAATCACTGCTTGCAGTGCCTTCGCACAAGCGCAACATCGGCATGGTCTTCCAGCGCTACACGCTGTTTCCGCATCTGACGGTGGCCGAAAACGTCGCTTTTCCGCTGCGGGTTCGCCGCCGGCCGGACGCCGATGTGAAGAAAAAGGTCGCCGACATGCTGGCCCTGGTGCGGCTCGAAAGCTTTGCCGGACGCTTACCCGGTGCGCTGTCGGGCGGCCAGCAGCAGCGCGTCGCGCTGGCCCGGGCGCTGGCCTACGATCCTCCGATCCTTTTGATGGACGAGCCATTGTCGGCGCTCGACAAGAAGCTGCGCGAGGAAATCCAGGGCGAAATCCGCCGCATCCATCGCCAGACCGGCGTCACCATTCTCTACGTCACCCACGATCAGGAAGAGGCGCTGCATCTGTCGGACCGAATCGCCCTGTTCAACGATGGCCGCATCGAGCAGACCGGCACCGGCGAGGATCTCTATCTCAGGCCGGCGACCGATTTCGTCGCCGGCTTCATCGGCAATTCGAATTTCCTCGCCGCCGAACATCTCGGCACCACCAACGGCACGACAACGATCCGCATGACAGACGGTTCGGTCATATCCGGAGTCAGGGCCAACGGCACGTTCGGCAAAGGCCAGAAGACCAGGCTGATGATCCGGCCCGAAGCCTTTAGCATGGAGCGGAGCCCGGCGAGCGCGGAACTGAATGTCGAGATCGTCGACATCGCATTTTACGGCGAGCGCCGGCGGATCGTCGCGCGCATCGCCGCTGGACAGGAGGTTGACATCAGGCCGACCACCGCCGCCATGCAATCGCAGGATGTGTGGCCCTGCAGCCGGCAGGTCTTTTTCGATCCCGCTGCTGCATTCCTGTTTCCGGCCTGACTAAGCCGCGGTGGATCGCCGCCCTTCAACGCTTCGCAGCGATGGAAGCGTGCTTGGGAACAAGCTGTGGTTAGGTCCATCATCAGCTTCGGTCAGCAAGCGCGCAACGTGATCGACGCTGCAGTCGGCTGATTGGATGGCGGGCGCAACTCCTGTATCCATTGACAGTCGTCATGCTCGGTTGGAAGATGAAGAAGGTCAGCGGCGATAGCCATACGGGAAGGCAATGGTCCAACCGCCAGATACCGGACACCATCCTGGCAGCGTCGTCGCGGTCATCGTCATTTGTTTGATCATCGTTGCTTTGTTCTTCATAGGCTTCAGATACTCAAGGCCAGGCCAGGGTACCCTCGTTATTCCTGGCGGTACGCTGCAGCAACCGTGAATCCGACCCCTTGGCGCTGACGCGGAGCCGTTCTCAGCCTGCCAAAAGTGCCCCGGCGGGACTGGGGGACGCCGCAGAATGGGCCGGCGGTTCGCAGCCGGTCTTTTGCTTCCCGCCGCGGCATTTCTTTCCCACCTAAACAACCAAGCCTGACCGGTGTGAGGTCGACCATACTAGGAGACGACGAGCGCTCAGTCACTAGGCACTAGACGGCCCTGATCAGCCGGAGCAGAGAAAGCGCTTCGAAAAAGGTCCCCTTGCGAAAGGCAAGATAGGTCGGCTCTTCGACACCATGGAACCGGCGCTTGAAGGCCGCCTGCCCCTGCAGATTGAAGCGGGTGCGATTGACCCAGAGGGAGTCATAGGCACGCTGGAAGGCGTGCCGCCAGAAATCGCTTTCGGCAAACCCGCTAGGTCCGATTTCGACAAGCGGCGACAGGCCTAGGGTGACGACGGAAACACCTTCATCGCGAAAGCGGTCGACCGCGAATTTGGTCAGGCCGATCTCGGCATGCGCCGAGGCATCGATGTGCTTGCGCTTGAACGAGGTGGTGTAGCCGATGACCTTGCCGTCGCTGAACAGCGGATCGAAATCCAGCAAGGCCACGAGCTCCCCATCCGGACCGTGCAGGACGAAACGGCGCATATCGACGCCAAGGTGATCGGCAAAGGGCCTGTTGAGAAATCTCATCTCCCAGCGCTTGACGATGCGGTCGGCCCGCCAATTCTGGGAGAGCCTGGCAATCTCGTCGAGGAAGACAGTCCCGTTGTCCTCTGCGAAGGAAAAACCCTTCTTCAAGAGCCAGCGTTCGGAATAGCGCACTGTCTCATTGCGCTTTCCGGAAAAGTCGTGTCTGGGCAGGACAAGCCTGGTGTCGACGCCGAGGCGGTTGACCTGATAGCCAAGCCCGGCAAGCACGCGCGCCGTCTGGTCGCCGATCTGCACGAACCACGGGCTGCCGGCAACCTCGATGAAACGTCTGATATAGTCGCGCCGATCGGCCGGGGCAGCCACTGGATCACCGAGCGCGAAATGATGTCGCGTTTTGCTGCCGTAAGCGATGTAGCCCTGGGCATCGCCGAAGTAGTGAAGCCCCTTCTGCACGGCGGTCGAATAGGCAAGGGAAAAATCACCGTGGCGACGGACCAGCGCCAGGCGCTCGACATGGTTCAGCTGCAGCCGCGGTATTTTAGGCCCGCGGTTCTCCAGGAAACGATCGAGGCGTCTTCGCAGTGACGGCATGGTCGACTTTCGCGTGCCGGCTAGGCCGATGAAAGAGCTGACGGACCCTAAAACCGATCATATTGCCGCGAGCTGATCCTTATCTCAGCGCGGCATGTTTACCCGGCCGGAGCCGCCAGATTCGTAGGCGCAATCTGCCTCGGTCCCGCCCCCAGGCGGCAACATGCATTGTTGTCGACGCCCAGCGCCTGACGGCTGGTTGCTGCGCCCTTGGCGACACGAAAATCAATGCCACTTTCGGAAGCGCCCAGGTCACCTGCCAACACGATGTTCTTATCGAACGGCGCTCTGCGAAGATTCCGCTTGATAGGAAGCCAGGAACTCGTCGCGTTCTGCTATCCACAAATCAGCGTAGTCGACATTCTGCCATTCGGCAAACCACGGGCCGCCGCTGGTATAGTGGACCGCCTTAGGTGTGCCGACCGCAGGCTTTTCATTCCAACCTTCGAGCCAATTCCACTCTACCGGCAATGAGCCCAAATCTTTGTCGGCAACCCACTGCATTCGGTGAAGATAGGCGCCACTTTCCTGATTCACGACCTCTGGCGTGAGCGATCTGACCGAAGGATGCGCGCAATTGAACAGCATCAGCGACGACCAGTTTTTCCGAGGATAGGACGTCTGGACCACACCATCCATCTTGGTTGTGGCCTTCGGCGTATAGTCATGCTGGACGCAATAGACCGCCTTGTCCGAGTCCGTATATTTCAGCAGGCCTGCGACATCACCAAGCCACAGGAAATCGCAATCGCAAAACAGGGCCCAACCCGTGTAGTCGGCGAGAAAGGGCGTGAGGAAGCGCGTGTAGGTGAACTCCGTTGAGGCGAGCGGATCTTTTTCCCGCCAATATAGCCCGCGGGCACGCATCTCGTCCTGTTTGATCGGAATGACGGAGACAGGCGCCGACGCATGTTTGAGCAGCGAGTGTCGCGCGACGTCGTACGCGATCGGCTCACGGCTGTCCCATCCGATAAATACCCTAAACGCATCAGTCATATTCACTACCCTGGCTTTCGATTTTTACGGTCGTACACTAACTAGTTGGCGATGGCTCGGCAACAATTGCGGTCAACCAAGCCGGTTTCTCACAGATTTGTCCTGGCCTCAGCGTTGCTTTTTTGGGTGGACTGGGCCTCGCATTCCCAATGCGACACGGGCCCATTTCTGATAGGTGTAGCTGGCCGAATACGCGGCCACCATCGCACCAATGGAACCGTCCAGAAATCCCAGCCGGAAAATATAGCTGCGCACATAGGCCCAGACCGAGCGCAAAACCGCCTTGCCTATCGAGCTTTTTTTGCCCTCGGCAAGCAGTTGCGCGGCGGACGCTTCTGCGTACCGGCCGATCTTGTCGTGGGCATCTGCCAAGTCGGTAATGGAATCGTGCTCGATCGGCCGGGACAATCGGCTGACCTTCCCGTTCACCAATACCTTCTCGTGCACGGTGTCGTCGCTGAACCGCCCGGAGCGGCGACGGAAGAGCCTGAGCACCAGATCGGGCGACCAGCCGCTATGGCGGACAATGTGCCCGCAAAAGCGCGATCTTCTCGGTATTTCGAAGCCGTCATTGGCTTTTGGGTCGGCGATTGCGGCCCTTATTTCCGCGCCGAGCGGCGCCTCCACCCACTCATCGGCATCCAGCGAGAGGATCCAATCCCCCGTTGCCGCGGCCAGCGCACGGTTTTTTTGCGCACCAAAACCGGGCCAATCAACGGTCATCAGAACCTTTGCTCCCAGAGCACCGGCAATCTCCCTGGTTCTGTCGCTGCTGTTGTTGTCGAGAACGACGATCTCATCGGCAAAATGGACCGACCGAAGGCATTGCGCGATGGATGCCTCCTCGTTGCGGGTGATGATAATGACCGAGAGCGCCGGCACGGTCAGAATGCTCCGGCATCAAAGCTGCCACTGTCATTCGAATGCATCTGCAGCATCGGCTCCCGGCCCGTTAGCACACTGAGGGTACTAACCTAATTCAACAAAGTCGAAAATCATTTCAGATCAAGGCCTTCATACAGCGCCATCATTCGCTTGATCATGACATTGAAATCATAGTGTTCGGCCGCCGCTCTCACCCGGGCTGCGGTCTCAGGTCGTGACGACAACTGCAGCGCGTGCGCGAGCGCTGCAGCGAGGTCGCTTTCGCTGGCCGCATCGCAAACGAGCGTCGGCTCGAACCGCTCGACAAGCTCGCGCGCTCCACAGCCGGTGCTTACCACGGCGGGCAAGCCGCTGGCCATCGCTTCGATGACCACTGTGCCGAAAGGATCATAGATGGAAGGCAGCACGGCAATATCGGCCGCGCCGTACCACGGCAGCATGTCTTTCTGCGGCCCCAGCATCTTGAGCCGTGCGCCGAGACCGAGCCTGTCACCGGCCTGCCTGAAGGCGTTGGCGCGCGAATCATGGCCGATGACCCACAATTCAGGCTCGCCATCGAGCCTAGCGACCGCCTTCATCAGTGCAAGAAGTCCTTTTCGCGCAAAGCCCGAGCCGACAAACAGGACGACCGGCCTGTTTTCGTCGACGTCGAGCCGCGCGCGGATTGTCGCCCGATGCTGCTGGCGCAGCTGCGGGTTGAAGCGGTCGAGATCCACCCCGTTGGGAATATGGTGCACATTTTCCGCCGGATAATCGTAGTGACGGACAATGTCCTCTGCCACCATCTTCGAAATGGCAATGACAGCTTTGAGCCTCGGGCTGGCGTAGGTTGCACGTTCAAGGCGCAGCGTCTGGCGGTGAAAGGGGCTCAGCGCCATTGCCGCCCTGCCAAGCCGCGTCTCGAAACGCCGCCGCTCGGCAAGATAGGCGGCATGAACGCCCTCCCCGGCCCGGAAGACATCGCAGCACGGGAGGCGATCGTTGCTCTGCACCAGCGCCGGCGGCATCTCGGCGATCTTGCGGCAGGCAGCTTGAGCAAAGGACGTCGCCCGCAGCGAACGCGGAAACCGGCGGCCGGCACAATGGATGAACTCGATGCCTTCATAACGCGGCCAGTCGCCGGACAGCACGGCCACCCGCCGCTGACGCGCGGCGAATGCGGCCATGATGTTTTCCAACATGATCTCGCCGCCACCGAAAGGCGCATAACGCTGGCGCACGAACAGGAGCGGCCTGTCGAATTGAATTTCGGTGCCACGAATGCCGGCGTACATGGGGTCTGGGCTCCGGCCTTGTTGCCATCTGACGATGTCTATAGAGGCCAGCTCGCATCGGCAACACTTGGAAAGCTCACCCGCCGGAACTCAGAACAGGCCTGTGTCCATTGTCCGCAACTGCTTGCGATTTGCCTAACGGTGCTGCATGTAGAAATTAACTGCAAACAGCGGATCAGCGCCAGCTCCAGCCGGGCGGTGACCGCCATGAGGGGAATCGATGGCTTGAGCAAAGCAACCTGGCCCGCCATTGTCCGCCGGACGATTACCGACACCGCCATATATCGGCTGAGACACACCTTCGGAAGACGGGCAGAAGTGTCATCGCTGCGGCCGATAACGCCCCTTAAAGCGAATGACCTGCCTTTGATCCTCGTCATCCGCAACGAGGCGGACAGGCTACGCCCGTTCCTGAAGCACTATCGCGAACTCGGCGTCACCAGATTCGCCGTCCTCGATGACCGCTCGACAGACGGAACAGCTGAGCTTCTGGCCGAGCAGCCAGATGTCGATCTATTCAGCTCGCCGATCACCTATTCGCAGTCGGACCTGGGAAACCTTTGGCGTCAGCGGATTGTGCAGATCTATGGTCAGCCTCGCTGGTATCTGACCGTGGATGCGGACGAATATCTTGTCTATGACGGTATGGATCAGCATCCGCTCGGTGCGATGGCCGACTGGCTCAAGCGGCGCGGAATGACACGCCTGCTGGCGCCGATGATCGACATGTATCCGAGCGGAAACATCTGGGACGTACCCTTCGATCCCATCGTGCCGCCATGGCAAGTTGCGGACCATTTCGACGGCAGCGGCTATGAGGTGACGAGGAGCCCCCGGCATCTCAAGATCACAGGCGGCCCGAGAACCCGGCTTTTCGCCAGGCAGCACAAGTTGACCAAGTTTCCTCTGATATATGTTGATCGCCAGACGATTTTTACGTCGATTCACTCACCGCTGCCCTACTGGCGAAACTATATAAAGGGATTGGCTGGCCTGCTTCATTTCAAGTTCTTCGCCGATTTCAACGACAAGGCGCAGGTCGCGGTGGCGGAAGGTCAGTATTGGAACGGCGCTTCCAAATATCGCCAGTATCATGAGGTATCGAGCGGTAAAGCCGCTCTCAGCGCGATGAGCGAACAGTCAATGCTGTACGAAGGAGCTCACAGCCTGTTCAAAACGGGTTTGATCGACAAAATTGATTGGTAGACGGCATTTCAAGCAGATGCCGAACCGACATCATGCATAACCGAATGCTTTCATAAGCTGGGCACCTCGTCCTTGTACCAGGTCCTGTAGCTCGGCGTTTCCAAGTTCGGAGCGCCATCTTCCGCTCCCGTCATAGATCGGCTGATTGACCTGTTGGTTCCGGAGCACCGCATGCGGCGTCTCGCCGCTGGCGTCGGTCGGCTTGAACCACTGCTGCGGGTTCTTGTGATAGTCGAGGAGATCCGGGCTGAAGGTTACATCGAGAAAGCCGCATATCTGCTCGACGACTTTGGCCGGATTCTCGACCAGGTCCTCATAGCGATAGATCAGCACATCCGGCTTTCCCCGTTCCGCAAGAACCAGCGCATTGTCGTTGATCCAGCGGTCGAGAGCCTCCGCTGGGTCGCCAAGTCGTTTGATCAGGGACGCTACGACGTCGCGCCCATCTCGCACCGGCATGACGAAACGCGCGCCGGGCACGAGCCGGCGAATGCGGGCGACACGGCGGATATGCCGCGGTGTTTTTTCAAGCAGCACGTTCTTTCCAGCATCGAGCGCCGCCCGCTTCAGTTTCCAGAAGCGGAACATGGCCAGTGGCGTCCACTTGAAGAAAATGTTGGTTTCCTGGAGCGGCAGGTAGACGTCGGGATGCGACGCAAGGATCGTCGCAATCAACGTCGTCCCGCTATGGCCGCAGCCGCAAATGAATCCGGTCCGCATCACCATGTCGGCAATGCTCCCTGACCCAAGGCGACCCGGACGCGGTTATCGACGCGAGCGTAGCACAAGCCGTTCGTGCTAAAAACCTTGTCCAGCTTCTCCCAATATTCGAACTTAGCCAACTGCTCGTCACAATAGGCCACGTCGTCCTCGGAAAGATATTCGCCGTAACCGCCTATCTTGCCCTTGCGCACCTTGAAGCTTTCGGGATCATTCGCATCGCGCGGCTGTAATATCTTGCCGTATCGATCGGACAGATCACCGGTCGATTCACTCACTTTCATCTTGTCGAACGTTCGGTTGTTCGCCACCTCGACAAGCGTCCGATCGTCAGCCTGCTGGTTCAGGAATCCAAGGATGGCGCGAAGGACACCAGCCGTATCCCGATGCATATCTTCATATTGAAGATACCGGATTTCGCGCATCCGGGGCATGGCCGCGAACCAATGCAGATTAAATCTGATGATCTTTTCAATCCCATGATTGTCGCTTCTGATAAAATCGCTGAACGATCCCGCTGGAAGCATGTGGCGCTTCTGAACCTGAAAGTACCCTGAGACCACCGTATCTCTTGGATCGCGAACAAGCATTATTGTTCTTCTCTTCTTGTATCGAGATTTATTCTCCTTGAGGCCCGATATCGGTCGAAGTAACTTGTGGTCGGTTCCGTCGTGAATGTATTGAACTTCAACTCCGAGATCGTCCAGCATGACACGTAGCCACGTGCGCCCCGATTTTGGAAAGGATACGATAAGAGGAAGAGGCGGCGCTTTGGCCTGGAAAAATTTTAGAAAGGACATGTTTAGAAAGGACATGGAGAGACCTCCTTTAGATTATCAGAGCTGGCGCCCGAACCGCTGCCGGCCAGACCAACCCCATTACTGGGCGCCTAAGCCTACGGCTAATTCGAACACAAGGCAGAAATGCCAGCAAGAATTGCGATCCTCTGCGGGGCGAATTGGCCTTTACTATATCCCGGTTCGGAATGCCTTATGTTTTTTGGCCTGTTGCGACGACTGTTCGACACGGGCGCTCCATTCCGCGGTCCGGCGGCCGAATCCTTAATGCGCATCGCGTCGAAGCGTATTCAGTGACGCGCTTTCGGACGACATGCATTAGCCACTCACTTTTGTGAGCCATGGCGCCAGAATGGACTCGGCCTCGCCCATCACCACGGACCAGGGGCGTTCCCGTTTCGAGACCAGCACGGCCGATGGATAGTAGGGCGTGCGGTCGCCCTCGACCGGCCAGGAGCGCTTGAAGCCGTCGCCCAGAATGAAAACCGAGGGGATGCCGAGCGCGCCGGCCAGATGCGCTCCGGTATTGCTGATGGTCACCACGGCGTCCATCGCGGCAACCTGCGCGGCGAAAAGATCCATGTCGACGAGCTGATCGACCGATCTGTCATGAAGAATGCGCTCCGGCTCACCGTCGGTCAGGATCTTCAGATCGGTCTCGATCTGGCCGTACTGCAGCGAGACGAACCGGAGGTCCGGTCGGCCGATCAGGTTTCGCCAGGCGGCAAGCGGCGGCAGGTCTTTGCCGGGATTGGAGCTGCCCCATGCGATACCGACCAACGGCCGTCCTTCCTTCCGGTAGCGGGCGCGAAGTTCAGCGACCCGGGCCGGATCCGGCTTAAGGGGCACGAAATGCTCGCGGATCGTCGCCTCGTCGGTTTCGAAAACGGCTGTCAGATGCTGGACGCCGGCGAAGGCCTGCGCCTCGGCATAGGCGGCCTTGCCGCCAGCGCCGACCGGCCGCACATCGGCGGTCGGAAAAGTGCGCTGAAAGAGCGGTACCAGGCGGCGCTCGACCAGCACGATCGAACGGGCGGCGCGCCCCAGGGCACAGCCGACGGAACTCGCATGATGGATCGCGGTGGCCAGACCCTGCTTTTCGGTTTCCATCAGATCGATCAGCAGTGTCTGGCCAGAAATATCCTGGCCCAGCCACTCGCCATCGACGCGGCCGTTGACGATGTGGCGTCGGGCGATCCTGAGTTCGGCGGCTGCGCCATAAGCGCCCATCCGCATCAGCGCCTTGCTGAGCTCGTCGATCAGGTGGACCTCGCCCCTCGACTTCGCAATGGATCCAAGAGCCAGGGCTTTCGGCAGTGCCGCCGGCCAATCGCGGGATTCGACGCTTCGCCGATAATCCGCCATCTGATCGGCAATGCCGCCGTCGCGCCAGCGAAGGAAGAGCTGCCGGCGGTGACGTCGGAACCAGACCTTGTATTTGTAGCCTGCAAGCGCGACAGCGCGGCGCAACCGGCCGAGAAGTAGGCTACCTTCCATCGCCAGCTCCGCCGATGATTTGCATGACCCGTCCGCCTGCTTCCTGCACTGCCGACGCCCAGGCTCGGCCGCCTTTTCTGACCAGTCGAACGCTCGGATATGCGGCGACGGTCTCGCCGAAGGCAGGCCAGGACAGTCGAAACCCGTCGTCGAGCATGACAATCGTCGGCACGCCGAGCGCTCCGGCCAGGTTGGCGCCGGTATTGCTGATCGTCACCACCGCGTCGAGCGCCGCAATTTGAGCGGCAAAGCGGTCCATGTCCGTCAACTGGTCGACGGAAGCGTCATGGATGATGCGCCCCGGCGCGTGGCGCTCGAACTCGGAGAGGGCTGGCCCGACATCGCCATATTGCAAGCTGACGAGGCGCCCCGGCAGGCTGCTGAACAGCGTCCGCCAATCGTCCAGGGCCGGCAGATCCTTGCTCTTGTTGAGGCTTCCCCAGGCAAATCCGATCAGGGGACCTGGGCCGCCATCGAGATAGGTGCCGCGCAGCTCGGCAACCAGTCGGCGGTCCGGCTCCAGCGGAACGAAGGGCGCGCGTGCCGCCGGGTCGTCCGGCCAGAAATGCTTTGCGAGTGTCTCGAAACCGGCAACGACATCAGCGTCCACCGCCGCCATGTCCTCTTCCCCTTCAATCCTGACATCGAGCGCAGGATATGTTCTGCGATAAAGCGGTGCCAGTCGCGGCTCGACGAAGACGATGCATCGACCGGCAGCCGCAGCTGCTGGACCAAGCAAAGATGCGAACTGGAAAAAGATCGCCAGGTCGCCTTCGCGACGATCGACGAGAAGCGTGCGACCCGCAAGATCACTGCCATCCCAATCGGGCCTGCCGCGCAGCTGCTTGCTCGCCGCCATCAACTGCCAGATGCGATTTCCTCCGTCGAGACGCCTCAGTCCGCGCCCCGCTTTCTTGATCAGGCCGAGATCGCCAAGCTGCTCACCAAGCGCGCCAAGCGCCAGTGCATGGTCGCGAGCAGTTTGCCAGTCACCACGCTGCACGCTTTCCTCCATCAGCCTCATATGCCTTTCGGCACTTTCGTCGGCGTGGCGCGAAGGACGTCTAAGAAGTTCCTTTGCCCGCTCGAGAACCTTCTGCAGCCGCTTGCCGACGGCGCCTTGCGGGCGCAGATCGGCGGTTTTTGCCTTCTGAAGGATGGTTCGTCTGTTCTGCACGGCGATGTTCTATCGTCCTCGGGGAGCGTCGGAAAGCGTCGTCAGGATCGACGAGAGCCGCCGGCCGGCCTCGTCGAGCACCAGCGACCAAGGGCGTCCCTCCTTGCGAATGACAATGCCCTTCGGATACCAGGGTGTCCGGTCGCCGGTCACCGGCCATGCCGTCTGAAAATTATCGTCGATGAGGAAAACAGTCGGCACGCCAATGGCTCCGGCAAGATGGGCCGCCGTATTGCTGATCGTCACGACAGCATCGAGTGCGGCGACCTGTGCGGCGAAACGGTCCATGTCGACCATTTGGTCGACGCTGTCGTCAAAGATCAGACGCGCGTCGTTGCCGTTGCGAAGGCGCCGCAACGCCGGCTTGATCTGTCCGTACTGGAGCGAAACGAATGTCGCTTGTGTCTGGGCGATGAACCGTGCCCATTCAGGAAAATCAGGCACGTCCTTGGTGTGGGACTTGCTGCCCCAGGAGAGACCGACCAGCGGCAGATCCGTCATCGAGCGATAGCGCTTGCGGAATGCCTCGACGAGTTCAGGATCTGCCCGCAGCGGTACGAAGTCGGCAGCAAGCTTTTCGGCGTCGCGTCCGAACACCCAGGCGAGATCTTCGAAAGTCGCGTGTTTGTCGCCGACCACATCCCGCTGCGCCGGGACCACGGTCGCCTTCGGGAACGTTCGCTGCAGAATTGATACCAGGCGCGGCTCGACCCGAATTGTTGCGCTTTGGGCATAGGCAGCGGCAGCGCCGGCCAGTCGCGCGTGGCGGATAACCCGGCCAAGGCTGCGCGGGTCATCCTCCACAAGATCGATCAGCAGTGTATCCGATCCGAGATTCTCGCCGGTCCACTCGTTGGCGCTCTTCCCTTTCCGCAGCCGGCGAGCGGAAAGCCGAAGCTCAGCTGCCCGCGCAAAGTTGCCAAGGCGTTCGAACGCCTGGCCCGCCTTCTGCATCAGCTCCGGGTCGCGATTATGATCGGCCGTGACAGCCATCTCATTGGTACCTGCTTCAAGGCCTTTCCAGTCCCTGCGCACGATCAGGGCCTCAACCTTGGCCTGCAGCTCAAGAATGGAACGAGGCTGCTTGGGACCGGAAAACAACCTGCGCACCGCCTTTTTGTACCGGCGCACCTGAAGGCCCAGTCCACCAATCACATACCGGACATAGGAACCGTGATAAAAGCTGGTCATCGGCCGTCAGCGCAATACGCTCTGCCGCAGCTTTTTGCCGCTTTCGACCATCGGATCGGGCGTCTCCAGGTGGAATATCGAACGATATATCTCGCTGTGCTTGGCAAGCTGGTCATGCGTTCCAGCATCGACGAGCTGTCCGGCGTCAAACACGAGAATACGATCGGCCGCCTTGATTGTAGACAGCCTGTGCGCAATGCAGATCACCGTGCGCTGAAATGTGTTGTCGAAGGCTGCCTCCATAACCGCCCGTTCGTTTTCACCGTCAAGCGCGGATGTCGCTTCGTCATAGACGATTACCGCAGCATTCTTGAGCAGGGCGCGCGCGATGGCAACGCGTTGTTTCTGGCCGCCGGACAGGTTGGTGCCGCTTGGCCCGACAAGCGTGTCGAGCCCGTTTTCGAGCGCCGAAGCAAAGCTGGTGACCCGGGCGAGGTTCGCAGCAGACTCGATTTCCTGATCCGTGGCATTCGGGCGGCCGTCGCGAATGTTGTCGCGGATCGAGCCTTCAAACAGGAAGACGTCCTGTGACACAAGTGCGATGTTATCGCGGACGTCGGCCAGGCTGATCTTCGAAATGTCCTTTCCGTCGATCAGGATCCTGCCCTTGTCCGGCTCCATCAGACGCAGGATCAGATTGACGATGGTAGTCTTGCCGGCGCCGGAGCGGCCGACGATCGCCAGCTTCTCACGAGGTCGCACGTCGAAGGAAACACCCTCGAGCGCGGGGCTGTTGCCGTCATAGGAAAAGGCCACATCTTCAAAGCGGATACCACCATCGACGTCGGTCAGACGCTCGCCCGCGATCGCGAGTCGCCGCTGCTCGGGCGTGTCGATCAAATCATACATCTGCTCGACGGCGACCATTTGCTTCTGGATGTCGACATTGACCCGGGCCAACCGCTTGGCAGGCTCATAGGCAAGCAGGAACGCGGTAATGAAGGCCATGAATTCGCCGGGCGTCTTGCCGTTGCCGAGGGTCTGCCAGCTGGCGTACATAACGAAAAGCCCGATGATCACGCCGCCGCCGGTCTCCATCAATGGGCTCATCAATGCTGACGTCCGATTGATCTGGATGCCACGTCTTTCCATCTTGCGGACGGCCTTTGCAAAGCTGGCGACGGCCTTGTCCTCGAGCTGGAAGGACTTGATGGTGCGGATGCCTTCGACGGCTTCCGTGCCGATCGACTGGACTTGTGCGGCCAATTCCGTCTCGCCCCTCGCCAGCGCCTTGAGCTTCCTGGTTATCGCGCCGACTGACAGGAACAGCATCGGCAGAACCGCCACGGATATCAGCGACATCACCGGGTCCTGCTTGACCATGACGCTGGCCAAGGCAATCAGGGTCAGCAGATCAGAGACGGCGCTGCTCGTGAGGGTGAGAATAACGGTCGCCCCGGCGCGCGCGTTGAACATGATTTTGGAGATGAATTTTGCCGGATGCTGGTTCGCGAAACGGCTGATGTCGAAATACACCATTCGGGAAAATTGCCGGTTTTGCAGGTCCGAAACGATAGCCCGGCGAATCTTTCCCGTCGTGATGGTCTGGCAGTAGGCAGCTATGCCCTTGACCAGGAAAATGCCGATGATGACGACGCTGATACCCGATACAGCGGCAGCGTCTCGCTCGACATAGATGGTGTTGATCATGACTTTCATGATCCAGGCCGCCGCGCCGGTCGCCGCAGCAGCGGCGATCGAGCACAGCAAACCTGTCACATACAGCATCTTGTGCGGCGGCAGATTTTCGCCAATCAGACGCTTGATCAGCGGATATGCTGGGGCCGTTGACACTCGTTTCTTTGTAATCATCTCGTCGCCGCCCGTTGCGATCCCGTCCGGTCTTCGCGTTATCTTGAAGCGCGAGACGGTTTCGATCACCTGTCTGTGGCTTCGTTCCCGACCGCAGTCAATGCCGAACCGGATCCTTGCACGTCATCGGCTTATGACCGTCGGTTCCTCGCATGCGAGCATAGCGGACCCCAGCCACGCGGCTTTTGCGCCATTCGTCGTCGGCCGCGCTATGCCTGGTCAGTGTTTCGCGAGGACCATGAGATGGCTTCCAAGAGGCGATGTGTGATTGCTTTTGATTGAAAAGCCCACATCCGAAAGCACCGCGATCATCTCCTTATCCTTGCCAGGAGGAACGCGGGCAACGATCGTTTGAGCACGCCCGGCGATATCGCACAGCACGCGTCGCGCCTTGTCCTCGCCGAGGCTCCACTGCATGTGATGGTAGACCGCCAGCAGCATGACGATGTCGTACTGCGGTTGGAGAACATTTTGCAGCTTCCGGCTGCCAAGATCGAGACAATCGAACCGGCTTTGGACCGGACAACCCAGGAAGATCATCTTGGCCGTCTCGATATGCGGCTTGAGAATGTCGATCCCATGGATCGAACTCGGTCCTAGCTTGGATATCTCATAGGCGACAACACCCATGTTGCAGCCAACATCGAGAATGGATTTCCCGGCGTAGTCGACCTCTGCTGAGAATAGGCCGTCCAGACGGTCGTCCCACGTTCCCTTGAATCTCTTTTGCTTATTTGACCACCACAAATCGTTGTTCTCCAAAAACGGCGCCGGACTGGTTTCCTTGACGGAGGGGGACTGTGCGCCCGGCCTAACTCGGTCCAGTTGCTGGCGCGCAACGACACTGTCCTGAGCGTCCTGTAAACGCAACCGCGGGAGAAAGGAACTCCTGATCACAGCATCCTGCGAAGACGTTTCGGTAAGTTGACGAACACCCGGCCCGACAAATCGACATATTGGTTGGAAATGGCAACGTCGCTTGGCGCCCCCTACCCGTGCCTGCCCTCGAGTTCCTGAAACGCACGATAGCCCGGGCCGGCACACGCAGGGACATAAGTAATGCCCCGTCGGCAAGGCAAGCCATATTTGTTCTTGCTTTGTGCCGGCAGCTATGCTACCAATTTGCCTATGGTGCTGATTTGCACCAACGACCGTCTTGCCGCGACATGCGGTTTTTCAGCCAGGCTCGATCAAAGCTCGCCCGCATCGCGGGGCTTTTGGCCAATCACGGCCGGGTGCCGGCCTTTTCGGCAGCTTCCGAGAATGGAAATCGGAAAAGCAGCTTCCGGTTCTCGTCGCAGACTTCGAAGGAAAGACCTGTCAGGACCGGGCTGCCGCTGAGCAGGCCCTCGGCCAGGATTTCCTTGGCCGAAGCCATTGCGTTATCCTGAGCCGCGGACAAACCGTCCAACTCCTGACCCTCGAAATCTTCCGTCAAGCGGCCCTCATTGTTTCGGAAATGGAAAAAATATCTCGGCATGGCTGCTCCGGTCGGTCGGTTTCTCTAATGCATGTCGCGCAAAAGTGTGCAGCGGTTTTGCGACAACGACATGCACAAAAACAAGCACTTAAAGCGCGTCGCATGAGGCCGATCGACGCGATGCGCTTTAGTCGCGAGCGCCTCAGGAACAGCGTCGGATTTGTGCACGACGGCACCGTGCGATTTAGGCGTTGGGATTCATGGCGTTTAGGCCTTCATGCGTCAGGTCGATCGAACAGCACCCCCAGCCCGTGTTCGAACGCACATACCACAATCATGTCGTCCAGGGCTTTTCCGGAGACCGGGCAATTCGGCATGACAGCCCTGATCGCGATCTCAGCCGCTGCGGTGGAAACCGCATCGTGGCGCCTCTTCCTGGTCTCCATGTATTGCTCGAGCAGAATTTTCAGGCGCCGCGCGGCAATCTCGTCAACGACCATCGTTCTCCCTCGATTCGGCACAATGTCCGTCTTCCAGGTCTGTCCTCCGGATGAAGGTCCGCTGCCATTGGGTAGCAGCGGACCACTCGGCTGGGTGAGCCAATGACCCGAGGCGGGGGTGTCTCGGACCGCCACCACAATAGCTTCGGCAGGCCACTCGTTCCACAGAACGCTGTCGTTGGTAATTTTCGTACACTGAGCATTGCCACAGACAGTCTGCGACCGTGGGATTTTTGCGCTATGCCCGTAGCCTGATAACCGGATCAGCTTCGGCTTCGATCGACATAGGTGTAGATGCCCGCGCCGATCGCGACCGCTCCTACAGTGATCAGAATCGATGGCACACCCATTAACGTGGCGATGATCCCCCAGACAATGGCGACGGCAATCGCGCCGGCCGTTCCCAGCACCAGTCTAAGCCGTTTCGACATTATCCATTCCCCCAAAAGTGCATCTTTGGCCTTTTCCGGTCGAAATACCGCAATGCGGCACCATTGTCTGCGCTTCGTCCAACTTTTTATGCCGCCCCTGAGCCCCAATCGCTGAGGCGTAAGCGATCCGTGTGCGGCCTTGTTGCAAACACCCACTCGACAATCAGGAAGCTTGGGCGCGGGCCCGAGAAGCGAGGCGTCAGAAAGCGAGGTATCTATGCAAAATTTTCGGAATTTACTCCGGTTCTCGATCATGGCCATGGCGGCCACGACAACCGCAATAGTCATCACCGGGCTTACCCCCGAGACAACCGAAGCGACTTTGATTTGCCATGGGTTGGTCTGCCAGAAGGCGAGCAATGAAGGCAGTGCCTTCGGCGCCAAATATCAGCGCAAATGCACCTGCGAAAATGTAAGCGAGGGCGCTAACAACCATCCCTCCCCGCACAATGTCAACAAGGGGCCCATCGGCGGCTCAAGCAGCAGCAGCGGATCGAGCGGCGCCAGCAGCTCAAGCGGCACCACCAGTTCGAGCGGCAGCAGCGGTTCGAGCGGCAGCAGCGGATCCAGTGGCGGCAACGACGGAACAAGCAGCGGCGGGTCTAACGGCAGCGGCGGAGTGTAGCGGCTGCTCAAGCGGCTCCGGTGGCGGCGCCACTCGAGTTGAACCGTGGCGGCGACCACGCGGCCGGCAACGACGATCGATCCTCACGACAACGGGAGTAGTAGTATGACGCTCCGACCGAAATCGGCGACCGCGCCCCTCACCGGCCTTGCAGGATTGCTTGGTCTTGCGCTCACCGTCGCGATGCTCGCCGACAGAAGCTGGCCTGTGCATTTGCAGGCCATGACTGTCATTGCAGCTACTACTGCAGCAATGATCGCGGTCGACACGGCTTATTTCCAGACGTTTCGAAGGCGTTCAACGGGATTGCAGGCGAAGCCGATGCGAGCGCTTGAAGTCGAGCGTGTCGTGCGCAAGCTCATCGGCTTCATCGTTACGCTCACGACCATTGCCGCAGTCTACTGGATAGTGCCGGAATACCGGCGTGAGTTTTACGCCCCCTACTGGGCAGCGCTCTACGACACCTTGCCGGCGCTGCTCGTCGGTCGCCGATCGGGCGCTCCGGCTGAATGCCACCCTTGCTCGGACCATCTGCGGCAGTCGGCGCTATCGCCTCAAGGCGTGATCGCGATGCCGATCCTCGCCGCTCATCGGCAACGGCCGATCGCCCTCGAGCAGGCGGGTGATCCGGGCGAAGCCGGCAAAAGCCTTTCTCGCTTCCTCGGCCGACATCCGGCCGGCCATGGCCGCAGCGCAGCAATTCACGGCGCACTGGTAAACCGGCCCGCGCCGCCCCGCCGGCCATTTTCGCAAGAATGCCATTGCTTCGGCAACGCTGTCGATCTCCTCCACAGGCTGTCCCTGTCCGCGCAAAACCCGCACGGGCGAAAAGAATTGCAAGCGGTCCATCATTTCCTCCCCGTCGACCGGATGCGTGCGATCGAACCCCACTAAACTCGCGAACCCGACTTTGGTTCCCGGCAAAAGAGGGCTTGGCCTGAAAAATGTTGGCTGCACGAGACGAGCAGCGGTGGACGCGCCCGGCAGCTCCAATTGGGTGACATCTTGCCCCAATTGGGTGACATCTTGCCATTGTACGGGAACGTTAGCGCGGCTGATGCATTTCGATGCCACGAGCAGTCTTTTTGAGGGAAATGCCAAAACATGAGAATAGCCCATGTGGCGCCGCTCCATGAATCCGTGCCACCCCGGTTCTATGGAGGGACGGAGCGCATCGTCTCCTATCTGACCGAAGGATTGGTCGAGCTTGGCCATGACGTGACCCTGTTCGCCAGCGGCGATACCAAGACGTCGGCGAAATTGGTGGCGTGTCGCGAGCGCGCGCTCCGTCTCGATCCGCGCCCGCACAAATCCGAAACCGCGGCGCATCTCTCGATGCTCGCCGAGGTGAGGAGCCGTGCGCAACAGTTCGACATCATCCATTTCCATCTCAGCCACTTCCTGCATTTTCCTTTCTTCGAACACATGCCCGACCGGACGGTGACGACACCGCATGGCAGGCTCGACTATGTCGACCTAGCCCCGGCCTACGAACATTTTCCGCGCTTTCCGATGATCTCCATTTCCCGCAGCCAGAGAACCGGGCTACCCAGGGCCAATTGGCTGGCGACCATCCATCACGGGCTGCCGATCAATATGTACGAGCCGACTTTCGAGACGAATGCGGACGAGCCGTATCTGGCCTTTCTCGGCCGGCTGTCGCGCGACAAGCGCCCGGAGCGTGCCATTGAGATCGCCTTGCGCTCCGGGCTGAAACTGAAGCTTGCAGCAAAGATCGGCGACGACGACCGCCCTTTTTTCCACGACACGGTCGAGCCGCTGATCGACGGCGACCGTGTCGACTATATCGGCGAGATCGAAGAGGACAGAAAAGCGGAATTCCTCGGCAAGGCGGCCGGCCTGCTGTTTCCGATCGATTGGCCGGAGCCGTTCGGTCTTGCCGCGATAGAGGCTATGGCCTGTGGCACGCCGGTAATCGCCTGGAAATGCGGTGCCCTGCCGGAGATCATCGACCACGGCGTGACCGGTTTCCTTGTCGATACGGTCGATGCCGCAGTCACCTCGATACCGGAATTGCTGCGCCTCGACAGGCGACAGGTGAGAGCCGTGTTCGAAAACCGTTTTTCTGCCACGAGAATGGCCCACGACTATGTGGCTGCCTATGCGCGCCTGATCGGTACTCCCGGTGAAGCGAGAGCGTCCTGATCGGCGTCATTGTGGACGTTGGAACGAAACGACAGAGCTTGTGACGTATGAATCAACTCGACGAGCGTAAGCTTGATCCCGCCGTAGCCCTTGCCTCCCTCGACGAGGTTGCGCCCCGGGAGCCGCACCGGCTGTTCGCCCTCAAGCAAGCCGACTGCTTCGCGGTGGCCGACGCCTATGGCGACATCCGCGGCGCCGGCGATGGCTTTTTCCGAGACGACACGCGTGTGCTTTCGGAATTCCGGCTGACGGTCGGTGGCCGGCAAATGTCGTTGCTCGGCGCCTCGCTCAGCCAGGACAATGTGCTTTTCACCTCGAACCTGACCAATCTGCCGATCCAGAGTGTCGGTGGTCGCGACATTCCGCAGGGCGCGATCCACATAGAACGCGTCAGGCTGCTTTGGCAGGACCGGCTGTTCGAGCGCATCACCCTTTCCAACTACAGCCAGGAATCGTCGGCCATTCGGGTTTCCTTGCATTTCGCAGCAGATTTCCGCGACATGTTCGAGGTGCGCGGTTCGACCCGGCTCAAGCGCGGAATAGCCCACGCCGCCGAGACCAGTCCGACATCCGTGGTGCTTCGATATGACGGGCTGGACCAGCTCGTGCGCCTGTCGGCGATCTCGTTCTCGCAGGCGCCGGACAATTTGACCGCCAGCCGCGCGGATTTCCTGGTTGCGGTGACGAAGCGCAGCAGCGAGGTCCTCTATATCGAGGTCGGCCCGGAAGTGGCGGAGACACCCGACCGCGACCGTTTTCGGGCTGCTGCCGCCCGCGCTCGCTTCGGCATGCGCGCCAAACGCCGCCACGGCGCGACGGTGCACAGCTCCGGCCGCGTCTTCAACGACTGGATCGAACGCGCGCGCGCGGACGTGGCGTTGCTGACCACCGAGCTTTCAACCGGACCTTACCCCTATGCCGGCATACCCTGGTTCTCGACGGCATTTGGCCGTGACGGGGTGATTTCCGCACTGCAGATGCTGTGGTTGAATCCTGGGCTGGCGCGCGGCGTACTCGCCTTTCTCGCCCAGCATCAGGCGACCGAAACGTCGCCGTTCAGCGATTCGCAGCCGGGCAAGATCATGCACGAGACCCGCAAGGGCGAGATGGCGGCACTGCGGGAGCTCCCGTTCGGCCGCTATTACGGCGGCGTCGATACCACGCCGCTCTACATTCATCTCGCTTGCGCCTATGCGGATCGTACCGGCGACATGGCGTTCGTCGACAGCCTGTGGCCATCGCTCTGTGCAGCGGCCGAATGGACGGAGGAGACAAGCCGCGCGACCGGCTTCGTTACCTACCAGCGCGGCGCCGAGACCGGCCTTGCCAACCAGGGCTGGAAGGACAGTTTCGATTCCGTCTTCCATGCCGATGGCCGCATGCCCAAGGGGCCGATCGCCCTGGTCGAGGTGCAAGGCTACGTCTTTGCCGCGTTCCGTGGGCTGGCGGCGCTCGCCCGCCGCCGCGGCGAGGACGACAAGGCCGATCATTGGGAGGAACGCGCCGAAACCATGCGCGCCGCGGTGGAACGCCATTTCTGGATGGACGATCTCAATTTCTATGCACTGGCGATCGATGGTGCAGGCGAGCTCTGCAAGGTACGGACGTCGAATGCCGGCCATCTTCTCTTTGTCGGGCTGCCCGAGCCGGAACGGGCGCAGATGGTCGCCGATCAGCTGCTCTCTGCGTCGTTCCACTCTGGTTGGGGAGTGAGGACGCTGGCCGACGATGCGATATTCTTCAATCCGATGTCCTACCACAATGGTTCGATCTGGCCGCACGACACCGCCATGTGCGGTGCCGGCCTGGCACGTTATGGCGTGCGCGACAGCGTAGTCAGGCTGATGAGCGGCACGTTCGAATCGGCTGTCCATTTCAACATGCGGCTGCCGGAACTGTTCTGCGGCTTTACCCGGTCGCCGGGCGAAGCGCCCATCGCCTATCCCGTCGCGTGCCTGCCGCAGGCCTGGTCGGCGGGATCGGCCTTCATGCTGATGCAGGCCTGCCTTGGGCTCGAAATCGACGGCTGGAACAGCGAAATCCGGGTCACCCGCCCAAGGCTGCCGATCGGCATCGACACGCTGACATTGCGGCATCTAGGTGTCGGCTCGACAGTGGTCGACCTCACATTCCAGCGTGTCGGCGACCGGGTCGTCGCCTTTCTCGCCGATCGGTATGAGGGGATGGTGCCGCTCATCGTGCGCACTTGATGCCGCCGCACTGCGGCGCGTCGAAAATGACGCGCGGCATTGCAATCGTCCGGAACCGATAGCCTCTTTGTGCGTTGCAAAAATGGGCGGCGCGGGAACGCTGCAGTTGTTATACGGCGGCGAACCAGAAAACAAATAAAAAAACGGCTATCGGCCGGCCGGAGGCGAGATCACATTCTATGTCAGATTATACTGTAAACCTGCTCTGGGTTTTGCTGATTGCAAGTTTTGGCTTTTCCGCTTTTGCCATTCTCCTGTCGATATCCCGCCAGCGTCGCGGCCGCGCAACGGCGGCCGCATACACGCCGAGCGAGGATGTCGCGTCGGAAGCGGCACGCAAGGTGCTGCGCGAGTTCGAAAAGAACGGCCAATCGGCCGATGCGGCACTGGTCACATGGTCGCCCGACACTTTGCGCAAGATCCTGGCCGACGACCTGCCGGACGCACAGGTCATCGTGGTGTCCAACCGCGAACCCTACATCCACAACATCAAGGATGACGGGGTCCAACTTTTGGTGCCGGCCAGCGGGCTGGTTTCGGCACTCGAGCCCATCACCCGCGCCTGTGCCGGCACCTGGATCGCCTTTGGCGGCGGCACGGCAGACCGCCTCACCGTCGACAAGGACGACCGGGTGCAGGTGCCGCCAGGCAATCCGTCCTATACGCTGCGCAGGGTCTGGCTGACGGAGGAGGAATATCAGGGCTATTATCTGGGCTTCGCTAATGAGGGCCTATGGCCGCTTTGCCATATCGCCTTCACCCGCCCCGTGTTTCGCGCCTCGGACTGGGACGCCTACGAGGCCGTCAACCGCAAATTCGCCGATACGGTGGTTGCCGAAGCCCGCAACGAACGGCCGATCGTGCTGGTGCAGGACTACCATTTTGCGCTGCTGCCACGCATGATTCGCCAGCGCCTGCCGGACGCGATAGTCATCACCTTCTGGCACATCCCTTGGCCCAATTCGGAAGTGTTCAGCATCTGTCCGTGGCGTGAGCGGATCCTGGAAGGACTGCTCGGCAGTTCGATCATCGGCTTTCATACCCAATTCCATGCCAACAACTTCACCGAAAGTGTCGACCGCTTTCTGGAGAGCCGGATCGAACGGGCAGACGCGGCAATCTCCTATGGTGGGCAAACCACATTGGTCCACGCCTATCCCATTTCCATAGAATGGCCGGCCCAATTGCTGGCAAAACTGCCGTCTGTGGAGGAGTGCCGCGCCAGCGTGCGCGACAGATTCGGCCTGTCTGCGGATACCAAACTATGCGTTGGCGTCGAGCGCCTCGACTACACGAAAGGCATTCTCGATCGCTTCCATGCCTTGGACGAATTGTTCACGAGATATCCCGAATGGATAGGCAAGGTGGTTTTCCTGCAGATCGCCGCGCCGAGCCGGGGGACATTGCCCGCCTACCAGCAACTCCACGACGAATGCCGCCGCTGTGCCGAGGAGCTCAACCGGCGCTATGGCAGCGAGACATACAGCCCTATCCTGATGGTCGCCGAACATCATCGGCAGGAGCAGGTCTACGAGGTCTATCGCGCCGCCGACATCTGTATGGTCACCAGTCTGCATGACGGCATGAACCTTGTCGCCAAGGAATTCGTCGCAGCGCGCGACGACGAACAGGGCGTGCTTTTGCTCAGCACCTTCGCCGGTGCCTCGCGCGAACTGCTGGAAGCGCTGATCGTCAACCCCTACGATGCGGCCATGATGAGCGAGGCGCTGTTGCAGGCGCTGACGATGACGCCGGAAGAGCAGCGCGAACGTTTGCGGCCGATGCGCGAGATGGTCCGCGACAACAATGTCTACCGCTGGGCCGGCAGTATGCTGCTGGACGCCGCGCGCCTGCGCAAACGCGGCGATCTCGACAGGGTGACCGGAACCGGCGAGCGCCCGCCATCGAACACCAACAACGTCATCTCGATGTTCGAGCGGGCTCGGAAGGCAGCGTCGTGAAAAGCTTTGAACAACCGCCGGCGTTGAACCTGTCGGAAGGGCAATGGGCGCTCTTCCTCGACATCGACGGAACCCTGCTGGAACACGCTGCCCATCCCGACGCGGTGTTCGTCGGCGAGGAATTGCGCAATCTGCTCGAACGCATCGAGCGGCGGCTGGATGGTGCGGTCGCCTTCATCACCGGCCGGTCGATTCCCGCCGTGGACAAGCTGTTCCATCCGCTGAAGCTGCGGATCGCCGGACTGTATGGGCTGGAGCACCGGCTGACGCCGAGCGGTCCGATCGATGCCGCCGACGCGCCGGCCGACATCGCCGCCCTTGCGGACGAGATCGAGGCCGAATTGGGCAGCGGCAAGGTCTATGTCGAGCGCAAGGGGCCGGTCCTTGCCGTTCATACAAGAGCAGCACCGCAACTGCTTGCACCCGCAATCCAGCTCGTCGAACAGGCATTGGCCCGGCTTCCGAAGGGTTATCGGGTGCTTCCGGGAAACGCCGGCGTCGAGCTCATGCCTTTGGAAGCCGTCAAAGGTGCTGCCATCCGGCGTTTCATGGACATTCCGCCCTTTGTCGGCCGGCGGCCGATATTCCTCGGAGACGATACGTCGGACGAACACGGTTTCGAGGCGATCAATGAAATTGGCGGCATCTCCATCCGCGTGAAGCCGAACGGACCGACGGCCGCAAACTATGCCCTCGACGACGTGACCGGCGCAATAGCCTGGCTCGAGGCCAGTTTCGAGACGTCGGCGGTGGCCTGATCGCGCCGTGGCCCGGTTCAGCTGATCTTCCCGTCCACCATGTGAATGCGGCGATCCATGCGTGCGGCCATGTCGAGGTCATGCGTGACTGCCACGACCGTCTTGCCGCGTTCGCGCACCAAATTCTGCAGGATTGTGAACACCTGCTCCGAGCTCTTGCTGTCGAGGCTCCCCGTCGGCTCGTCTGCCAGGATAAGCGGCGGGTCGTTGGCGAGCGAGCGTGCCACCGCGACGCGCTGACGCTGGCCTCCCGAAAGCTGGTCCGGCCGCTTTTCGAGATGTTCGCCGAGCCCCAGCGATGACAGCAACTCGCCAGCCCGTTCGCGCATCACGGGTCGGGCCAGCCGACCAAGCTTGCGCATTGGAATTTCTACATTTTCGCGCGCCGTGAATTCCGGCAGAAGGAAATGAAACTGGAAGACGAAGCCCAGCGTCGAAAGCCGTGTCTGCGCCCGCTCCCTTTCATTCATAGGCTCGCTATCGCGTCCGCCTATCCTCAAGGTCCCGCCTGTCGGCCGGTCGAGCAGCCCAAGCAGATAGAGCAGCGAGGACTTGCCGGAGCCGGAGGGACCGGTGACGGCGACGAATTCGTTGTCGTTGATCGTGAGCGTGATGTCCTTGACCAGCGTAACGGGGACCGTCTCTGGCAAGATGCGGGTCAGTCTCTCGGTCTCGATGAGTGCGCTCATGTCGCGCCTCTTATTATGTCGACCGGATTCAGGCGCGCTGCACGGCGCGCCGGCAGGTAGCCAGCCACCGCCGCCGAGCCCAGTGCGAAGGCCGAGGCGATGATATAGTGGGTCAGGCTCCAGGCTATCGGCAGCCGGGTCATCTCCTGGCCAGTCGCGGCGATCTCGAAACGCACCAGCGACAGTGCATAGGTCATGGAGAAGCCAAGCACCCCGCCGAGCACAGAGCCGGCAGCGCCGATCGCCACGCCTTCCAGCAAAAAGAGCCGGCGCATGTCGGACTCCGGGAAGCCAAGCGACTTCATGATGGCGATGTCGCGCGCCTTCTCGTGCGTGATGGTGGAGATGATGTTGTAGATGCCGAAGCCAGCAACCAGCATGATCGCGCCGACGACGGTGTACATGATGACGTTGCGCACGACGAGCGCTTCAAGGATCGATTCATTCGCCTCCTGCCACGCCACGGCCTTGTAGCCCAGTTCGGCCTCGGCTCGATGCGCCACCGCCGCAGCGCGGTTGGGGTCGTCGAGCTTGATGCGGATCTCGTTGATGGCATTCGGACGCGCGGAGAGGATTTGCGCGTTCTTCAAAAGCACATAAGCTTCGCCTTCGTCGCGCGCGGTAGTGCCGGTGTGGAAAAGTCCGGCGATCTTGAAATTGCGCGTCAGCCCTTCGGAGGAAACCGCCGTTATCGTGTCGCCGAACCCGGCGCCGAGCCGGTTCGCCATCGTGTCGCCGATGAGCACGTTGTTGCCGCCCGCGGCAAGTGCCGAAAAGCTGCCTTCGACGAACTCTCCGACGATCGGTGAAACGCCGGTCTCGCGCTGCGGATCGACCCCGATGATAGCTGCGCCCACTTCGCGGCTGGAATAGCGGATCACGCCCTGCGTCTTTAGGCTTGCTGCGAACCGGCCGGGAATCCAGCTCTCCAGCCAGGAGGTCGCGGCGGTCGGGTTGATGATGCCGCGCCGATCGTCGCGTGGCCGGAGCCCCGAGATGGCGGCGGTCTCGAAGTAGTCCTCGGCCGGCTGCCGGCGGGCGGTGCGCTGCTCGTCGGTGATGTCGACATGCGGCATCGTGTCGACGAGCTGCCTGACGAAATCGTCCTGCCCGCCCTGCATCAGCGCCGCCATCGCAATTGAGAAGCCGACACCCACCGCGACGCCGACTATGGCGACCAGCGTCTGGCGGCCGCGGCCGGCGATATGCGTTACGGCAATGTCGACGATCAGCGCCATCGTTGCCTATCTCTCCTGCGCGGCGGCGATGTTCACGCGCGCACCGTCGCCGAGGTCAGCGGGATAGGGCGAGATGACGCGAGCCTTCTCATCGACACTAGAGATAACTTCGACGCCATTGGTGCCGCGAATGCCCGTTCGGATTTCACGCCGCCAGGCCTTGTCGCCTTCGACTACGAACACCTTGTTCCCATCCACCGCAACCGACGGGATCAACAGCGCATTTTTCGAAACGCGGATGACGATGTTCACGTCGGTCGACATGCCTATACGAAGCGGCGTATTGTCCGGCAGGCGGAAGCGGACGCGATAGGTCTTCGTCACCGGATCGCCCTTGGGCGTGATGCTGTCGACCACCGCTTCCAGATTCTGCCGAGGGAACGCATCGGATTTAAGCAGCGCGCGCTGGCCGATCTCGACCCGTGGAATGTCCTCCTCGTTGACCTCGGCGACCACCAGGAGCGGCTTCGGCTCGCCGACCCAGAACAACACGGCGCCGAGTTCGGCGATCTCACCGACCTCGCCGTCCTGCCTGAGCACGATACCGGCGCTCGGCGCTCGTAAGACGTAGGTGTCGAGCCGCGCTTTCTGTCCGGCAACCAGCGCTTCGATCTGGCCAAGCTCGCTTTGCGCGCGATCGAGCGCCTGCTGGCTTGCCGCACGCCTTTCGGCAAGCACGGTCAGCCTCCGGAGCTCTTCCTGGGCAAGTGCTTGACGCGCTTCGATCTCGCCAAGCACGGCCCGGGCCTCGCTGTCGTCGAGCTTGGCGAGCACATCGCCTTGTGCAACCCTCGACCCCTCGCAATTACACTGCTCGACGATCCTCTCGCGGACAACGGGAGTCACCTTGGCCCAGGTTCGCGGCTCGACTGAGCCACTCGCGTAAACGATCTCCGCCGCGTCGCCGCGTTGTGGCGTCACGATCGAAACCTTGGCCGGCTGCCACACATACCAAGCGCCGAAAGCAGCAGTCGCCGCGACAAGAACGATGCCGACAGTCCAGCGTATCCGTCGCAAGAAGCTCTCCTTCCACCATCGAATGCGAACGTCGGAGCGGTGGCAGACATAGCATTAGACCGACCGTCGGTCTATAAAAGTTGCATAAAGAAACGGTTCGTGCTCCTCTTGCCCCCTGTACTTTGTGAGGTCGATTTTGCCCCGAGTGATAAAGCCCCCGGAGATACGATCCACCGAGCTCCTCGACTGTGCCCAGCGGCTTTTCTTCGAGCATGGCTACGACAACACGACGGTGAACGACATCATCCGCGAGGCCGGCTTGTCGAAGGGTGCGTTCTATCACTATTTCGCGTCGAAGGAGGCCCTGCTGGAGGCGCTCGCCAGACGTCTCGCACGTGACAGCCTTGCCGAGCTGCAACCCCTCCTCGACGATCCGTCACTCGATGGGATTGGCCGGCTCAATGCACTCTTTGCCGGCTCGCGACGGCTGAACGTCGAGCTTGCCCCGCAATTGCGAAAAACGTTCTTCGTCGTGTTCCGGCCCGAGAACCTTGCCCTCTTCCATCGGGTCGACCAGGCGGCCAGGGAACTGGCCGAGCCGATAATCACAAATCTGCTCAGGAAGGGAAGCGAGGAAGGCATTCTCGACGTGCCCGACCCGCAAGCTTTTGCCGAGATGTTCCTGCAACTCCGGCTGACCTTTCGGGACGTGATGCACCGCGCCCTGCTACAGGCCGAACAGGGTAATATCGACGAAGCAGCGCGGCTGCTCGAGGGCCGATTGCGGCTCTACGGCATCGCAATCGACCGGCTTTTGAAGTTGCCCGATGGAACGATAGAAGCCGTGCAGCCCGGTTTTGCCCGGGCTTTTCTCGAAGCCGGACCGTAAACCGCTGACAGCGATGGAGGAGAGTTGATGAGTAGGAAATCGCGCGCTTCGACCGATGCCGTTCTCAAGGAACTGCGCGCCTTCGGCCTCACCTATCCGGGCGCCGAGACAAAGACTCCGTGGCCTGGTCACGACGATCTCGCGGTGAAAGGAAAGACCTTTGCTTATTTGAGCCTTGAAGGCGAACCGTTCAGCATCTCCCTCAAACTCCCCTACAGCGGCGACGAGGCGAGAAAGCTCCACTATGCGTCGCCGACAGAGTATGGCCTTGGCAAGAGCGGATGGGTGACGTTCGAACCAGCACCGGACGAACTGCCACCGATCGGACAACTGAAGTCATGGCTCGATGAGAGTTATCGCGCACAAGCGCCCAAAAAGCTTGCCGCCCTGATCACGCACAAGGTGGACTCGCGAGCTTAGGTCGAGCGATCGGTGTCACCCCACGAATCGTCGGCGCTAGAAGCTCAACGACGCCACGCCGATAAGCGCCTTTTTCATTGAATGTCTTTAAGTCCAAAGCCGGCAAATCGTCTGCTTGCCGGTTCCCCTGCGTCAGGCTTAACCTGCGTGCCATGCGTGGAGGCGCGTGCGGTAACAAGGGGAGGACATAGCAATGACCATACAAGGCGCATGACCGGACCTGTACAATGAGGATCTCGCACCGGCGAAGGTTCGAAACTGGGGACCGTTCTCGATCTTCAACGTCTGGACGTCGGACGTCCACAGCCTGTGGGGCTACTATCTCGCTGCCAGCCTGTTCCTGTTCTGCGGCGGCTTCGTCAACTTCATCATCGCCATCGGTATCGGCTCGCTGATCATCTATGCGTTAATGAACATGGTCGGCTATGCCGGCGTGAAGACCGGGGTGCCCTACCCTGTCCTGGCGCGTGCCTCCTTCGGCATCTGGGGCGCCAACATACCGGCGCTGGTGCGCGCCGTCGTCGCCTGCTTCTGGTACGGCGCGCAGACGGCGGCGGCCTCCGGGGCGATCGTAGCCCTGCTGATCCGCTCGCAATGGTTCGCCGACTTCAACCAGAGCACCCATTTCCTCGGCCACTCCGGGCTCGAGGTGATCTGCTTCGCCGTCATCTGGGCGCTGCAGCTCCTGATCATCCAGAGGGGCATGGAAACGGTGCGCCGCTTCCAGGACTGGGCCGGACCGGCGGTGTGGGTGATGATGCTGATCCTGGCGATCTATCTTTGCATCAAGGCAGGCACCTTCGCTTTCACCAGCGACATCCCGATGGATGCGCTGCTGGAAAAGACAAAGGACGCGGGCGTGCCGGGCACGCCGGGCTCCTGGACCTCGCTGTTTGCGGTGGCCGCGATCTGGGTGACCTATTTCTCCGCGCTCTATCTCAACTTCTGCGATTTCGCGCGCTACGCCCCGGACAAGGCATCGCTGCGCAAGGGCAACATCTGGGGCCTGCCGGTCAATCTTATCCTGTTCTCGCTGGTCGCCGGCGTCACCACGATCGCCGCCTTCGACGTCTATGGCGAGGTGCTGCTGCATCCCGACCAGATTTCGGCGAAATTCGACAGCTGGTTCCTGGCGGCGCTCGCAGCCCTGACCTTTGCGGTGGCGACGCTCGGCATCAATGTGGTGGCGAACTTCGTGTCGCCGGCCTTCGACTTCTCCAATGTCTTTCCACGCCAGATCGACTTCAAGAAGGGCGGCTACATCGCGGCGCTGATCGCGCTGGTGCTCTATCCATTCGCGCCCTGGGAAGGCAGTGCCGCCTCCTTCGTCAACATCATTGGCGCGACGATGGGGCCTATCTTCGGCGTGATGATGGTCGACTATTACCTGATCCGGAAGGGCGAGGTCGACGTCGAGGCACTCTACAGGGAGAATGGCGAATTCCGCTTTCAGGGCGGCTGGCATGTCAATGCCTTCATCGCCGCCGGTATCGGCGCGGTCTTCTCCTCGATCCTGCCCAACTTCACCAGCCTGCTGCCGTCATGGTGGGGCGTCTATGGCTGGTTCTTCGGCGTGGCAATTGCCGGCGTCATCTACTACGTGCTGCGCACGATGGCACTCGGTGCCGGAGCCAGGATAGCCAAGGCCTGAACAGACTCGGGCGGCGCGAGCCGCCCCGTTCATTCTGCGATCATTTCGGCCAGGCGGCGCACGGTGTTCCAGTTGCGCGACGTGCCAATGCCGAGGCGTTTGTGGCTCACCGCCGCAAGCAGCCGCGAACTCGGCATCTCGCGGGAAAAGACGATCCAGATGTCGCCGCCGACAATCCGCAGCTTCTCGTCCTTGCCGGCATATGCCTCAAGCGCCGCGGCGGTCTCGGCGGGAACGGGCGCTCGCATCACGCGCACCGCCACCTGGTCCGCGGCCTCGGCCGATTCAGCTGGGAACGGATTGCCGGCCGCCAGCCTTAGCCAGCCGTCGGCGCGGCGCACGATGATGTCGACGTGGCGGCCGAAAATCTTTGCGAACGCCGCCTCCAGCCGCTGCTCCAACGCCGCAAGTTCTGTTTCTTGCGCCTCGAAGACCAGATTGCCGGTCGCTACCAGCGTGCGCGGCTTATTCAGACCCAGGCCTTCGGCCATCGCCTTCAGATCGGACATGACGACCCGCCGCCCCTCGCCCAGGACAATGCTGTAGAGCAGCGCGACGTAAGTTTGCATGGGCGGTTAGTCTAGACCAGCCGCGACTGCTCTACCGCCGCCTCGATGAAGCTGGCAAACAGCGGGTGCGGATCGAGCGGCCGGCTTTTCAACTCGGGATGGTACTGCACGCCGATGAACCAGGGGTGGCCGGGATATTCGACCGTTTCCGGTAGCACGCCGTCCGGCGACATGCCGGCAAACACCAGGCCGCAATCCTCGAGCCGCTCCTTGTAGTCGACATTGACCTCGTAGCGGTGGCGATGGCGTTCGGAAATCTGGGTATCGCCATAGATCTCGGCGATCTTCGATCCCTTGGCGAGGTCGGCCTGGTAGGCACCGAGCCGCATGGTACCACCAAGGTCGCCGGTTTCCCTGCGCTTTTCCAGCATGTTGCCCTTCAGCCATTCGGTCATCAAGCCGACGACCGGCTCCTCGGTTGGACCGAACTCGGTCGATGATGCGCGCTCGACGCCGGCCAGCGAACGCGCCGCCTCGATGCAGGCCATCTGCATGCCGAAGCAGATGCCGAAATACGGCACCTTGCGTTCGCGCGCGAACTTCGCCGCCAGGATCTTGCCCTCAGAGCCGCGCTCGCCAAAACCGCCGGGGACGAGAATGCCATGGACCTTCTCCAGCCACGGCGCCGGGTCTTCCTTCTCGAATATCTCGCTTTCGATCCAGTCGAGCTTGACCTTGACCCGGTTGGCGAGGCCGCCATGCGACAGCGCCTCGATCAGCGATTTGTAGGCGTCCTTGAGGCCGGTATATTTGCCGACGACGGCAATGGTCACTTCGCCTTCCGGATTGTGGATGCGGTTGGACACCGCTTGCCACCGTTCCATGCGGGGCTTCGGCGCCGGATCGATGCCGAAGGCGGCCAGCACTTCCGAATCCAGCCCTTCATTGTGATAGGCCATCGGCACGTCGTAGATATGCGGGACGTCGAGCGCCTGGATGACGGCGCTTTCGCGGACATTGCAGAACAGCGACAGCTTTCTGCGCTCTTCCTTGGGGATCGGCCGGTCGGCGCGGACCAGCAGTATGTCGGGTGCAATGCCGATGCCGCGCAACTCCTTGACCGAATGCTGCGTCGGCTTGGTCTTCAGTTCGCCTGCCGTCGGAATGTAAGGCATCAAGGTCAGGTGGACGTAGACGGCGTTGTTGCGCGGCAGGTCGTTGCCGAGCTGGCGGATCGCCTCCAGGAACGGCATCGCTTCGATGTCGCCGACGGTGCCGCCGATCTCGCACAGCACGAAATCGTAGTCGTCATTGCCGTTGAGGACGAAATTCTTGATCTCGTCGGTGACGTGCGGAATGACCTGCACGGTAGCGCCGAGATAGTCGCCGCGCCGCTCGCGCTCGATGATGTTCTTATAGATCCGGCCGGTGGTGATGTTGTCTTGCTGGTTGGCCGAGCGGCCGGTGAAGCGCTCATAATGGCCAAGATCGAGATCGGTCTCGGCCCCGTCATCGGTCACGAAGACTTCGCCGTGCTGATAGGGCGACATCGTGCCGGGATCGACATTGAGATAGGGATCGAGCTTTTTGATGCGTGCGCGATAGCCCCGCGCCTGCAAGAGAGCCCCAAGGGCCGCTGCAGCAATGCCTTTTCCAAGTGAGGAAACCACGCCGCCTGTGATGAATACATATCGCGCCATGGGAGTCATCGCTTAACGCGGCCGAATTGATTCCGCCAGAGAAAAAACCGCCGCGAAGGCTTTTTCCCAAGAAGGCGCTCTGGTCGTTGGCGTATCAAAACAAAAGGGCCGGCGAGGCCGGCCCTTTTGGCACGATCTGTCAAAGCGTCAGATGATGACGACTTTGGTGCCTACTTTCACCCGGCGGTAAAGGTCCATGACGTGCTCGTTGATCATGCGGAAGCAGCCATTGGAGGCGCTGGTTCCGATCGACTGCGGCGCGATGGTGCCGTGAATGCGCAGGTGGGTATCCTTCTTGCCGTCGTAGAGATAAATGGCGCGCGCACCGAGCGGATTGTCGCCGCCGCCGGGCATGCCGTCCTTGTACTGGCCATAGTGCTTGGGTTCGCGCTTTTGCATATCCAGCGTCGGAATCCAGCGCGGCCATTCCTGCTTGTCGCCGACGGCAACCGTACCCTTGAACTGCAGGCCTTCCCGGCCGACCGCGATGGCATAACGGCGGGCGGTTGACGATGATTCGACGAGGTAGAGACGACGGGCGCTGGTATCGATGACGATGGTGCCGGCGTTGTAGCCGGTGAATTCGACCTCCTGCGGCACGAATTCCGGCTTGACCTTGAACTGCCGCTTGGCCTGCTTCCTTTCGAGCGCGGCGTCGAGCGCGCGTGTTTCCGGAAGCAGCGACATCGACGAAGAGGATGTGCCGCCGAACAGTCCCGCGAACAGCCCGACGCTCTGCGGCTTCTGCCCGACCGGTTCGCTGCGCAACTCGCCATTGTTGCCGGTCAGCGCAACGTTCATGGCCTCGGCCGGGATCGGCTCGGCCGACTGGATCGGCGCAATGGGCGTAATCGGTTCGATGATGTTGACGGTCTTCTTCTTGGCCGGCGTGGCGTCAGCCACCTTGGCCGTTGCGAGCGGCTGGCTCTTCTTGGCAAGGAACGCCTGCCGTTCCGCATCGGCTTTGGCTTTCGCCGCCTCGCGCATCGCCAGCTTCCTGGCTTCGAGTGCCTTGGCGCGAGCGGCTTCCTTGTCGGCTGCGATCTTGGCTTCGATCTTGCGGATCTGCGCAAGGTCGTCCGGCGTCGGATCTTTCTTCTTCTTGAGAAGCTTCAATTGCGCTGCATCGCTTTTGGCAGCGACCTTGACGACGTCGGTTGTTGTTGCGGCTTTGTGGGCCGAGTTTGCCGCCGGCATGGCCGCGTAAGCGGGCGCACCTAGGCTGAGCACGGCACAAAGGCCGGCAAAAATGAAGCTGCGAAGCTGCATGGGGAAGATCCGATCGTTCAATGCTTGTTGCCCACGGCGTCGCCCGGCGCCCCCCAAGGACGCCGAGAATGCCGCGTGCAACGTATAATCGATTAGCCGGAAGCGCCTCAAGCGTGAGGCGCAGTCGAATCTTCGTGATCGTGCGGCATTTGCCGCGACTGTGTTCAAACGACAACAGATCGCGGCATAAGTTGCCCTATTACTGGTTGGGGACCTGCGGCGTGGCCGGCGCGGTGGCGCCGTTTGTCGCTGGCGGCGTCGCCGGAGCGGTTGCCGGCGGCGTCGTTGCCGCGCCATTGCCGGACGGCGGGGTCGGCGCCGTGGTGCCCGAAGGCGGCGTCGGCGTCGTGGTTCCAGGCAATTGGTTGAGTACGCCCTTGCCTGCTCCGTCCGAGGTCGCCGGCACGCGATCGAGAATGTCGATCGGCTTCTCGCCATAGCGCGCAACGATCGACAGTGTCAGCGAAGTGACGAAGAAAGCGGCAGCCAGGATCGCCGTCGCCCGCGTCAGCGCATTGGCGGCGCCACGCGCGGTCATGAAGCCCGATCCGCCGCCGATGCCGAGGCCGCCGCCTTCGGAGCGCTGCAGCAGCACCACGCCGACAAGCGCGAGCACGACCATGAGGTGGACGACGATCAGTACGGTTTCCATAATTTACCCTGGCAAGGCCTTGTGCGGCCGCTGATTTGGAGGCGGCTCAATACAATGCTTTGACGGCATTTCCAAGCCCGTGGCCGGAATATGGGAAGCAATGCGTCCTTTGCAACGATTTCGGCGCCGGCCGTCCGCTCAAATGCAGCAAGCAGCCCTTGTATCAAGCAATATTTCGATAGGCTTCCGCGATGCCGAGGAAGTCCGCCGCCTTTAGGCTGGCGCCGCCGACCAGCGCGCCATCGACATTCCTGACGCCGAGCAACTCGACGGCGTTGGACGGCTTGACCGAGCCGCCGTAGAGAATGCGCATCTTGGCCGCCGTATTGCCGAGCTTCCGTGCCAGTTCTTCGCGGATATGCGCATGTGCCTCGGCGACGTCGGCGGCGGTCGGGGTCAAGCCGGTCCCAATCGCCCATATTGGCTCATAGGCAATGACGGTGTTGGAACCCGTGGCGTTTGGCGGGACCGAGCCAGCGACCTGGCGCGACAGCACGTCGAGCGTGGCTCCTGCTTCTCGTTCGGCTCTTGTCTCACCAATGCAGATGATGGCCACCAGCCCGGCGCGCCATGCGGCGGAGGCCTTGGCCTGGACCAAGGCATCGTCCTCCTTGCGATCGGCGCGGCATTCGGAATGGCCGACGATGACATGGCTGGCACCTGCATCCTTCAGCATCTCGGCCGAAATGCAGCCGGTATAGGCGCCGCTTTCCTCCGTGTGGCAATCCTCTCCGCCGGCCCGCACCGGCGTGCGCGACAGAATCTCGGCGGCGTGCGCAAGCAAGGTCGCCGGCACGCAGACCACCGCTTCGGTCTCGGCGTCGAGCCCACTCATGAAGCCGTTGCCGATCATCCTGAGCTCGTTGAGCGAGGCGCTAGTGCCGTTCATTTTCCAGTTGCCGGCGACGAGCGGGCGGATTCCAGGCGTCATGGGATTTGTTTCTCCGGGCAATTTCCAGCTGGCCCTCACTATCAAAATCAGGCCACAAAGCAATCGACAGTGGGCAGGAAGGGCGCTATTGCGCTTGTTTCAGACTCGGCGCATGCGAAATGCACAAAAATCGGAAGTACTCATGCTTGGTATGTTGAGAAGCGCGGCGGGGACCTGGGTCGCTAAACTGCTGCTGTCATTGTTGGTGTTGAGCTTCGCCGTCTGGGGCATCTCGGGCCGCCTGATGGGCGGTCTTGCCGGCCATGATGCCGTGATCACGGCCGGAGGCACCAAGGTCTCGATCAACGAATACCGCCTCGCCTACGATCGCCAGCTCAGCGTCATGTCGCAGCAATTCGGCCAGCGCATCAGCCGTGAGCAAGCGACGGCGCTCGGCATCGACAACCAGGTGCTGGCGCAACTCGTGTCGGGCGCTGTCCTCGACGAGCAGGCCCGCAAGCTCGGACTCGGCCTGTCAAAGGACCGGCTCGCCGAACTGACGCGTGAAGACCCGGCGTTCAAAGGGCCTGCCGGAAGCTTCGACAGGAGAACCTTCGAGTACCTGCTTCGGCAGATCGGCATGCGGCCGGAAGACTATTTGAAGAACCGCGCCCAGGTCGCGGTCCGCCAGCAGATCGTCGAGGCGGTTTCGGACGGCCTCAAGGCCCCGGATACATTCTTCAAGGCGGTCGCGCTCTATCGCGGCGAAGATCGCACCATCGACTACCTGACCTTGCCGAAATCGCTTGTCGAGCCGATAGAAGCGCCGTCCGACAGCGCGCTTTCGGCCTATTTCGAGGAAAACAAGAAAACCTACGCCGCGCCCGAATACCGTAAGTTCTCCTATGTCAGGCTCGAACCGGAAGACATCATGGATTTGAGCGCGGTGACCGACCAACAGGTCAGCGACGACTACAATAAGAACAAGGCGCGCTACACCACGCCGGAGATGCGCACCATCGAGCAGCTTGTGTTCAAGACACCTGATGCCGCAAAGGCGGCGCTCGATTCGCTCAGGACCGGCGCGACCTTCGACAAGATCGTCACTGCCGAAGGCAAGACGCCGGCCGACACGCTGCTCGGCACGCTGGCCAAGGACAAGATCGCCGACAAGGCGGTCGCCGACGCTGCCTTCAAGCTCAACGTCAATGAGGTCAGCCCGGTCGTACAAGGCGCATTTGGTCCCGTTCTGCTGCGCGTCACCGAGATCAAGCCGGAAGTGGTGAAGCCGCTGGCCGAAGTATCCGAGCAGATCCGCAAGGACCTGGCACTGGGCGAGGCAAGCCGCATCTTGCTGGACGTGCACGACAATTACGAGGATACGCGCGCCTCGGGCAGTTCGCTCGCCGAGGCAGCCGCCAAATTGAAGCTGAAGGTCGTCACCATCGATGCCATCGATCGCACCGGCCAACGGCCGGATGGAAGCATCGTCAAAGACCTGCCGGAATCGCCGGCACTCATCAAGGCGGTGTTCGAATCCGAACCCGGAACCGACAATGAAGGCCTCACCACCGCCGATAACGGCTTCGTCTTCTACGACGTGAGCGCGATCACGCCTGCCCGCGACCGCACATTGGACGAAGTCCGCCAGAAAGTCGTGGCCGACTGGACCGCGGCGGAGACCACCAAACGGCTCACCGCAAAAGCACAGGATCTCGAGAAGCGTCTCAAGGCTGGCGCCACGCTCGAGGTGATCGCCGGTGAGCTCAAGCTCGAAAAGCAGACCAAGCGCGGCGTCAAGCGCGATGCTGACGACGTCGATTTCGGCAAGGAAGGGGCCGCCGCGATGTTCGGCGTCGGCGAAGGCGGCACCGGGCTGATCCCCTCACCTACGGGCGACGGACAGATCCTGTTCAAGGTTGCCGAGGTGTTCGAGCCTGCCGGGGCCGATGCCAGCTCAGTACCCGAGGACGCACAGAAGTCCTTCACCTCCGGCATGTCCGACGACCTGCTCGACCAGTTGGTGGCGCAGTTGCAGACGCAATATGACGTCCGCATCGATCAGACGGCCGTAACCCAAGCCCTGGCCAGATGAGCGCGCTGAAGATCCACATCGCCAAGGTCGCCGCCGGCAGCGCTCTTTCTTTCGAGGAGGCGCGCGAGGCCTTCGACATTATCATGTCGGGCGATGCTACCCCCGGCCAGATCGGCGGCTTCTTGATGGCATTGCGCGTGCGCGGTGAGACCGTCAGCGAGATCGCCGGCGCCGTCGCCACCATGCGCGCCAAGATGCTACGTGTCGAAGCCCCCGAGGGCGCCATCGACATTGTCGGCACCGGCGGCGACAATTCGCACAGCGTCAACATTTCGACCGCATCCGCTTTCGTCATCGCCGGCAGCGGCGTGCCCGTCGCCAAGCACGGCAATCGCGGACTGTCCTCGCTGACCGGCGCCGCCGATGTGCTGATCGCATTGGGCGTCAAGATCGACATCCCTCCGGAGACGATCGGCCGCTGCATCCACGAGGCCGGCGTCGGCTTCATGTTCGCGCCGGCGCATCACCCGGCGATGAAGCATGTCGGCCCGACCCGGGTCGAGCTCGGAACCCGCACCATCTTCAACCTGCTGGGCCCGCTTTCCAATCCGGCGAGTGTCAGACGGCAGATGGTCGGCGTGTTCCTGCCCGAATGGATCATGCCCGTGGCAGAAACGTTGAAGGAACTTGGTGCCGACCATGCCTGGATCGTCCATGGCGACGGCTATGACGAGATCACCACCACCGGCGAGACACTTGTCGCCGAACTGGCCGGCGGCGAGATCCGCAGCTTTACGCTGACCCCGGAAGCAGTCGGGCTGACGCGTCACACCAAGGACGAGTTGCGCGGCGGCGACGCCGCCCACAACGCCCAGGCACTGCGCGACATGCTGGGCGGCGCCGCCGGCGCCTTTCGCGATACGGTGCTGATGAATGCCGGCGCCGGGCTGGTGGTGGCCGGCAAAGCGACGACGCTTGCCGACGGCATGGTAACGGCGGCGCAGGCCATCGACAGCGGCCGCGCGCTGAAAGTGCTCGATAGGCTGATCGAGATTTCGAACGGTTAAAACCATGTCCGACATCCTGCGCAAGATCGAGGCTTACAAGCGCGACGAGATCACGGCGGCCAAGGCGCGCGTGCCGCTCGCCGAGATCAAGGCACGGGCGACTGATGCCGACGCGCCGCGCGGCTTTCTTTCCGCCCTTGAAGCAAAGCGCAAATCCGGCAGGTTCGCGCTGATTGCCGAAATCAAGAAGGCTAGCCCATCCAAAGGCCTGATCCGCGCCGATTTCGATCCGCCGACGCTGGCCAGTGCCTATGCGAAGGGCGGTGCCGTCTGCCTTTCGGTGCTGACCGACGCACCCTCCTTCCAAGGCGCGCCCGAATTCCTCACCACTGCGCGCGCTGCCGTCGAGCTGCCTGCATTGCGCAAGGATTTCCTGTTCGACCCCTATCAGGTCTACGAGGCCAGGGCATGGGGCGCCGATGCCATCCTGATCATCATGGCCAGCGTCGACGACGCGTTGGCAAGAGAACTCGAAGCGACAGCGTTCGGGCTCGGCATGGACGCGCTGGTCGAAGTGCATGACGAGGCTGAGATGGAACGCGCGCTGCAGCTGTCGTCGCGGCTGATCGGAATCAACAACCGCAATCTCCGGACCTTCGAAACCAGCCTACAGACCTCGGAGCGGCTGGTAGCGATGGTGCCGGCCGACCGCCATCTGGTCAGCGAGAGCGGTATCTTTTCGCACGACGATTGCCGCCGGCTGGAGCAGAGCGGCATTGCGACTTTCCTGGTCGGCGAGAGCCTGATGCGCCAGCAGGACGTGGCCGCGGCAACGCGCCTGCTGTTGACGGGCAAGGCGCCGGCAGAGGCCGTTTGAGGATGGCGGCCGCCCTCACCCATCTTGGCGCGCAGGGCGAAGCCAACATGGTCGATGTCGGCGACAAGGCTGAGACGGTGCGCACGGCAGTCGCAGAAGGTTTTGTCGCGATGCGGCCCGAGACGCTGGACATGATCCTCGCCGGCGACGCCAAGAAGGGCGACGTGCTGGGCACCGCGCGCATTGCCGGCATCATGGCGGCCAAGAAGACGCATGAACTGATCCCGCTTTGCCATCCGCTGCTGCTGACCAGGATATCTGTCGATATCGAGGCGGACGCCGCGCTGCCCGGCCTGAAGGTGACAGCATTGACCCGCGTCACCGGCAAGACCGGCGTTGAGATGGAGGCTCTGAGTGCCGTCTCGGTCGCTTGCCTGACCATCTACGACATGGCCAAGGCGGTCGACCGCGCCATGGTCATCTCCGGCATCAGGCTGGTTGAAAAGACCGGCGGCAAATCCGGCGACTATAAGGTCACCGGAGATCGGACCACCGGGGCCGGCCGATAATGGCGCTGGTCCCCGTTGCCGAGGCGCTCGAGCGCCTGCTGGATGGCGCAGCAGCGCTGCCGGGTGAACGCGTCGCACTGCTGGATGCCGCAGACCGCGTGTTGGCGGAGCCGGTCGTGGCGCTCCGCACCCAGCCGCCGTTCAATGCCTCCGCCATGGACGGCTATGCCGTGCGGGCCGCCGATATCGCGTCCATACCAGCAAAGCTTTCGGTGGTCGGCATGGCGCCAGCCGGACGCGGCTTTGCCGGGGTGGTGCAGCAAGGGCAAGCCGTACGCATCTTTACCGGCGCGCCGCTTCCCGAAGGCGCCGACACCATCGTCATCCAGGAGAACGTCCGCGACCACGGCGGCGGCAGCGTCGAAGTGACGGAGCCGACGGTGCAGGGGCGCAACATCCGCCGCCTCGGGCTCGATTTCGCCAAGGACGACGTCCTGCTGGGCGAGGGCCGCCTGCTCGATCCGGCGGCCTTGTCGCTGGCGGCATCGGCCAACCACCCCAAGGTCGGCGTGGTCAAGCGGCCGCTGGTCGCCATCATCGCCACCGGCGACGAATTGCTGCCGCCGGGCAGTGAGCTTGGCCCCGACCAGATCATCTCGTCAAACGCCTATGGCGTCGCCGCCGCCGCACAGTCGGTCGGCGCGCGCGCGCTCGATCTCGGCATTGCGCCGGACCGCAAGGAGGCGATCGCTGCGCTGGTGACAAAGGCGGTGAAGGCGGGCGCGAACGTCATCGTCACGCTGGGTGGTGCCTCGGTCGGAGACCACGACCTCGTTCATGACGTGCTGACCGGGGAAGGCATGGCTCTCGATTTCTGGAAGATCGCCATGCGGCCCGGCAAGCCGCTGATGTTCGGGCGGCTGGGCGACATCCGCTGCATCGGCCTGCCCGGCAATCCGGTGGCAAGCCTGGTCTGCACCCAGCTCTTCCTGAAGCCGTTGCTGGCGCAGCTCGGCGGCCGCGCCTTTCAGCAGGATATGCGTCGGGCGCGGCTCGGTACCGCCATGCCGGCCAATGATCTCAGGCAGGATTATGTGCGGGCTGTTGTCAGCACCAACGCCGGCGCGCTCGTGGCGACGCCGTTCGGCATCCAGGACTCCTCGATGCTGAAAATGCTGGCCGATGCCGACGGGCTGATCGTTCGCGCGCCGTTCGCTCCTGCCGCGGCGGCGGGCTCCCCCTGCGACGTGCTGATGCTACGCTGAACCTGCCTCACTCCGAAATCAAGGTCCGGGTCAGCGGATGGTCTGGATCGGCCAAACCGTCGATGATGTTGAAATGATGCCGGTCAGGTTCGACCACCGAGCTGGTCGCGGTACCCAGGCCGATCCAGATGTTGGCCAGCAACGCGCTCTGACGCAGGAATTCGGCGCGCTCGCCGCCGCCGGCCCAGCAGGTCAGGCGGGCCTTGTCCATCGGGCGCAGCAGCACCGGGCTTTCGGCCTGCGCCTCGGCCTCATCGATCGCGATCGTCTCGTTCATGCCGGTGCGCATGATCGGGCGCAAATCATGCACCCCCGAGATCGACACCACGTGACGAACGCGCCGGACCACTTCGGGCGCCAGCGGCGTCGTCGCCGTAACCATCCGGCTAACAAGATGGCCGCCGGCCGAGTGTCCGGTCAGCATCAGCGGCCCTGGGACCATCGCCGCCGCCTTGCCGATCGCCGCGCCGACTTCCTTGACGATGCCGCCAATGCGTATCTGCGGACAGAGCGTGTAGGACGGCATCGCCACCGCATAGCCGCGATCAACAGGGCCAGCGGCAAGATGCGACCAGAAATTCTTGTCGAATGCCATCCAGTAGCCGCCATGAACGAACACCACGAGTCCCTTGGGCTTGATGGCCGGCAGGAAAAGATCGAGCCGGTTGCGTGGGTTGTCGCCATAGGCCATGTCGAGCCGCGCCCTGCCCTCGGTCGAAAGCACGTCGCGGAAAACCCGCGCGGGCTCGATCCAGGCTGCCGGCCAGCGATCGCTGCCGGCTATGTTGGCGCCGTTGGCATAAGCGTTGTCCCAATCGGCAATGTGACGTTCGAACACCCTGCGCCTCCCTGGCAATATGGCCTTGCAACGTAGCCGTGAGCATCGCGCGGCGCGTCGTCGCCAGCCTCACGATTCCAGCTCTCGCATCAATCTCAAGTGACAGCTGCTTTGATGGCGAAGCGCGCATCCTTCCACGCACCGGTGCGCAGGATGTCCTCAAGCAATTTGACGGCCTGCCAGACATCGGCATAGCCGACATAGAGCGGGGTGAAGCCGAAGCGCATGGTCGATGGCGCGCGAAAATCGCCGATCACGCCACGTTCGATCAGCGCGCGCATGACCTGGTAGCCATGCTCATGCATGAATGAGATCTGGCTGCCGCGTTTTTCCCCATCGCGCGTGCTTTCGAGCGTGAGCCCGTAAGTGCCGCACTTTGCCTCGACAAGCTCGATGAACAGATCCGCCAGCGCGATGCTCTTCTTGCGCACCGCCGTCATGTCGACATCGTTCCAGATGTCGAGCGCGCCCTTCAGCGTGCGCATCGACAGGACCGGCTGCGTGCCGCACAGAAACCGGCGGATGCCGGTGCCGGCCGCATAGCCTGGCTCGAAGGCGAAGGGCCGTGCATGGCCCCACCAGCCGGTGAGCGGCTGCTGGATGTCGGAAAGATGCCGCTCAGCCGCATAGATGAAGGCAGGCGCGCCCGGGCCGCCATTCAGATATTTGTAGGTGCAGCCAACGGCAAAATCGGCGTTTGCCTTGTCGAGCTCGACTGGCATCGCGCCGGCGGTGTGGCAGAGATCCCAGACGATCATCGCCCCGGCTTCCTGAGCCCTGCGCGTCAGCGCCGGCATGTCGCGCAGTTCGCCCGACTTGTAGTTGACGTGGTTGACCAGCACCACGGCGGTGCGTTCGTCGATCAGCTCTTCGACGGTCGGCGCGTCGACCCCCGAGAGGCGCAGCAGCGTATCTTTTCGCGTCGAAACCACACCCTCAGCTATGTAGAGGTCCGTCGGAAAACTATCGCCCTCGGCGACGATGACCTGCCGCTCCGGTCGCATTGCCATGGCGGCGTGCAGCAGCTTGTAGATGTTGACCGATGTCGTGTCGCAGACCACTGTCTGGCCGGCCGCGGCACCGATCAGGCGCCCGAGCTGGTCGCCAAGTTCAAGCGGCATGTTGAACCAGCCGGCCGTGTTCCATGCGCGGATGAGATCATGCGACCATTCTTCGGTCGCGGCCTTGTGCAGTTCATCGAAAGCGGCACGTGAAGCAGCTCCTAGCGAATTGCCGTCGAGATAGATCACTCCTTGCGGCAACACAAAGCGGTCGCGCATTGCGCGCAGCGGATCCGCGGCATCCATCGCCTTTATGGCCGCGAGATCGGGAATTCCTGTCATGATTTGTCTGCTCCCCCAAGATCCAACGCAACGCCGGACACGCATCGACTGTTCTTCCATTACCTGGTTATGCGCAGCAAGGCTCCACCGGCGAGAAGCAGCCTGACCAGGCGGTGGAAACCGGGACTTAACCGCGAGGTTGGCGTTTTGAGTTCGTTTCGTTCACGGTGCATTGACCAAACCGCACAGTCGATAGGGGTTCACTTCCGTGCCCTTTGCCGACCGACGGCCGATGCCAGTGCCGCCTTCTAGGAGGCCAGAAGGGCGCAAACGAAAGCAGAATCAAGGCGATGAGGCTCGCGGCGGTGAAAATGCGGTACGCCGGTAGGGGACGTCGTTTGTTTCCCAAGCCTTAACGCATTCATTAAACTTTAAACAGTTGCGGAACACAACTGGAACAGATAGTGTTTGTTCTGGGTTTGTTTTTCTGATTCTGTTGGGGGTCGCTATGCTGACACGCAAACAACACGAACTGCTTATGTTCATCCACGAAAGATTGAAGGAAAGCGGTATTCCGCCCTCCTTCGACGAGATGAAGGAGGCGCTCGACCTGGCTTCCAAATCGGGAATCCATCGGCTGATTACGGCGCTGGAGGAGCGCGGCTTCATTCGCCGTTTGCCCAACCGGGCCCGTGCGCTGGAGGTGCTGCGCCTGCCTGACTCGATCGCCCCCGGCCTCAATGCGGCACGCAAGTTCTCGCCGAGTGTCATCCAGGGTAGTCTTGGGCAAGGCGCCCCTCGGCAGGGCAAGCCGACATCGTCGCGCGTCCCTGCAGCCGGCAATGACGACGATGTCGTCGCCGCCGTTTCGATCCCGGTGATGGGCCGCATCGCCGCCGGTGTGCCGATCGACGCCATCCAGCACCAGACGCATTCGATTTCGGTGCCGCCGGATATGATCATGGGCGGCGAGCATTATGCGCTCGAGGTCAAAGGCGATTCGATGATCGAGGCCGGCATTTTCGACGGCGACACGGTGATCATCCGCAATGCCGATACGGCGAGCCCCGGTGAGATCGTGGTGGCACTGGTCGACGAGGAGGAAGCGACGCTGAAGCGGTTCCGCCGCAAGGGCGCCTCGATCGCCCTGGAAGCCGCCAATCCGGCCTACGAGACGCGCATCTTCGGACCAGACAGGGTCAAGGTGCAGGGCAAGCTCGTCGGACTGATCCGCCGCTACTGAGCTCCGCCCTTGGCACCGGCTTTGGGGTTGTCGGCCCTGCGGTATGGCGGCAGGCCCCGTGCCGCGCGTGAAAATTTCCGCTGCACGTGCCAGGGCCGGTATGATTTTTCGACCGCGAAACGGATTTCGGCGCGCGTTGCCGCTTGTGGATCGAAGTAGACGGCGGCACTTCCCGCGTGCGCCAGTTGCCGTTTGGTGACGACGAGGACCAGCCGGTCGTAGTAGCAGGGGTTATGGGCGGTGGCGTCGTCGATGACGATCAAGCTGGCAAAGGCGCAGGCTGGCCGCGCAGTATCGCGGTCCTTGGCTTGCGCGATGATCGCGCCGGATGGATGTCTGGCAAGGCAGAGGCCGTCCGTGCAAATGAACGGCATGCCCGGCGGTAGGTCGGCCGGATCGGCAATGTCGAATTGCGGGTCGTTCTTTCCAGGTGTTTCCGGCGCGACGATAGCCTCTGATGTGAGCGCGCGTTTCCAGTTGTCGATGGTGAACTCATTCGGGCGTGCCCGGTTGACCGCGAGTTCACCGCTGCCGATCGGCAGCGCGACCAGCCGTGCGTCCTCCGAGACCAATACGTCGGGTATGCGTGTCTGCGTTGTCGTCAGCAAGCCGGCGAGCGCAAAAGGAAGTGCCGCCAGCCGCAACCAGGTCGTCGCCATGCTGGCAATGACGAGGGCGATCGTCACCAGAAGGACGGATCTCAGCGAAATCAGCCCGACCGCATCGATCGGCGAGCGCTCCGATATCCACCCGGACAGGGCGATCATCGCCGTCAGCCCCTTGCCCATGACATAGAGGAAAGGGCCATCCGCACCGAACGGCATCGCCAGCGCGCTGAGAACGGCGAAGGGCATGACGACCAGTGAGACGATGGGCATGATGGCCAGATTGGCGAACAGGCTGAGCGGCGCCACGCGCTGGAAATGCCATATGGCGAAAAGCGCCGTGGCGCTCCCTGCAATGATCGAGGTCATCGCCAGACCGCACATGCCCAGCAGGACCTTTCGAGTGGCAAAGCGTAGCGGCGACAGCCGCGGCGGCGGCGTGGTGGCCCTGCCGGCGCGGTAATCGGACCAGCCTGCATAGGCGCCGACAAGGGCCGCCGTCGCGGCGAAGGACATCTGGAAACTCGGACCGACCACCTCGTGCGGCGACACCAGGATGACCGCGATGGCCGAGATCGCCAGGTTGCGCATGGTGAGCGCGGCCCGGTCGAACAGCACGGCGATAAGCATCACCGCCAGCATGATGAAGCTGCGTTCGGCCGCCACGACAATGCCGGAAAAGACGAGGTAGGCCGCAATCGAAAAAAGCGCGGCGGCCGCGGCATATTTCTTGACCGGCCGTCGCGATGAGAAATCGGGAAACAGCGCAAAGGCACCCCGCAGCAGCGCCATGATGGTGCCGGCGACCAACGCCATATGCAGCCCCGAGATGGAGATGATGTGGTAGATGCCGGTGCGCCGCATCGCTTCGTTGATCTCCTCGGGAATGCCGGCGCGCACGCCGACGATCAGCGCAGCAGCAATCTCGCCCTCGGCACCGCCGATGCGGCTGCGGATATGGTCGGCGATGGATTCGCGCGCGTCTTCGATCGCGGAAGAAAGCTGCGCGGCAAGCGGCATGCTGCCCGACGACACGACTTTCGGATTGCCGAGAAAAAAGCCGCTGCCGCCGATACCGGCGAAATAGCTGTCGAAGGAGAAATCATAGCTGTCGGGCCGCACCGGGCCGGTCGGCGGCAGCAGCCGCACATAGCCGGTGATCTCGGAACCGGCGGTCAGCTCAGCCGGTATCTTCATCGCCGAAACGCGGACCCGTTCCGGCATGTAGCGCAGTGTCGGCCTGGCGGTTGAGGTCACATCGATTGTCAGCCTGATGCGGCCGCTCGCCATGGGCTCGTACGATACGACGCGACCCGTCAGCCGCGTCGAGATTTCGGAACCGAGCATATGCGTTCCGACACGCCATGTCTCGAACTTGGCGGCAAGTACGCCAAGCGCGCAGAGCAGCGCCACCATGAAGCACAGGCGCGTCCTGGGCCATGACCGCGAGACGACGGCACAAAGGGCCGCGAGGAGCGCGATTGCGATCGGCTGTGGAAAGGCCGGCTCCACCGACAGCCCGAAATATACGACCACCCCGCATGCGAGGAACACCGGCACCAGCAGGAAGGCGATGCCGCGGTCGAGTTCCAGGCCGGCTGCCGAGGTTACGCTGTTGCGGATACGGGACGGTGACGGGAGGCGGAAACGCCTGGGCAGGCGTACGATGGGCTCGCCCGCGGGCACGAGAACCGTTGCTGGGTCGCTGGCCGGCAGCGACGGAGCATCGAAGCGCCGAGCGGGTAGCAATGCCGGTGCCGGCAGGACAGGCGGGGGAGCGGCAAACAGCAAGCGTTCGCTGACGCCGCTGCCAACGTCCTCGCCCTCGCCCGCACCACGGCCTCGCACAGCCATCGGGTCTGCCCCTTGCGCCCTCGACCTCCTATGCTACATGAACGCGCAACGCGCGAAAGTCCGCAAACCCACTTCCTTCGCCCGCCTGAGAGTTCCATGCCCGATAAGGTCGTCACCCGTTTTGCCCCCTCGCCCACCGGCTATCTGCACATTGGCGGCGCGCGCACGGCGCTGTTCAACTGGCTGTATGCCAAGCACACAGGCGGCACGATGCTGCTGCGCATCGAGGACACCGACCGCGAGCGCTCCACCGATGCGGCGACGGCAGCCATTCTCGACGGACTTTCCTGGCTCGGACTCACCTGGGACGGCGCGCCTGTCTCGCAGTTCGAGCGCGCGCCGCGCCATCGCGAGGTGGCCGAGGAGCTGGTGCGCGTGGGCAAGGCCTATTACTGCTACGCGACGCCGGCGGAGCTGGAGGCGATGCGCGAGGCAGCGCGAGCCAAGGGGCTTCCGCCCCGCTATGATGGACGCTGGCGCGACCGCGACCCGTCGGAGGCGCCGCCCGGCGCCAAGGGGGCGATCCGCATCAAGGCGCCGACAGACGGCGAGACGGTGGTGCATGACCGCGTCCAGGGCGACGTGCGCTTTCCCAACAAGGATCTCGACGATTTCATTATTCTGCGCTCGGATGGCAATCCCACCTACATGCATGCCGTCGTCGTCGACGATCACGACATGGGCATCACCCACATCATCCGCGGCGACGATCATTTGACCAACGCGGCACGCCAGACCGTAATCTATCAGGCCATGGGCTGGGAGGTGCCGTCGATGTCGCATATCCCGCTGATCCACGGTGCCGACGGCGCCAAGCTGTCGAAGCGGCACGGTGCGCTTGGCGTCGAAGCCTATCGCGCTATGGGCTACCTGCCGGAGGCGCTGCTCAACTATCTGGCGAGGCTTGGCTGGAGCCACGGCGACGATGAGATCATGTCGATCGCCGACATGATTGCATGGTTCGACATTGGCGACGTCAACAAGGGCGCCGCCCGTTTCGACTTCGCCAAGCTCGAGGCGCTTAACGGCGTGCATATGCGCCGGATGAACGACGCGGCGCTGCTCGACATCTTCATCGCCACTCTGCCCTATCTTGAAGGCGGCCCGGCAATCGCCGCGCGCCTCGACGACAGACGCAGGGCGCAACTGCTTGCCGCTTTGCCGGGCCTGAAGGAGCGCGCCAAGACGCTGGTCGAACTTGTTGAAGGGGCTGCATTCCTTTTCGTCGAGCGGCCGCTGCCGGTCGACGAGAAGGCGGCGGCGCTGCTCAGCGGTGAGGCGCGCGCGATCCTGCGGGGCGCTCATGCGGCACTAGCCACGGTTTCGGAGTGGTCTGCCGCCTCAGCCGAAGCCGCGATCCGCGACTATGCGCAGGCCGCCGGCCATAAACTCGGCGCCGTGGCCCAACCTTTGCGCGCCGCGCTCACCGGCAAAAGTACCTCGCCAGGTGTCTTTGATGTGCTTGCCGTGCTTGGCCGCGAGGAAAGCCTGGCGCGGATCGCTGATCAAATCGATTAGCAAACTGGCCTAAGAAGATTGGCATTGAAAGGTGTGTTTCGCAGTGCAACATTGGGTCTTGGCCTAATCTGCCGCGCAGATTCAATTGCGGGCGCAAATGTGCGTATTCCGATGCTTTTGACGTGTTGGGTTCAGATATTTTGCCTTTGCCGGCCTGAGGAAACAAAAAGGAGTTTGCTATGACCGAACCTGCGACAAAAATGGAATTTGGCGGCAAAACCCAGGCATCGACGGCCAAGCTGGAACTCGGCGGCAAAACCCATGAATTCAAGATACGAAGTGGTTCGGTAGGACCTGACGTCATCGACATCGGTTCGCTCTACAACACCGCCGGCATCTTTACCTACGATCCCGGTTTTACGTCGACGGCGAGCTGCGAATCGGAAATCACCTTCATCGATGGCGATGCCGGCATTCTTTTGCACCGCGGCTACCCGATCGACCAATTGGCCGAGCACGGCGACTTCCTCGAAGTCTGCTATCTCTTGCTCTATGGTGAACTCCCGACCAAGGCGCAGAAGGACGATTTCGACTACCGGGTGACGCGCCACACCATGGTGCATGAGCAGATGTCGCGCTTTTTCACCGGCTTCCGCCGTGATGCGCATCCGATGGCGGTGATGTGCGGCGTGGTCGGCGCGCTGTCGGCCTTCTATCACGATTCCACCGACATCTCGGACCCCTATCAACGCATGGTCGCGTCAATGCGGCTGATCGCCAAGATGCCGACGATCGCGGCGATGGCCTATAAATACCACATCGGCCAGCCATTCATTTACCCGAAGAACGAGCTGAATTTCGCAGCCAATTTCCTGCATATGTGCTTCGCCGTGCCTTGCGAGGAATACAAGATCAATCCGGTGCTGGCCCGCGCGATGGAGCGCATCTTCATCCTGCACGCCGATCACGAACAGAACGCCTCGACTTCGACCGTCCGCCTGGCCGGCTCGTCGGGCGCCAATCCTTTTGCCTGTATCGCTGCCGGCATCGCCTGCCTGTGGGGTCCCGCACATGGCGGCGCCAACGAGGCAGCCCTGAACATGCTGGGCGAGATCGGTCATGTCGATCACATCCCGGAATTCATTGCGCGCGCCAAGGATAAGAACGATCCGTTCCGATTGATGGGATTTGGCCACCGCGTTTACAAGAATTACGATCCGCGCGCCAAGATCATGCAGAAGACCGCACACGAAGTCCTGGGCGAGCTCGGCATCAAGGACGATCCACTGCTCGACATCGCCATGGAGCTGGAAAGGATCGCACTGACCGATTCCTATTTCATCGAGAAGAAGCTCTATCCGAACGTCGATTTCTATTCCGGCATCACGCTGAAGGCGCTGGGCTTTCCCACCACCATGTTCACCGTGCTGTTCGCGGTCGCCCGCACCGTCGGCTGGATCGCGCAATGGAAGGAGATGATCGAGGACCCGCACCAGAAGATCGGTCGCCCGCGCCAGCTCTATACCGGCGCGCCGGAACGGGACTACGTGCCAATCGCGAAGCGGTGAAGGTGGTGAATGGTGAATGGTGAATGGTGAATGGTGAATGGTGAATGGTGAATGGGAGTAGCGAAGCGTCGCTCCCTGTCCATAGAAACCACTATTCACAATTCACTATTCACAATTCACTCACTTCCTCACCATCCCCATCACCACACCCGCGGCAATCTCGCCTGACGGCTTGGCGGTTGCCATACGCCCGGCAATGTCGGCAAAACCGTGCTTCTGCCAAGCGCGGTAGGCGGTATCGGAGCACAGCGCTTCCAGCTGCCGCGCCAGATAATGCGGCCGCACATATTGGTTGTAGTGTTCCGGCACGACCGGCCGGTCGGCGATGAGATTGGGCAAGGCTGCGCTCCATACTTTGATCAGCGGCTGCGCCATGCGCATGACCGGATCGAGCCGGTAGCAGGAGATCATCGGCACACCCGCCAGTGCCAGTTCCAGCGATACTGTCCCCGATGCGATCAGCGCCGCATCGGCCTTGCCGAAGGCCTGCCATTTGCGTTCGGCATCGAGTATGATCTCCGGCTTCTCGTCCCAGCTCGCGACCGAGGTCCTGACAAGATCGGCGACGTGCGGCACCGTCGGCAACAGCAGGCGCAAGCGGTGCCCGCGCGCCCGCAGGATCGACACCGTCTCGCCGAACGGCCCGACCATGCGTCGCACCTCACCACGACGCGAACCAGGCAGTACAAGCAACGTTTTGACGTGATCTGCGGACAGGTCACGCGGCTGCGCCTGCGCCCTGGCGGCACTGATTATGCCCGGATCGTGTGCAAGGCGATGCCCGACATAGCTGCCGGGCGGCCCGCCCAGGCGAGCGAGTTCCTTCACCTCGAACGGCAGGATGCAAAGAATGTGATCGACATATGGCTTCATCGCCGCCGCCCTGCCCGGCCGCCAAGCCCACACGCTCGGGCAGACATAGTGGACGATCGGGATAGTCGGATCGGCGGCACGCACCTTCTTGGCGACGCGCAGCGAGAAATCCGGACTGTCGATGGTGATAAGGCAATCGGGCTTTTCACCGGCAATCGCGTTGCCGTCTGGCCGATCCGCCGCATCAGGCGCGGCAGGTCGCGCAGGATAGCGCTAAGCCCCATCAGTGCGATCTCGCTGCCGTCGAACAATGGCGCCAGGCCGAGCGCCTGCAAATGGCGGCCGCCGATGCCGACAAGCCGAACTTCGCGCCCGGTCATGCGCTTGAGCGCCTGCACAAGGTCGGCGCCAAGCAGGTCGCCGGACTCCTCGCCGGCGACGACGGCTATCTTCAACGGCCGCTCATTCGCCATGCGCCGGCTCCGCAGCAGGCAGGCCGATTACGAACAGGCCGAGCGCATTGGCACGTCCGATGGTGGCGGGACCTTCGAGCACTAGCGAGCGACCGGCTTCGACGGCAATGCCGGCCAGTCCGGCGGCATGCGCCGCCTCGACGGTCAGCGGGCCGATGGAGGGCAGATCGGCACGCAGTTCCTGACCGGGCTTGGCGCATTTGACCAGAACACCTCGGCTCCCGCCGGCCAGCCTGCCGTGCCCGCGCAACTCCCTTGTCCGCTCGAGCAGCCCGTCGGTGCCTTCGACGCCTTCCAACGCAATGGCGCGGCCGCCGATCGCAACAGCCGCTTGGCCGATATCCAGCGCGCCGATGGCTTTTGCCGCCGCGTGCGCCGCCTCGATGTCGCGCCAGTCGGATTTGCGTGGCGCCGCCTTGGTCAGCAGGCCTTCGGCGGCGACCAGCTCCGGCACGATCTCGTGAGCGCCGACGACCTTGATGCCGCTGCGCTCGATCCTGCGCACGAACAGTTTCAGCACCGTATCGTCGCCCCGGGTTACACCGACGAAGAGGCTGGGTAGCCACGCGAGCAGGCCCAAATTGAGGCGCATGGCGCTCAGCCTGGGGCGGCGCGTGATATGACCCGCGGTTACGAGATGCGTAACGTGATGCCGCTTAAGGATCGGCAGCAGCGAGCCGACGTCTTCCAGCCTCAAGGTTGCCTGCTCATAGGGCTCGAAATCGGCTATGCGATCGACCTCGCCGGCCGCCATCACGACGAAGGGCAATTTGCCTTGCCGGGCGAGCGCTCGGGCAATTTCGACCGGGAGACTGCCGCCGCCGGCGATGATGCCGACCTTGGCATCTGGCGCGAGATCAAGGCCCTTTCCGGCAGCCTCAATCTTCGTCATCTGCCCTCAGTCTTCATCATCGGTATCGTCGCCGTCGCTACCCTTGAGCGACGGCACGGCGTAGTGCCGCTTGCCGCGACCGGCGATGAAGTCGACGATCTTCATGGCAGTCGGCGACGAGGCGAATTCCGCCTTGGCGAATTCGATGTTTTCGCCGACGGTCCGGGAGCGATCGAAGATCGTCTTGTAGGCTTTGCGCAGCAAGTGGATCTCCGAACGCGGCAGGCCGGCGCGCTTCAAGCCAATGATGTTGAGGCCGCGAAGGCTGGCACGGTTGCCAACGGCGATGGCGTAAGGAATGACGTCGCCGACGATCGCCGAGCAACCGCCGAGAAAGGCGTTATCGCCGATGCGGACAAACTGATGAACCGCGGTAAGGCCGCCGATGTAGACATTGTCACCGACTTCGCAATGCCCGCCTAACGTCGCTTGATTGGCGAAGGTGGCGTTCTTGCCGACCACGCAGTCATGGGCAATATGGGCATAGGCAAGGAAATTGCCGTTGTCGCCGATCGTCGTCTCGCCGCGGCTGGAATCGGTGCCGACATGCATGGTGACACCTTCGCGGATCGTGCAGTTCTCGCCGATCACTAGCGTGGTACGGCCGCCCTTGTGCTTGGTGTTCTGCGGCGGCCCGCCCAGTATCGCCATCGGATAGACCTTGGTCGATGCACCGATGGTGGTCGCGCCAATCACCGAGACATGGCTGACCAGTTCGACGCGGTCGCCGATCACGGCGTCGGGGCCGACGTGACAGAAGGGCCCGATGCGGGCGCCTTCGCCGATTTGGGCGCCTGCCTCGATGACCGACGATGGATGGATGACTGTCTGGATTTTCATTAGCATTCGTTTGTCAGCCGCTTGCGACCATCATCGCCGAGATCTCGGCTTCCGCCGCCTTGGCGCCATCGACGAGGGCCTCGCAAGCGAATTTGAGAAGATTGCCGCGTTTCTTGATTTTCTTCACATGAATTTTCAGCTGGTCGCCTGGAACGACCGGCTTGCGGAACTTGGCATTGTCGATGGTCAGGAAATAAACCAGCGACGGCTTTTCCGTACCAAGGCTGCGGATGCAGATGGCGCCGGCCGTCTGCGCCATCGCCTCGATGATCAGCACGCCGGGCATGACCGGCTGGTCGGGGAAATGACCTTGGAAATGCGGCTCGTTTATGGTGACGTTCTTGATGCCGATGGCGGATTCGTCGCCATCTATGTCGACAATACGGTCGATCATCAAGAACGGATAGCGGTGCGGCAGGAGCTTCATCAGCCGCATTATGTCAACCGCTTCGAGCGTCGCCGCTGCGATGTCAGCCATTTCCCCCCTCACCCTGTTTGCGCGTCCGTGCAAGTCTGCGCAAGGCCGCTATCTCGCGCATGGCTTCCGCCATCGGCTGCGCCGGATATCCTCCCCAAATCTCACCGGCAGGCACATTGCTCATAAACCCGCTTCTTGCCGCAAGCTTGGCCCCGGACCCGATGGTCAAATGATCCGCAAGGCCAACACCGCCACCCATGGTGACGTTGTCGCCTACCGTCACGGAACCGGAAATACCCGAAAGCCCGGCTATTATGCAATTGCGGCCGATGCGAACGTTGTGCGCGATCTGCACCAGATTGTCGATCTTGGTGCCCTGGCCGATGATCGTGTCGGACATGGCGCCGCGATCGACGGTCGTATTCGACCCGATCTCGACGTCGTCCTGGATGATGACGCGGCCGATCTGCGGAACCCGCTCCGGACCCTTGGCGCCGGCCACGAAACCGAAGCCATCCTGGCCGATCCTGGCACCGCCATGGATGATGACGCGATTGCCGATCAACGCATATTGCACGCTGGCACCTGGACCGACATAGCCGTCGCGGCCAACCTGCGAGGACGGACCGATGACCGCATGCGGGGCAATGACGGTCCCGCTGCCGATGGCAGCGCGAGGTCCGATGATCGCACCTGCTTCGATGATCGCACCGGCCTCGACATGGGCGGTCGCATCGATATGGGCGTGCGGCGAGACACCGGTTTCGCCGGTCATCGGTCCAGGCGTTGCAGCCGCCGGAAAAAGCAGACGCCCGACCATTGCGAAGGCCTGCTGCGGGCGCGGATGCACCAGCACCGCGATGCCCGCCGGCGCCTTGCCGGCAAATTCGGCAGGGCAGAGAACCGCCGCCGCCCGCAGTGACTGCATCAGGGCGAAATTGCGCCTGCCATCGACGAAGACAAGGGCGTTCTCGCCGCCTTCGTTGGCGGGCGCCAGAGCCTCGATCGATACATCGGAGAGACCGGAATCAACAAGCGTCGAGCCGGTCAGATTCGCGACTTCGCCGGCCGTATACCGGCGTGAGGGCGCGAAGAACACCGGATCGGTCATTCCAGAAGCAATATCCAGCTAGCGCATGCCCCCGAAAATCGGAAATCGACCCTCGGAAAGGATCATGCGCAAATCAAAGTGCTACAACGTCCTTTGCGCGTCCGATAGGACGCGCTGCGCTGTAGTGTCGGATCACTGCCATCCGGATCCAAACGAGCCGGAAGCATCATTGCCCGCACATCAGAAGCGGGTCGATATGCCGAAGTTGAATTCCTGCACGTCGTCGGTCTTTTCCTTCTTGACCGGGATCGCATAGTCGATGCGGATCGGGCCGAAAGGCGATGCCCACATCAAACCGACACCGACGGAAGCGCGCCATTCCATGCCGGTTGTCGAAGAATTGACAAGGCCACTTGCGATTTTGCTACCGTAGAGCGTTGCCGCATCGGCGAACACAGCGCCACGCAAACCGAAGCTTTCGGGGATGACCGGCAGCGGGAACTGCGCTTCCGCCGAGGCATTGAAGTAGGTGGTGCCGCCGAGATGGTCATTGCTGTTGTCCGAAGCAACCGGGCCGATGCCGCCATATTCGAAACCGCGGATCATACGGTCGCTGCTCTGGAAATGGTCGAAGACGCGCAGATCGCCGTTGCCATAGCCTTGGACATGGCCGGCGCCGCCCGAAATGAGGCCCACCAGGTCCAATTGTTCGGACAGCGTCTGATAAATGCTGCCGCGCGCCGTGACCTTGATGAACTTGGCGTCGCCGCCGAGGCCGGCCACTTCCGTGCCGACATTGGCATAAATACCGTCATGCGGGTTCTTCATGTCGTCGATGGTATTATAGATCAGGCCGAGACTGACCGAGGACTTGAGCCATGGGCTCTCGTTAACGCCGTTTTGGATCGCCTGGGACACGTCGCAACCGGCCGCTGGGTCGCAGCCCTCATCGAACTCGTACTTCTCTTGCGCAATATTATAAGCGAGTTGCGTCGAGATATTGTCTGTGATCGGCAGGCCGAAGCGAACGGTCGCGCCTGTCGTGTCGCTGTCGTAATGGTCGTAGTTTCGGCTCTGCTTGTAGATGTCGAAGCCGGCCGCGATGCGGCGTCCGAGGAAATAGGGTTCGGTGAAAGAGAAGCTGTAGTCGCGCGAGTTCTTGCCACCGCCCGCTGCCACCTTGATGAATTGGCCGCGACCGAGGAAGTTGCGCTCACTGACGGAACCTTCGACGGACGGACCTGACGTTTCACCGCCGCTCGAATAACCGGCGCCGACGGTGAACTCACCGGTCGATTTCTCGACCACATCCACCACCAGCACAACCTGATCCGGCTCAGAACCCGGAACGGTGGAAATTTCGACTTTTTCAAAATAATCGAGCGCTTCCAGCCGCCTCTTCGCGCGCTGGATGAGGACCTGATTGAAAGCGTCGCCTTCGCTGACATCGAACTCGCGGCGAATGACGTAGTCGCGCGTCCGATCGTTGCCGCGAATCTCGATGCGCTCGATATAGGCCTTGGTGCCCTGATCGACCGTATAGACCACCGAGATCGTGTGGTTTTCGAAGTTGCGGTCGCCGCGCGGCGTCACCTGGGCGAAGGCATAGCCGGATCCAGCGACCTTTTCGGTCAAGGCGATGATCGTGTCCTCGACGTTCTTGGCGTTGTAGACATCGCCCTTGTGGGTCTCGACCACCGATTCGAGCGACTTGGCGTCGACCTCGGGGATCGTGCTTTCGACGCTGACATCCCCGAACGTATAACGCTCGCCCTCCTGCACCGTGATGGTGACGGTGTATTTGTTGGTTGTGTCGTCGAGTTCGCCGACAGCCGAGACGACCTGGAAGTCGGCATAGCCGTGATTATAATAGAAGCGGCGCAGCAGCTCCTGGTCGGCGCGCAGCTTGTCCTCGTCATAAACATCGTCGCGCAGCACGAACGACAGGAAGGACGAACGCTTGGTGGAGATGATGTCCGACAGCCGGCGGCTCGAATAGGCGCTGTTGCCGACGAAATTGATCGCCGCAATCTGGGTGCGGCCGCCTTCGTTGATGTTGAAGACCACATTTACCCGGTTGTCGCCGAGATCCATGATCTGGGTGGTCACGGCGGCATCGTCGCGGCCGATACGCCGGTATGCGGCCTTGACCGCCTCGACATCGGCGTCGAGCTGTTGTTGCGAGAAGGTGCCGCGCGGCTTCAATTGCACCGCGGCCTCAAGCGCGTTGTCCTTAAGCTTCTTGTTGCCCTGGAACAGCACCTGGTTGACGACCTGGTATTCGGACACCTTGATGACCAGCGTCGATCCGACCTGGTTGATCTGCACATCCGAAAACAGCCCGGTGCCAAACAGCGCCTTGACCGCATCGTCGATATCCGAACTGGAAAACGCCTTGCCGGGCTTGATCGTCACGTAATTGCGGATGGTGTCCGCGTCGACACGCTGATTGCCGGTGACTTCGACTCTGGAGACGACAGCCGCCTCGGCGGCCGATGTGGCAACGAACTGCACTGCGAGCGCGCCTGGTACAACCAGAGCGGCGGACATAGCCACCGCGGACGCGGCGCTCAGAAACTTGGATGCTGCCTTCATCGGGCTTTTGTACCTTTTCTCGAAGTCCCCACGGCGAGAAAACCGGACGTGCGGTAATTTCCCCTACCGTATTAACCGGATTTTCCCTACACGCAAGGCTTCTGGTTAATTTGTATTTACTTAACCCTGAGGCGTGGCTTTCGCGTCACGCATATCCCCACGCATGGTAAACGGCGTCTCAACATTGCTCGTGCCGAAGCCAAATTCCTTCATGATTTCAGCACCCAAACAGATCGTTCCAGAAAACAAAGCCCATGAACCCGAGCACCAATATGAGGCCGCTTCGGTAAGCCATTTCCATCATGCGTTCGGACACCGGCCGCCGGATGACAGCCTCCACGCCGTAGAACAGAAGATGCCCTCCGTCGAGGGGGGGAATCGGCAAAAGGTTGAGAATCCCTATCCCGACTGACAGGAATGCAACAAGCTGCACGAGCCATTCAAAGCCGAGCTTTGCCGCCTGACCCGACATCTTGGCGATCTTGATGGGGCCGCCCAGCTGGCACTTGTCCTCGCGACCGACAACGAAACGTTGCAGGAACTGGCCGGTACGCTGGATGACGTGTCCGGTTTCCTGGACCGCTGCCCCGACCGCCCCGGCCGGACTATAGGTGATCAGCCGTGGCTGGCCGAGTTCCTTGTTGTTGACGACGCCGATCACGGCCACCTGGACCTTGTTGCCCAGTGCGTCTTGTTGTTCCATCAAGCGCGGCGTCGCCGTGACGGTGATTTCCTTGCCGGCGCGTAACATGACGAAGGTGATGCTGTCGCCGGCGCGGCCAGAGACCAGACGCTGGACGTCGGCAAAGGTCTCGACCTTGCTGCCGTCGACGCTGACGAATCGGTCGCCGGGCATGATGCCGGCCGCGGCGGCCGGACTGCCGACGGTGACCTCAGCCACCATCGGCTCCAGCACGGGCCGGCCATGGACGGAAAACAGCACGGCAAAGACGGCGATCGTCAGCAGGAAGTTGAACAGCGGCCCCGCCACGACGGTCGCCGCCCGCTTCCAGATCGGCTGCGTGTGGAAGGCAACCTTGCGTTCTTCGTCGCTCAGCGCCTCGATCTCCTCCGAGCTGGGCTGGCTCGACGTCGCGTTCATGTCGCCGACGAACTTGACGTAGCCGCCGAGCGGTATGGCGCAAAGCTTCCAGCGCGTGCCGCGGCTATCGTTGAAGCCGATGATCTCTGGGCCGAAACCGATCGAAAAGGCTTTTGCGCCGATACCGCACCAACGCCCGACGAGGTAATGGCCCATTTCGTGGACAAAAACGACCACGGTCAGCACGAACAGGAAAGGCACCAGCGTGCCGAGGACAAAGCCCTCTGTGCTGAAAACCGCGTGAAAAATCTCGTTCAATTCATGCCCTCAAATTCATCCACGGCACAGATCACGCCGCGACTGTGACATCAATCCAGGCGAATCCATGACGCAGCCCCGCGCCGGCCCACCGACGATGCCGTTCAAACCGGAAACAGCCCCTGTGCCGGATGGTCGGCGGTCGCGGAAATCCAGCCGATGACGTATAGGGCGAAAGCCGCCGCGACAAGCCCATCTACCCGATCCATGATGCCGCCATGGCCGGGTATCAGCGTGCCGGAATCTTTACGGCCGTGGCGTCGCTTGACCCATGATTCGAACAGGTCGCCGGCCTGCGCGACAATCGAAAGCACCAGTGCGACCACGCCAAGCACGACGAGGTTGCCCGTTCCGGCTACGGCGGCCAGAAGCAGCCCGGCCACTACGCCGCCGACCACCCCACCGAGCGCCCCGCTCCGCGTCTTGCCCGGCGAGATCGACGGCGCCAGCCTTGGACCACCGATGGAGCGGCCGACGAAATAGGCAAAGATATCGGTCGCCCAAACCACGGCGAATAGGAACAGAATGGCCAGCAGCCCTGAATGGTCGTCGTCACGCAAGAAGGCCAGCGACAAGCCGGACACGGCCGCATAGGCAAGGCCGGATGCTTCCCACGGTCCTGCCCTGCGCATGGAAGAAGCGACGGCAGTGACAGCAACCAGAGCCGCGACGAGCGGCAGCAGCAAAGACGCAGGCAGGCCGGCGACGAGGGCACCAATAAAGACCACGATCAGCGCCTCGGGCAGAAAGCCGAGACCTGCCGTGGCACCAGCACCTGCCGGGGCAACGGGGCGGCTCATCCGCGTCCACTCGTAGAAGATCACCGCCGCCATGGCGGCGCAAAGCAACCGGAAGGACAGTCCGCCGAGCCAGGTCAGGGCAAGCGTGACGATGGCAAGCACGACGGCCGAAATGACCCGGAGTTGGAGGTTGCTCATTCCTCAGCCTGAGGCGACATCTTGGGCGGCAAGTCCGCCGAAGCGGCGCTCGCGGCCGGCGAAATCGCGCAGTGCATCGGACAGGTGCTCGCGACTGAAGTCGGGCCAGTAGCAAGGCAGGAAAACGAGTTCGCTATAGGCGGCCTGCCATAACAGGAAGTTGGACAGCCGAAGCTCGCCGCTGGTGCGGATGACCAGTTCCGGGTCCGGAATGCCCTCTGTATCGAGCGAGCTGGCAAAGGAATCGGCCGTGATCGCCTCGCTCTCGATCTCACCGCGCGCCACCGCCGCTGCGAGCTTGCGCGCGGTGCGCACGATCTCGTCGCGCCCGCCGTAATTGAAGGCAATGACCAGTGTCAGCGCCTCGTTGCTGAGAGTGAGCGTTTCGGCTTCCTCGAGCAGCCCCCTTATGTCGGGCTGCAGCCCTGCCCTGTCACCGATGACCCTGATCCGCACCCCACTCTGGTGCAGCTCGGCAAGGTCACGTCGGATGAAAAGCTTCAGCAGGCCCATGAGGTCGCTGACTTCGGATTTCGGCCGTGACCAGTTTTCCGACGAAAAAGCGTAGACGGTCAGGAAGGAGATGCCTAGGCCGGGGGCGGCGCGCACTGTCTTGCGCAGCGCCTCGACGCCGGCGCGGTGACCGGCCAGCCGCGGCAAGCCGCGCGCCTTGGCCCAGCGTCCGTTTCCGTCCATGATGATCGCGACATGCGCGGGCGTTGCCATATTCTCGCTTCCGGGCCAGGCGTGGCCAGACCCTAGACCTGCATGATTTCCGCTTCCTTGTCGGAAAGCAGGTGGTCGATGGTGCTGATTGTCTCGTCGGTCAGTTTCTGAACCTGGTCGGCCCGTTTGCGATGGTCGTCCTCACTGATGTCGCCGTCCTTTTCCGCCTTTTTCAGAAAGTCCATGCCGTCCCGGCGAACGTGGCGTGCGGCGACGCGGGCATTCTCGGCATAACCGTGCGAGATCTTGACCAGCTCCTTGCGGCGCTGTTCGTTGAGCTCGGGCAGCGGAATCCTGAGATTGGTACCGTCGACGATAGGATTGAAGCCGAGATTGGCTTCACGGATGGCGCGGTCGACTGCGCTGACCATCGACTTGTCCCAGACCGAAACCGAAATCATGCGCGGTTCCGGCACCGACACTGTTGCCACCTGGTTGATCGGCATGGTGGTGCCATAGGCCTGCACCTGGACGGCATCGAGCAGGTTGCTCGACGCGCGGCCGGTGCGCAGCGAAGCCAGATCATGCTTGAACGCGGCGATCGCCCCGTCCATGCGCCGTTTGAGATCGTCGTACTCGCCACTCATCATCGTCTCCTCGACCCGTTAACCCGGGTTCACTGCTTAGGCCCTGTTCGAGCCTCATCCGCAACCGGTCCCTTTCGGGTTCATGGTCCGGTCAATCGTCTGCGACAACCGTGCAACGGCCGCCGCCCCTCAGGATATCGCCGAAGCCACCCTTCTCGTGGATCGAATAGACGATTATCGGAATGTTGTTTTCGCGCGCAAGTGCAATCGCCGCCGTATCCATGATCGAAAGCCCGCGTTTGATGACTTCGTCATGGCTGATCCGCTCGAAACGTGTCGCATGCGGGTCCTTCTTGGGATCAGCCGAATAGACACCATCGACCTGGGTGCCCTTGAACAGAGCATCGGCGCCGATCTCGGCGGCGCGAAGGGCCGCAGCCGAATCGGTGGTGAAGAACGGATTGCCGGTGCCGCCGGCGAAGATGACGACCTTGCCCTGGTTCATGTAGGCGGTCGCCTGACGCTGCGAAAAACTTTCGCAAAGCTCGGGCATGGCGATCGCCGACAGCACCACGGCGTCGACGCCGATCTTGTTGAGCGAGGTGCGCAGCGCCAGCGAATTGATAACCGTGGCAAGCATGCCCATATGGTCGCCGGTGACGCGGTCTCCGCCTTTTGACGCAACCGCGACGCCACGGAAGATGTTGCCGCCGCCTATGACGACACCGACTTCGATGCCCAATGCGCGGGCCTCGGCGATGTCGGCGGCGATGCGGTCGACCACCGATACGTCGATGCCGAAATGCTGCTCGCCCATCAACGCTTCGCCCGACGCTTTCAGCAAGACACGTCGGTAGAGGGGCTTCACCGTCATCTGGTCCTCGTCATCGTGCGTGTGACGCGTTTCGGTGCGCCCCGAAACACTGGGCGTTCCGATACACGAAGGGGGGCCCGCTGTGACCCCGCGCCCCCCCCCGGAAATTTTGAAAGTGGTCCCGGGTTTACCGCACCTCACCCCCCCCAAAAATGGACGGCTGAGGAAAAACCGCGGCTATCTTTACCGGGTTACC
>NZ_JAMYTK010000014.1:0-172171 GCF_040322355.1 Mesorhizobium sp. M0145
GTGTGGGGGGCCTCCCCCTCCTTGTGGACGGCTCGTGGGGGGTGGCGCGTTGTGGGGGGCCCCCAAAAAACTGGGGGGTTAAAAAAAACCCCGGGGCCCGGCTTGCCCCGGGGCCCCCCGAGCCGGAAAGTTGAGATCGTGGACCGGGATAGCCGTCAGCTCACGCCGGCAAAAGTGCCTCGCATGAGCAGATCCGGCAGATAGCTTGCCGGCTTACCGCCAACCGCCTGCCCACCGGTCAGGCCGCCTTGTATTTCAGGGCCGAAGAACGAATACGGAAAGGGCGTGACCGGCCGGCTCACCGCATCGAGCCGTGCCCGAAGATCTTCGGGAATGTCGAAATCAAGCGCGCCGAGATTGTCCTTGAGCTGGTCAAGCCTGGTGGCGCCGACGATGACGGATGCAATGCCTGGCCTGTTTGCCGTCCAGTTCAAGGCGATCTGGGCCATGCTGCGGCCGAGCTGGCCGGCAACCCTCTCCAGTTCGGCGACGATTTGCCAGTTGCGATCGGTGAATTTCTGGAAACCGGGATTGGTCGAACCACGCATTGTCTCCAGCCGGCCACCATCCTCGACGATTGTATCGAAACGGTATTTTCCGCTGAGCAGGCCGCTGGCCAATGGACTCCAGACCATGATTCCGGCGCCATAGCGCGTGCCGAACGGCACGAACTCGTGCTCGATGTTGCGCTCGGCCAGCGAATATTCGAGCTGAAGCGCCGAAACCGGTTCATAGCCGCGATGCTCGGCGACGGCCTGCGCCCGGCTTGCGTACCAGGCCGGCACGTCGGACATACCGACATGCCGGATCTTTCCGGCGCGCACCAGATCGTCCAGCGTCCGCATCACCTCCTCCGGCGGCGTCAGCCTGTCCCAGGTATGGAGGATGTAGAGGTCGATGTAGTCGGTGCCGAGCCGCTTCAGCGAACCGTCTATCGCCCGCAGGATGTTCTTGCGGCCGTTGCCCCCGGCGTTCGGGTTGCCCGGTTCGGCGTTGTAGGTGAATTTGGTACTGATCACCGCCTTGTCGCGCAGCCCACGCTCGGCGATGAATTCGCCGAGCCAGGTTTCGGCCGTGCCACCGGTATAGAGATCGGCGGTATCGAAGAAATTGCCACCGGCTTCGACATAGGCATCAACCAAGGCGCGCGCGGTTTCCTTCTCCGCGCCCCAGCCCCATTCCGTGCCGAACGTCATGGTGCCGAGCGCCAGGCGGGTGACACGCAGCCCGCTGTTGCCGAGCGTGTAGTAGGACATGGTCATGGATTTCTCCTGAAGTTTGAAAAGCGGGATTGAGGTCTTGCCTGGGATACGCAGTCAGGCCTTGGCCAGCGCATCGACCACCACCTGGAAGCGGCGCGGATCGAAATAATCGTGGTAGGTGCTGATCAGACCGCTCTTGAAGTGGAAAATCGCGATATTGCTGTTGGTGTATTCAGTGCCGCCGATCAGCACCGCGCGGTTCTTGTACTCAACGACGATCGCGTCCGAATCCGCTGCCGGATAGATGGCTGTCAGCTGCGAATCGAAGGATTCGAAATTACCGAAGAGGCCTCGGAAGGCCGCCAGGATCGCGGCTTTACCATCGATGCTGTTTCCAAATCCTGCCGGCGGGTAGAAGACAAGTATACGGCCATCTTCAGCCCAAAGGTCGCCCCATGCCTCAATGTCCTTGCGGTGCATCAGATCAAAGAATTTACGCACGGTCTCGAGATTACGGGTTCGTTCGGAATCGAGGTCGGTCATTAGACGTCTCCTTGGCTGCTCGGCGATTGCCGTGTGATGCAGCCAAAGATGCGCCCTCCTTTCTCCGCCGATAAGATTGCATTATCCGAATGGACTATGCGATATCATGCATGAATGGACCGCGATCTGCTTAGCCACCTACCTGTAATCGTTGCCGTCGCGCGGCGTGGCGGCTTCGCGCCGGCAGCCGCCGAGCTCGGCATGAGCCCGTCAGCGGTCAGCCATGCGGTTCGGCTGGTAGAGGAGCGAATCGGCCAGCCGTTGTTTGCCCGCACCACGCGCAGCGTCTCGCTGACCGAGGCTGGCACCGCGCTTGTCGCTGCGGCGGAGCCGGCGCTGGAAGACATTGCCGACCGGATCGAACGTATCCGCTCTGTCAAAGGCCGGGCAAGCGGACTGCTCAGGATCAACGCGCCGCGTTTGGCGCTGCCTCTGGCGCTGATGCCCATCCTGACGGCGATGGCGGAACGTTACCCTGACGTGACGGTGGAGATCGTCACCGACGAACGTCTGAGCGATATCGTCGGCGAGGGTTTCGACGCCGGCATCCGGCTGGGCGAGATGATCGCCGAGGATATGGTGACGGTGCGACTGACAGGGCCTTTCCGCAGCATCATCGTTGCCTCGCCGGCCTATGTCGGCCGGCGCGGGCGGCCATGGGCGTTGGCCGATCTCGCCGCGCACAACTGCATCGGCTATCGGCTGTTGCGATCACGTGCGCTCTATCGCTGGGATCTGTCCGATCAGGGCAAGGATATCAGCGTCGAGACACGCGGCAGCGTGGTCGTCAGCGATCCGCTGTCGGCAAGGGAAATGGCGCTTGCCGGCATCGGCCTCGCCTATCTGTTCGAGCCGCTTGTCAAGCCCGACATCGAGGCAGGCCGGCTGGTCGAAGTCCTTGGCGAGGCATCGATCGAGGAACCGGGACTGTTCCTCTATTTCCCGCGCCGCGCCGCGATGGCCCCGAAGCTCCGCGCCTTCATCGACACCGCGCAAGAAATCGGCCGGGCATCCTCGCGGATACCCGGCCGAAAAAGCCTTTCAAACGAATAGTTACTTCTTGACCGCTGCCGCGACTTCCGCCGCGAAATCGGTCTCTTCCTTCTCGATGCCCTCACCGAGCGCGAAGCGCAGATAGGCAGCGATTTTGGCTGGCGCCCCGATTTCGCTTTCGGCATCCTTCAGCGCCTTCTCGACGGTAATGTCGGGATTGAGCACGAAAGCCTGCTTGAGCAGCACGACCTCTTCATAGAACTTGCGCAAACGGCCTTCGACCATCTTCTCGATGATCGCTTCCGGCTTGCCGGACTGGCGCGCCTGGTCGGCGAAGATCGCCTTCTCGCGTTCCACTGCGGCCGGATCGAGCTCTTCGGTGGTCAGGGCCATCGGATTGGTGGCAGCGACATGCATGGCAACCTGACGGGCGAAGGCGTTGGCGGCATGCGCGTTGCCTGTCGTCTCGATGGCCACTAGCACGCCGAGCTTGCCAAGGCCGTCGGCGACTGCATTGTGAACGTAGGTTGCGACAGCGCCGTGCTCGACGGTGAGCTTGGCCGAGCGGCGGAAGCCCAGATTCTCGCCGATGGTGCCGACAGCGTCCTTGATGGTCTCGGCGACCGACTTGCCCGAGCCCGGATAGGGAGCGGCGGCAACGGCCTCGGTCTTGCCGCCATAGGCAAGCGCGACCTTCGCGACATTGGCGACGATCTCCTGGAACGCAGCATTGCGGGCAACGAAGTCCGTCTCGGAATTGACCTCGACAATCGCTGCCTCGCGGACGCCGGAATCTACGCCGATCAGGCCTTCGGCAGCGGTACGGCCAGCCTTCTTGTCGGCCTTGGAAATGCCCTTCTTGCGCAGCCAGTCGATGGCTTCTTCCATATTGCCGTTGGTCTCGTTCAACGCCGCCTTGCAATCCATCATGCCCGCGCCGGTCAAGTCGCGGAGTTCTTTGACCTGTGCAGCCGAAATGCTCATTGTCGCCTCTTTGTCTAAATGCACTGACGCACCATCGATTTTCGATGATGCGCCTGGTGCCGGTAGCGCTTACCGCGCCAACATATTGGAAAGATGAAGGCCGCAGCCGGCCTTCGCTACTATGCTTCCGGGGTCTGGGCTGCCGGGCTCTCGGCGGCCGGGGTCTGATCGAGCGCCGGTTCGACCGGAGCCTCGACCGATGCGCCGATATCGACACCGAGCGCGCCCTGCTGACGGGCGATGCCGTCGATAGCTGCCTTGGCGATCAAATCGCAATACAGCTGGATGGCGCGGGCCGCGTCGTCATTGCCGGGGATCGGGAAGTCGATCTTGTCCGGGTCGCAGTTGGAATCGATGATGGCAACGACCGGGATGCCGAGACGCTTGGCCTCGAGAATGGCGATCGCTTCCTTGTTGGTGTCGATCACGAACATCAAATCGGGCGTCGAACCCATATCCTTGATGCCGCCCAGCGCCTTGTCGAGCTTCTCACGCTCGCGGTCGAGGTTGAGGCGCTCCTTCTTGGTCAGGCCCTGAGCCTCGCCGGCCAGCATTTCGTCGAGCTTGCGCAGGCGCTGGATGGAATTCGAGATCGTCTTCCAGTTGGTCAGCATGCCGCCGAGCCAGCGCGAGTTGACATAGTACTGGGCCGAGCGCTGCGCGGCATCGGCGACGATGTCGGAGGCCTGGCGCTTGGTGCCGACGAACAGCACGCGGCCGCCCTTGGCAACAGTGTCGGAAACCTGCTTCAGCGCCTGGTGCAGCAAAGGCACCGTCTGCGAGAGGTCGATGATGTGTATGTTGTTGCGGGCGCCGTAGATATAGGGCGCCATTTTCGGGTTCCAGCGGTGGGTCTGGTGGCCGAAGTGAATGCCAGCTTCCAATAGCTGGCGCATGCTGAAATCAGGCAGAGCCATTCTTATTTCCTTTCCGGTTAGCCTCCACGGACACAGGCATTTTTGGACTTTGTCCTCGAACGCCACCGGAGGTTTCAGCCGGATTTCTCCCGGGCAGACACCAAAGTCCGTGTGTGGAATGAGCGCGCATATAGAGGGGAAGCGCGACAAACGCAAGCGTTGTGGCGTCTTGTGGTTCAGCGTGCGGCGATCAGCGCACCGGTGTCATCGCCGCATCTTCCCCTTCGGCACCCGCACACGCCGGAAAACGGCGACGATCTCCTCGCGGCTGCATTCGATGGCGCCTAACCGCACTGCGCGGTCGCGCTCGAACCCGGTTATGTCATAATGCGGTGCCGATGTCTTCGGCGGTCCTTGGTAGGACGCGCGCTTGATGCCGAGCTGCCCGGCAAAGCGATGCAGCTCGTCGGTGTCGTCTGCCAGCAGATGGCACCAGCGGTGGCCGATCCATTTCCAGATCGCCGCATCGACATAGACCGCCATGAGATTTGCCGCACTCCTTCATCTTGCGCCGACCAACACGCCGCTAACGATGATAGAAGGGATTGGCATAGAAAATGAAGCCGCCGCCGGCCTCGAGTTGCGTCATCGTCCTGGTGACGGTCTCCTGCATCCGGTCGTGCAGTTCGGCGAGTGCCTCCTCGACGGAGCCTTGATAGGCGTGCAAGCCTAGCGGCTCCGGTACCCGGACATAGGCGCGGCGTGGGCCTGCCGGCTGCGGCACGAAACGGTTGATCGTATCGCGCAGCGTACCCTTGCAATAGTCGTTGCGGATCCGCTTCAAATGTTCGGCGATCTCCTCCTGCGTGATGCGCGGATTGGCTGAAGCCCACGGCCCGACACGCTGCAGGCGCTGGATTGTATCTGCCAGCGTTCGGACCTGCTTCTGGATTTCGGTGCCGTCCATGTTCTCCCCCAGCCAGCGCCGCGACCGGCGCAAAAGCTCGGCAGTGTCGAGCGTGCCGGCGTCGACCGAGACAAGTTCGGCAAGGCGACGGCCGAGTTCGGTCAGCAGGTCCTTTTGACGTGCGTCGTACGAAGCCCGCTCATCGGACCGCAGGCCATATGCAGCCTCATCGCGCGACAGCAAGGTCGCATAGATATGATGGATGCGCTCCGGCAGCGAATTGGCGGCACGGCGTTCGATCTTCAGGCTGTGCTCGACATAGGCGCATTCCTTTGCCAGCGCTGCCTCGACATTCCCCGTGAAAGCAAGCTTCCAGATCACGGGCGCGATCCAAACCTTGAAGTCCGGATCCGTCAGGCGGCCGCGCTTCAGCGCCTCGAACCCCATTTCGACCGCGCCCGGCAGCAGCGGGGCAATGATGTTGGCATGCCAGCCGACACCGCCTTCGGGATGCAGGAGCACGCCGTGCCCCTTCAGCGCCCAGGCCACCGAATGTTCCTTGGCGGCCGCGCTGTTGCCCGGGATTTGCGCGATCAGATTGTTGGCCAACCAGAATTTCTGCATCAGCCGGCCAAGCCCGTTGACGACGCCGTGCGTGGCCCAGGATGCCGCCAGCGGGCTTACCCGCGAGACGACCTCCTTGTCGATCATCCAGTCGGTAAAGAATTCGGGATGGTTGGGCGTGATGAACGTCGCCTTGCCCGCGCCGCAACAAGCCTTCAGCCTTTGCCGGTCATTCTCCGGAAAATCGATGTGGCGGACATTGGCGACGCCGCGCAAACCGGCCAGACGGTTGAATGGCAACAGGTCGCGAAACCCCGGAACGCCGTGCAGCATGACAATCCGGTTGACGAATGTCATAGCGTTGATCAGCGTCGCATTGGGCCGCGGCGCCACAAAAACGTCGATCCTGCTCAACCTGCTCCCCCGCGGCCCATACTGTCATAAGACGTTGATAGGCAATTGCGGCATGCTCAAGTCGATGCGACTTGCCCCGCAAGATTAAGCGCTACCATCCCGGATAGCGGCCGGCGGCTTGCCGTTCACTCGAGCTTATTTAGACGGGCAGGTCTTTGGCTGATCGAACAGCGACAGATTGACCAATTTGCCGGTCATTGAGAACTCGCCATAGTCCATGACGAGATCGCGCGTGATGCCGTTCTTGTGCAGCTTGAAGCTGATCCGGTATTCCGGCACCTCCTCGCCGCCTTTGTCGGCATCATCGAAATAGGCGATGTCGACCGGCCAGTATTTGTCGGTGGCGAGCTTGGCCAGCGCCGGCGCTTCCGGATCGGCATTGTCGGCATCGGCTTGCTTGCCGACGACGACGGTGGTGGTCACCACCTTGTTGGCATCCTCAGAGCCGTCGAACAGGTTGGTTTCGTAGAAACGCTCGCCCTTTTCCGCCTTGCCGATCATTTCGACCATTTGCTGGGTCGGGAACTGGGTCGGCGCGAGTTCCAGGCTGTTCTTCTCGGGCTTGTCGATATCGACCTTGAGACCGTTGGCTTCCTTCGTTGCGGTACCCTTGACCTCCTTGTCGAGGTTCTGGTCGACAAAGGATTTGTTCACGAAGGAGAAGGTCTTGCCCTCGGCATCCTCGAAGGTGGTCATCTGCTGGTCGGTCAGCCTGGTGTTGTCGCTGGTTACGATCTGGGTCACCAAACGGAACTTTACTGTATAGCCCTCGCAAGGCGAGCCGTTGAACTCGTAGACCATGCGGCCGGTGATGCCGGTAATACCGGAACGGTCTGAAGCCTTGTCGAGTGAAATGTCGTAAACAGCACGATGCGCCTGCAGCGCAGGCACCGCAAAAGCGGGAGCCGCCCAGGAAGCCGCTGTCAAGAGAACGGCGTTGAATGCGAGGCGCGTTGCGCGCATGGGGTGCTCCGATCATCGCGGCTAATGGCAGGCCGCATGGAAAGATGGTCCAGCTTAAAAAAAGTCGTGGCGGAAGCGAGGCAAAAATAGCAATTTCGGCCCGGCCTGCGCGGCACCTTCAAGCAATAGGGAAATAGCATGAGCGAAACAATCGAAAAGCGGCTAAGCGATCTCGGCGTGACGCTGCCGGCCGCCGCCGCGCCCGCCGCCAATTACGTGCCCTATTGCCGGACCGGCAATCTGCTGTTCACCGCCGGGCAGTTGCCGCTCAAGGACGGCAAGCTCCAGGCGAGCGGACTGCTTGGCCGCGATGTCGACACCGCGACCGGCAAGGAAGCCGCAAAATACTGTGCGATCAACATATTGGCCCAGGCTCAGGCGGCACTTGGCGATCTCGAGAAAATCCGTCGCTTGGTGAAGATCACCGTCTTCGTCGCCTCGGCACCGGATTTTGTCGAACAGCATCTGGTTGCCAACGGCGCCTCGGATTTTCTCGCCGCCGTGCTCGGCGATCGCGGCAAGCACGCTCGCTCCGCCGTCGGCACCGCCTCCCTGCCGCTTAATGCCGCAGTGGAAATCGAAGCGATCTTCGAAGTCGAATGACCGGGACTGCAACCATGACCGATCTTTCCTGGCTGACCGCCCGGCCCGTCGCCCATCGCGGCCTCCACGACATGAACAAGACGCGCTGGGAGAACACCCTTTCCGCCTTCGCTGCGGCGGCCGAGCGCGGCTACGCGATCGAATGCGATGTGCACCTATCATCCGACGGCGTCCCCGTCATCATCCACGATGGCGATCTGCGGCGGCTGACCGGCGAGGACGGCTTCGTCTGGCAGCGTACGGCTGCAGAGATCACGGCGCTGAAGGTCGGCGGCACCGCCGACCATTTGCCGACGCTGCAGCAGGCGCTTGATCTGGTCGACGGCCGTGTGCCGATGGTTGTCGAGCTGAAAGGTGCTGCCGGGCACGACGAAGGCCTGGTCGAAAGCGTCGGCAAGATGCTCAAGCATTACAAGGGCAAGACCGCGATCATGTCGTTCGACCATTGGCTGATCCGCGAGTTCCCGAAATATGCACCCGGCATACCCGGCGGGTTGACCGCCTACGGCAACGACAACCACCTGATCGAGGCGCATTTCGCCATGCTGGCGCATGACATCGCCTTCACCTCCTACGCTGCCGGCGACCTGCCGAACCGGTTCGTCTCCTTCGTGCGAGAGAGACTCGGTATGCCGGTGATCACCTGGACCGTGCACGACCAGCCTGCCGTCGACCTGACCTTCAAATATGCCGACCAGATGACATTCGAAGGATTCGAGCCCGATCTGGTACGGCTTGCCTGAGCGGGCTTGTATGGGTCCGCAGCGAGCTTAAGTAAGCCTCATGGATCAAGGGGACGACTGCGAAAGACAAACGGCGAATGCGGAGCTGTCGATCCGCATCGCCGCGGGCATCGGCGCCTTTACCAGCGCTGAATGGGACAGCCTCGGCGGCACTACACGCGGCGATGCAGAATACGGCTACAACCCGCTTGTTTCATTGGCCTTTTTGAGCGCGCTGGAAGATTCCGGCTGCGCTGTTCGGCGCACCGGCTGGCAAGGCCATCACCTCAGGCTGGAAACCGCGCGAGGCAAGTTGCTCGGAGCGGTCCCCTGCTATCTGAAGTCGCACAGCCAGGGCGAATATGTCTTCGACCATGGCTGGTCGGACGCGTTCGAACGCGCCGGCGGGCGCTACTATCCGAAGCTGCAATGCGCGGTGCCGTTCACACCCGTCACCGGCCCTCGCCTGCTGGTCGGCAGGGGCGAGGACAGCCCCACCGTCAAGGCCGGTCTTGCGGCCGGTCTGAAGGCGGTGACGGATAAGCTCGGCGTGTCTTCCGCGCATGTTACTTTCGCGCCGGAGGACGACGTCCAGATATTGGCGGCGGCCGGCTTCCTGCATCGCACCGACCAGCAGTTTCACTTCTTCAACGAAGGCTTCTCGAGCTACGACGATTTTCTCGCAACGTTAGCCTCGCGCAAGCGCAAGGCAATGAAGAAAGAGCGGCGCGAGGCCCTCGCCGACGGCATCTCGATCGACTGGCTGACCGGCAAGGATCTGACCGAAAAGGCCTGGGACGACTTTTTCGCGTTCTACATGGATACCGGCAGCAGGAAATGGGGCCGGCCCTACCTCAACCGCGATTTCTTCTCGCTGATCGGCGAGCGCATGGCCGACGACATCCTGCTGGTCATGGCCAAACGCAACGGGCGCTACATTGCAGGTGCCATCAACTTCATCGGCTCAGACGCGCTCTACGGCCGCAATTGGGGCTGCATCGAGGACCACCCATTCCTGCATTTCGAGGTCTGCTACCATCAGGCAATCGATTTCGCCATCTCGCGCAAGCTGAAGGTGGTTGAAGCCGGTGCGCAGGGCGAGCACAAGCTGGCGCGCGGCTACCGGCCCGTGACGATGCATTCGGCGCACTACATCGCCCATCCAGGTCTGCGCAATGCAGTGGCCGACTACCTCCAGCGCGAGCGGCGCGAAGTCGAGCGGATGAGCGAATATCTGGAAGAGCACACCCCGTTCCGCAAGGACATGGCGGAGTAGGGTAGCGAGCCCAATCGCTCAGCCGAGCGGGCCGGCACGGCCGATGTCGACCGATCGTCTTGCCCGCCCGGAACAGCTTCGCTACACGAGACAGCGAGCCAAGAACCGGAGCGCGCGCCATGGCCGAAGCAACCTATGACAGCAGCAACATCTTCGCCAAAATCCTGCGCGGAGAAATCCCTTCGCACCGCGTCTACGAAGATGACGCGGTCATCGTCTTCATGGATGTGATGCCGCAAGGGCAGGGTCACACGCTAGTGGTGCCGAAAGCGCCGTCGCGCAACCTGCTTGACGCGGATCCGGCGGCGCTTGGCCCGCTCTTCGCTCACGTCCAGAAAATTGCGCGGGCCGTAAAGAAGGCCTTCGATGCCGATGGCGTCACGGTTATGCAGTTCAACGAACCAGCTTCGGGGCAGACTGTCTTTCACCTTCACGTCCATGTCATTCCGCGCTTCGAGGGCATTCCCCTGAAACCGCACAGCGGACAGATGGAAAAGCCTGAAGTCCTGGCCGAGAACGCCGGCAAGATACGGATGGCGCTGGCAAGCTGAACCGGCGCAAACCGCTCCGGCGGGCGCCGGGTGCTTAATCGGAAGGTGTCACAAAAAAAGCCCCGTTTCCGGGGCTTTTTTTGACTTGCGGATTCGTCAGTTCTTACGCGGCAGTTGCGGCACAAGGCTGCGCTTGCCACCATCCTTGCCTTTCGGCTCCGGCTTCTGCGCCACCGCCTTTTTCGCGGCGGGCTTTTTCGCCACCGCCTTCTTGGCCTTCGGCGCGTCGTCCGGCTCTTCCTTCTTCGGCTTCACCGGCGCCTCGTCGGCGAGCGATTCGAGCTTCAGGCCGGTCTCGCCGGTTTCCTTCTTCTCGACAGTGACACGTACTGTGCCGCCCTTCTTGAGCTTGCCGAACAGCACCTCGTCGGCCAGCGGCTTCTTGATGTGCTCCTGGATGACACGGCCAAGCGGCCGGGCGCCCATGCGCTCGTCATAGCCCTTGTCGGCCAGCCATGCGATCGCCTCCTGCGACAGGTCGAATGTCACGCCGCGCTCGGAAAGCTGTGCTTCCAGCTGCATGACGAACTTCTGCACCACCTGATGGATGACCGGCACCGGCAGCGAGCCGAACGGAATGATCGCATCGAGACGGTTGCGGAACTCCGGCGTGAACAGCCGGTTGATCGCCTCGACATCGTCGCCTTCGCGCTTGGTCGAACCGAAACCGATGGCCGCGCGCTGCGCGTCGGACGCGCCCGCATTGGTGGTCATGATCAGGATGACATTGCGGAAGTCGATCTGCTTGCCGTTGTGGTCGGTCAGCTTGCCGTGATCCATGACCTGCAACAGGATGTTGAACAGATCCGGATGCGCCTTCTCCACTTCGTCCAGCAACAGCACGCAATGCGGATGCTGGTCGACGCCGTCGGTCAGAAGGCCGCCCTGGTCGAAGCCGACATAGCCGGGAGGCGCGCCGATCAGCCGTGAAACGGTGTGGCGTTCCATATATTCCGACATGTCGAAGCGGATCAGCTCCACGCCGAGCGAGGCGGCGAGCTGCTTGGCCACTTCCGTCTTGCCGACACCGGTCGGACCCGAGAACAGGTACGAGCCGATCGGCTTTTCCGGTTCCCGCAGGCCGGCCCGCGCCAGCTTGATGGCCGAAGTCAGCGCGGTGATCGCGGTGTCCTGGCCGTAGACGACGCGCTTCAACTCGATGTCGAGACCTTGCAGCACCTTCTCGTCGTCGGCGGAAACCGTCTTCGGCGGGATACGCGCCATCGTGGCGATCGTCGCTTCGATCTCCTTGATGCCGATGGTCTTCTTGCGCTTGGCTTCCGGCACCAGCATCTGCGAGGCGCCGGTCTCGTCGATCACGTCGATCGCCTTGTCCGGCAGCTTGCGGTCGTTGATGTAACGCGCCGAGAGCTCGACCGAAGCCTTGATCGCCTCGCTCGTGTAGCGAACCTTGTGGAACTCCTCGAAATAGGGCTTGAGGCCCTTCATGATCTCGATGGCGTCCTCGACGGTCGGCTCGTTGACGTCGATCTTCTGGAAGCGCCGCACCAGCGCGCGGTCCTTCTCGAAGAACTGACGGAACTCCTTGTAGGTGGTCGAGCCGATGCAGCGGATCGCGCCGGACGACAGCGCCGGCTTCAACAGGTTCGACGCATCCATGGCGCCGCCAGAGGTGGCCCCTGCCCCGATCACGGTGTGGATCTCATCAATGAACAGCACGGCGCCGGGATAATCCTCGAGCTCCTTGACGACCTGCTTCAGCCGCTCCTCGAAATCGCCGCGATAGCGGGTGCCGGCCAGTAGCGTGCCCATGTCGAGCGCGAAGATGGTGGCATTGTGCAGCACTTCGGGAACGTCGCCCTCGACGATACGCTTGGCGAGGCCTTCGGCGATTGCCGTCTTGCCGACGCCGGGATCACCGACATAGAGCGGGTTGTTCTTGGAGCGGCGGCACAGCACCTGGATGGTCCGGTTGATCTCGCTCTCGCGACCGATCAATGGATCGATCTTGCCGGCCTTGGCCTTGTTGTTCAGGTTGACGCAATAGGCAGTCAGCGCGTCCTGCTGCTGCTTCTTCTTGCCGCCTTCCTCTTGCGGCTCGGCCCCGCTCTGGCCGCCTTGCTCGTCGTCGGCGCCGCGCGGCGTCCGCGTCTCGGAAGCGCCGGGGCGCTTGGCGATGCCATGCGAGATATAGTTGACCGCGTCGTAGCGGGTCATCTGCTGTTCCTGCAGGAAGTAAGCGGCGTGGCTCTCGCGCTCAGCGAAGATGGCGACGAGCACGTTGGCGCCGGACACCTCCTCGCGACCTGACGACTGCACATGGATCACCGCGCGCTGGATGACGCGCTGGAAACCGGCAGTCGGCTTGGAATCTTCATCGTAGCCGGTGACGAGGTTGTCGAGCTCGGTGTCGATATAGGTGAGGACCGTATGCTTCAACTCGTCGAGATCGACGTTGCAGGCACGCATGACGGCCGCCGCCTCGGTGTCGTCGATCAGGGCGAGCAGCAAATGTTCAAGGGTTGCATATTCATGGTGCCGCTCATTGGCGAGCGTCAGCGCTTGGTGAAGCGCCTTTTCCAGGCCTTGGGAGAAAGCCGGCATGTTACCTCACTTCTTCTCCATCACGCATTGCAGCGGATGCTGATTCTGTCGGGCGAAATCCATGACCTGAGCCACTTTGGTCTCGGCCACCTCGAATGTATAGACCCCGCACTCGCCCACCCCATGATTGTGAACATGAAGCATTATGCGTGTGGCGGCTTCGCGGTCCTTCTGGAAAAAGCGCTCCAGCACGTGGACCACGAATTCCATGGGTGTGTAGTCGTCGTTAAGAATGAGGACCCGATACAGACTGGGCTTCTTGGTCTTGGTTTTTGTGCGCGTGATGACGGCCGTGCCGCGACCGGCCTCATTGCCGTTGCTGCCGTTCTGCATTCGCACCACGTAGCTCGTGGCAGTCAAACCTGTAGTCACGTAGTCCTGCCTCTTTCGAATCCTCATGCATGCTCGACATGTAGGTGTTCGATGGACGATTTTAAGCCCTTCTGTTTAGCTGACAATATGGCTAGGTGGCCAAACTTGACCGATTTTTCAAATCGTGAAGACCGCAGGCCCCCGATTTCGAGCTGGCATGAAAAAACCCGGCCGCGCGTTCGCGACCGGGTCTGTCTTTGCAAGCCCAGGGGCCGGCTCGGAATGTTCGTCGAATTTACTTCGCCTTGGCGACGATCGATTCGAACGGCTTGTAGGCTTCCTTGGCGAGTTCGGCATAGAGATCGCCAAGCTTGGTGGCTTCGGTGACGAAGCTCTCATAGGACTGCTTGGCATAGTCGGACTGGATATCGATCGCCTTGTCCAGCGACTTGGCGGAAAAGAGCTTCTCAACAGCGGCGCTGCCGGCTTCGAAGCTTTTCTTGGTGTACTCGCCCGCCTCGGCGGCGATAGCCTGCGCACCCTTGGACAGCGAGGCGAAGCTCTTCAATCCGGTGTCCGCAAATTCCTTGCCGTATTTGCTGAAATCTTCATAGGTCTGGGTCATTTCACGCATTCCCTTGAACGGTTGCCTTGGACGATAGACGCGGCTTGTCCGGGCCGCGTTGTGCAATGCGTGTAAATATATTGTGCAGTGCACAAAAGTCAAGATTCCCGCGGCAATGCGGATCGTGAGCTGCCGGCAATCGCTAAGATTCGAATAAAGAGAAGCTCAATCCCACAGAAAATGGTGAACGCGGCGGTTACCATAAACGGATTGGTAACGCTGCCCGCGTTAGCGTGGCCGGAGGTGAGGCAGGACCCTTTGCCGCCTCCAAGGCAACGGAAATTCAAAGGAACTATCAGTGCGTAAGGCGTTGTCGGGCTTCGTTTCCAAATCCGCGTCCCCCCTCAAAACGATCATGATCCTCGCCATGGCGATGAGCTTCGTCGTCGCGGACGCGGCCTCATCCATGGCGGCCAAGTCGGCGGCCATCGTCATCGATGCCAAGACCGGCAAGGTGCTTTATTCGTCGGACGCCGATGGCCGGCGCTATCCGGCGTCGCTTACCAAGATGATGACGCTCTATCTGACGTTCGAGGCGTTGGCGAAGGGCAGGATCAGCAAGAATTCCCCGGTCGTGTTCTCGGCCAATGCCGCTGCCGAACCGCCGACGAAGCTCGGCGTCAAGCGGGGCGGCTCGGTCACGGTCGAGACCGCGATCCTGTCGATGGTGACCAAATCGGCAAACGATTCCGCAACAGCGCTTGGCGAGATGCTCGGCGGCAACGAAGCCAATTTCGCCCGCATGATGACCGCCAAGGCGCGGGCGCTGGGCATGAGGGGAACCGTTTTCCGCAACGCCAACGGCTTGCCTGATCCCGGCCAGTTCACGACCGCGCGCGACATGGCGATGCTCGGCATCGCCCTGAGAGAGCATTTCCCGCAATATTACGGCTATTTCTCGCAGCGCTCCTTTCTTTACGGGCGGCAGCGCATCAACGGCCACAATCGTCTGCTCGGACGCATCAAGGGCGTCGACGGCATCAAGACCGGTTACACCCGCGCCTCCGGTTACAATCTGGTCTCCTCGGTCTCGGATGGCGATCGGCGCATCGTAGCGGTGGTCATGGGCGGCAGGTCCGGCGGCAGCCGCGACAGCCAGATGGCCGGGTTGATCAATGCCTACATGCCGCAGGCGTCGTCGCGCGGCGGCGGCGTGCTGGTTGCCAAGGCCGGCGGCAATCCGATTTCAGCCTTGGCCAAGGTGCTTCTACCGAAGCATGACGCGCCGACACCGGACAGTAAGCCGGACGACGATGCCGTTGCCTCTCTTGTCGAGGAAAATGCGCCCGTCGTTGAAGAGACCGCTCCGGTCGTTCAGGCCAAGAGGGTCAAGACGACGGCTGTGTCGACGGTGGACGACGTGGCGACAGCCCGGGTCGCCGCAGCCTATGCCGAACCGGCGGCAGAGGTCGATCCGGTCAGCACGGCGTCGGTGCCATCCGGCTGGGCAATACAGGTCGCCTCTTCGCCAAAACAGGCCGAAGCGAAGGCTTTCCTCGACAAGGCGACGAAGCAGGCGCCCTCCGTTCTGACCGATGCCTCCGGTTTCACCGTCGCCTTCGACAAGGACGGTGTCACCTACTACCGCGCCCGGTTCGGTGGTTTCGGTTCGAAGACGGCTGCCTGGAAAGCCTGCAACGCTTTGAAAAAGAAGAAGATCGAGTGCTACGCCGTCCAGCAGTAAGCGGCGCGCGAAACGATATCTTTCCCGAAGTTCTGCGTCGAAGGAGACTAGTTGTGATTGGAGAGCAAGACGTCCTTGGCTTCATTGATCCGCGCCGCCAGGAAAGACGTGCCACCGATATCGGGGTGCAGGCGCTGCATCAGGCGGCGGTGCGCCTTGCGGACATCCGCCGCGGCAGCCCCCGCTTCAAGACCAAGGATCTTGTAGGCCTCCTCCTTAGTCATGGCGCCAGAACCTGGCGCAACACCCAGCCCTTCGCCACCATTCGCATCAGCGTCTTTGCGCCAGATGGGAAATCTGCCGTCAAGATACGTCTCTAGCAATTGGCGGCTCTCCGGATCGCCGGAGAGTTCGCGATAGAGTTGCTGCAATTCGGCAAGCCCCATCGAGCCAAGCATCTTGCCTTCATGGCGCCCAGCCAGCACAAGGCCTTCGAGGCCGCCGGTATCGTGATCGAGTTCCATCTCAAGCGCCGCCGTACGAACTGTGGAACGCTTGCCTGGTGCCAGTTTTGCCGCCGGCCGATTCATGCGCATGGAGCCGTACCAGGCGAGCGCAGCCGACAGGATCAAGCCGCCGATGCCCTCGCGCCCGACCAGCAGCACGGCGACGCCGACCAGCCCGAGCAGCACAGGTCCAAGCGTCCTCATGCCGCCTGCAAGCTTCGCCGGATCGGCGCGCAGGAAGACAGTGACCGTGCCGAGAAACACCAGAAGCAATGCTACGAAAGCGATAATCGCGCCCATCAGTTTCCGCCGCCCCGCATATGCTCGATCATCAGCCGATCCTCCGGCCTGCCCCGGGCCTCCAGTGCTTTCAGCCCGCCGGTCGCAAACACGGCGACAGACGAAAGCAGGCCGGCCAACGTCGCGGCAGCCCGCCGATCGAACCGGAACCAGGCCCCTTTCGACAGCCGCGCAATTTCCTTGAACGCCTTTTCCGCAGCGGCATCATGGCCCTCCTGAAAGACGAAGACAGGAACGCCGTGCAGACCGAGGCTGCCGGCCTTTTCGGCCAGATCATCTATGTTTTCTTCCATCGCGTCGCCGATATAGACCAGCGCGTTGACCTTGGCCGCCGCCGTCTGTTTCAGCGCATGGGCGAGCACCTTGCCGATCTGGGTATGGCCGCTGCGGCAGTCGATGCGCGTCATCAGCTGTTTCAGAGCTTCGGTATCGGTGACGAATGCGGACGAGCGGCACTCGCCAAGGCCGCGAAAATAGACAAGTTGAACCTTGAGCGCCCCGGCCTTGCCGACGGCGTCGAACATCTCGGCCTGCAGCGCACAGGCGAGATCCCAGGTCGGCTGGCGGCTCATCGTCGCGTCGAGGGACAGGATCAGCCTACCTGAACCGGTGGCGGATGCAGCGAGCGTCCTTGCCTGACGGAGAAACGCGTCGATCTCGCCGGTGCTCGATTGAGACTCGACCGGCGCAGGATTGGCCTTTGCAGACACGGGCTGCTTCTTGTCGCTCATGACATTCAAGATGTGGCGTTGTTCCCCGGCTTGCAAGCCCAGATGAGGCGACCTGGAGGACCGGTGATGATGGCACCTGCGGACAACGCTTCGGCTGGTGGTCTTGGCGTTGCGTTTCTTGGCGTCAGAGCAGGCCGAGATCGGCAAGCTCACGCCTGAGCTTCGGCGGCATCTCGATCAGCCCGGCTTTGCCCTTGCCGAGATCGGCCGGCGCGTCCGCCGGCTTCAGGTAGCGCCACCCCTGGAATGCACGGCGCGGTTGCCAGTCAGTGCGCACGACCTCGGGATCGAGGATCAGATGGCAACGGCCGATGCCCTCGTCATCGGTGAAGGGCCGGATTTCGGTGATCAGCTGGCGGCATTGGACATTGCCCTTGATCACCCAGTAGAGCGAGCCGCCGCCGGTAATCTCGGCGCCACGCGTCGGCACCATGCGGGTGGTGTGGTAGTGCTCGGCCGGTTCGCCGGCGCGGCGCCGCTCGTCGAGACGGAAGGCAATCCACTCTTCCAGATCCTCGACGCTGTCACAGCCGACGCAAAGCTTTATGAGATTGAGAGACATCGTTTAAGGTTTAGTCCAACACGCGAACGCGTCAACGGCCTGATCGACTTCTCCACAGTGGTGGTCCATGCCGCCAGATTGGCGCTCAACACTCCACGACATTGACGGCCAATCCGCCAAGGCTGGTTTCCTTGTACTTTTCGTTCATGTCGAGACCGGTCTGGCGCATCGTCTCGATCGCGGCATCGAGCGGCACGAAATGAACGCCGTCGCCCTTGATGGCCAGCGAAGCGGCGGTCACCGCCTTGACGGCACCAAGCGCGTTGCGCTCGATACACGGCACCTGCACCAGGCCGCCGACCGGATCGCAGGTCATGCCGAGATGATGTTCCAGCGCGATCTCGGCAGCATTCTCGACCTGCTCGGGCGTGCCGCCCATGACGGCGCACAATCCCGCCGCAGCCATTGCCGAAGCCGAACCGACCTCGCCCTGGCAGCCGACTTCCGCCCCCGAGATCGAAGCATTGGTTTTGATGATGCCGCCGACCGCCGCCGCCGTCAGCAGGAAATCGCGGATGCTGGGCTGGTCGGCTTCGGGATGGAAATGCAACCAGTAGCGCAGCACTGCGGGCAGAGTGCCGGCCGCCCCATTGGTTGGCGCGGTGACGACACGGCCGCCGGCAGCGTTCTCCTCATTGACCGCCATCGCATAGATCGACAGCCAGTCGTTGGCGAGCAGCGGGTTGGGCCGGTTCTGCTGCCATTGCTCCTGCAGCTTGTCGTGCAGCATCCGGGCACGGCGGCGCACCTTGAGTCCGCCCGGCATGATGCCGTCTTGCGACAGGCCGCGCTCGATGCAGCCCTTCATGGCGCTCCAGATGCCGTCGAGGCCGGCGTCGAGCTCCCCGCGCGACATCTGCGTCTCCTCGTTGACGCGCTTCATCTCGGCAATGGAAAGCCCGCTTTTCGCTGCCATGGACAGCATTTCGACGGCGTTCTTGAACGGATATGGAACCTTCTTGCCTTCGGTTGTCGCCGAGCCCCTCGCCTTCATCCGCTGCAATTCTTCCTCAGAAACGACAAAGCCGCCGCCGATCGAATAGTAGACGCGCCTCAGCAGCAACCGGTCGCCGGCATCATAGGCAGAGAAGGCCATGCCGTTGGCGTGACCCGGCAGTGGCGTCTTGCGATCCAGCACAAGATCCGTTGCCGGGTCGAAACGGTAGGACGAATGGCCGCGCGGCGAAATCCGCTTCTCGGCGGCGATGCGAGCGACGATGCCGTCTGCTAGGTCGGGATCCACCGTCTGCGGCGTCTGGCCGGCGAGGCCGAGCACCACGGCACGATCGGAGCCATGGCCGATGCCGGTATAGGCGAGCGAGCCATGCAGGCTGGCCGCGATCCGGTCGACCTTGGCGCCGGCCGGGCGCGGCCAGTCGTCTCCCGCAATCTCGTCGAGAAACCGCCGCGCGGCCGTCATCGGCCCCATCGTGTGCGAACTCGATGGGCCGATGCCGATCTTGAACAAGTCGAAAACCGAAAGGAACACGTGGGCGTTTTCTCCTGGGACCCTGTTGAGGTCTACATATAGGAATTCCCATGATGTTTTCCGCTGTTTTAAGGACCGCGGCGCTGCACCTGCCGACCTTGTTTGCTCCGGCAGCGACATTCCAGCTTCGGCCATCGAAGCGTTACCGCCGCCTGTGGTAAAAGCAACGCATGAGCGATTCCTTTCACCTATCGACGTCCGACCTTGCGGCGCTGGGGTTCTTCCTTACCGCGTGGGTGCTGCATACGCTCGCCGCCGACGGAATGCTGGTCAGCCGCATGTCGCTGACGAGGGCTATGAACGCGCAGCGCGAGGCCTGGATGCGGACAATGGCCGAACGCGAGATCCGCATCGTCGACACCGCTATCATGAGCGGGCTGCAACAGGGGACCGCCTTCTTTGCCTCCAGTTCGCTGATTGCGATCGGCGGCTGTTTTGCCCTGCTCGGCGCCTCCGATCAGGTTCTGACCGTGCTGAGCGACCTGCCGTTTGGCGACACGTCCTCACGCGCGGCCTTCCAGACGAAGGTGTTCGGGCTGGTGCTGATCCTGGCCTTTTCCTTCTTCAAGTTCGGCTGGGCTTACCGGCTGTTCAACTATTGCTCGATCCTGATCGGCGCCGTGCCGATTCCACATGGCGAGGCGTCGCGCAATCCGGTCACCGAAACGGCGGTGTGGCGTGCCGCGCGCATGAACATGCTGGCCGGAAAGCATTTCAATTCGGGCCTGCGCGGCGTGTTCTTCTCGATCGGCTATCTTGGTTGGTTCGTCGATCCCACCGTCTTCGTGCTATCGACGCTGCTGCTTCTGGCGGTACTGGTGCGCCGCCAGTTTTTCTCGGCGGCGCGGCAGGCGGTGCTCGGTCAGCCGCCCGGTCCGGGGAAAGGCCGATCGATGCGGCCCGACAGCCAATAGGCGGTGAGCCCTATCCATTCGCGGATCGCAACAGTGGTGACCTCCAGCCAGTCGCCGGGATAAGGCAAGGTGCCGATGCTTTCCTTGCCGGAAGTGCGATAGTCGACCGGCCACGGAACGGTCGAAAAACCGGCTTTGTCGAACAGCGCCTTGGCGCGTGGCATGTGGAAGGCCGAGGTCACCAGCAACCAAGTCTCGCCCGGTTTCGGCGTCACCAGTTCCCTGGTAAAGACAGCGTTCTCGTAGGTGTTGCGGGATTTGTTCTCGAGGATCAGCCGATCGGCCGCCACGCCGAAAGCGGCAAAAAGACGCGGCGCGGTATCTGCATCGCCTTCGCCGCCGCGGAACGTTTCGATGCTGCCACCGGAGATAACGACTTTCGCTGTCGGGAACCGCCGCGCCAGCACGGCCGCCTCGACCATCCGGTCGCCGCTGGAGTTCATTTCATAGCCGCCACGCACCAGATTGACGGCGCCATCCAGACTGCCGCCAAGCACTATGATACCGTCAACCTTTTCCGGCAGCGGCGGCCTGGGGAAACGTTCCTCCAGCCGATTGAGCATCATGGGGCCGAGTGGGCTCCATATCGAAACCGCCAGAATGAGGAAGGCAAGAGCGCTGCCGGCGGTCGCCAACCGTCGCCGCCCGAACATCGCCGCGATCAGCCCCGCCAGCAGCAGGAAGATCGCGAGATTCAACGGCTCGACGAAGAACCCGAGAACCTTGGAGACATAGAAGAACATCCCTCACCCCCCTCAAGATGAGAAACGATCCTACCACCATTTTTCCGGCTGAAATGTGCCCGCCGCCTGTTCGATGACATGGGCGGTCTGGAACAGCGTTTCCTCGTCGAAGGGCCGGCCGATCAGCTGCAGGCCGAGCGGCAGCCCCTTGGCGTCGAGCCCGGCCGGAACCGCTATGCCGGGCAGGCCGGCCATGTTCACCGTCACCGTAAAGATGTCGTTGAGATACATCTTGACCGGGTCGGCGGCCATGTCCTCGTCGGCGATGCCGAAGGCGGCGGAAGGCGTTGCCGGCGTCAGGATGACGTCGACGCCTGCGGCAAACACATTTTCGAAGTCACGCTTGATCAGGGTTCGAACCTTCTGCGCCTGTAGATAGTAGGCATCGTAGTAGCCGGCGGAAAGCACATAGGTGCCGATCATGATACGGCGCTTGACCTCCCGCCCGAAGCCGGCGGCGCGGGTCTTTTCATACATATCGACAATGTCCTTGCCGGGCACGCGCAAGCCATAGCGGACGCCGTCGTAACGGGCGAGGTTGGACGAGGCTTCGGCCGGCGCCACGATGTAATAGGCCGGCAGCGCATATTTGGTGTGCGGCAGCGAGATATCGACGATCTCGGCACCAGCATCCCGCAGCCAGGCAATGCCTTTCTGCCACAGCGCCTCGATCTCCGCGGGCATGTCGTCGACACGATATTCCTTGGGAATGCCGACCTTCATGCCCCTGATCGGGCGGCCGATCGCCGCCTCGTAGTCCGGCACCGGCAGGTCGACGGACGTCGTGTCCTTCGGGTCGACCGAAGCCATCGACTTCAACAGGATCGCGGCGTCGCGTACGTCGCGCGCGATCGGCCCGGCCTGGTCGAGCGACGAGGCGAAGGCAACGATGCCCCAGCGCGAACAGCGGCCATAGGTCGGCTTGATGCCGACTGTGCCAGTGAAGGCGGCGGGCTGGCGGATCGAGCCGCCGGTATCGGTGGCGGTGGCGCCGGCGCACAGGAAGGCCGAGACCGCTGATGCGGAGCCACCGGACGAACCGCCCGGCACCAGTTGGGCATTGTCCAACGTGCGCGCGGTCTTGGTGCCGCCCGCCGAAACGAAGCCACCCTCGCCCTGATGCGTCGTCGGCATTACCACCGGGTCGAGGCGCGAACGCCGCCACGGGTTGATGACCGGCCCGTAATGCGAGGTCTCGTTGGACGAGCCCATGGCGAACTCGTCCATGTTGAGCTTGCCGAGCATTACGGCACCATCCGCCCACAGATTGGCGGTGACCGTCGATTCGTAGCGCGGCTTGAAGCCGTCCAGCACATGACTGCAGGCCTGGGTGTGGACGCCTTCGGTGCCGAACAAATCCTTGATGCCGAGCGGGATACCCTCGAGCGACCCGCCCTCGCCCTTGGCCAGTTTCGCGTCGGAGGCCTTGGCCATGTCGCGCGCCTTGTCGTCGGTGACCACGACGTAGGCATTGAGCGCCGGATTGGCTCGCTCGACCGACGATAGATAAGCCTCGGTGATTTCGGTGGCGGTGATCTCCCTGGAGCGCAATTTGGCGCGGGCCTGCGAAATCGTCAGCTGGGTAAGGTCGCTCATCAGGCAAGGCTCTTTTCGTAAAACACCGACCACTCGGAATCGGGATAATCCAGTACCGGGCCGCAACGCGAAAAACCGGCGCGTTCGTAGACGGTCCAGGCGGCGGGATGACGGTCGCCCGTCTCCAGCACCAGACGCTTAAGCCCTTCTTGGCGCGCCAGCGCCTCGATACGCTCGACAATCTTCGCGCCGATCTTGTGGCCGCGATGCGAAGGTCGCGTATACATGCGCTTGACCTCGCCTACGACAGCATCGTGGCGCTTCAGTGCGCCGCAACCGATGGCAAGGCCGTTGTCGCGGGCGATGAAGACGGTCGTGTCGCGGTCCGCCATCTGCTCGACCGTCAAATGGTAGCAATGCTCCGGCGGCGTCAGCTCCAGCAATGTGGCGTTGAGCTCCTCGACCAGCCCACGCACATCGTCCTGCAGCGGCGTCTCAGCCGCGATGTCGATTGCCATCGGCCTGCTACTCCACGACCTTCGGCACAAGGAAGAAATTCTCTTCGGTCGCCGGCGCGTTGGCGACGATGTCGGCTGCCTTGCCGCCGTCGGTGACGACGTCCTGGCGCTTTTTCATTGCCATCGGCGTGACCGAGGTCATCGGCTCGACGCCGGAAACATCGACCTCGTTCAACTGCTCGACAAAGCCCAAAATGGCGTTCAATTCGCCGGTCATGCGCTCTGCATCCTCCTCGCTCACCGCAATACGGGCAAGATGCGCGACGCGCTTCACGGTTTTTATATCAACGGACATGTTCGTGCCTCGGGGAAAACCAGCGCTATAGCGGCGCGGCGCGTGCCGCGCAACATGCATCGTGCCTTCAACTGCCCTATGGCATCGCCACGCCGTCGCAGAGGAAATAACTGCCGCCGTTGCCGCTCTGCTCGCCTTCGTCGGCGGCAGGCCGAACCGATACCAGGTCGATCTGCTTCGGGCTCATCTGTGTCAGTGAGAGAACATCGGGAAAGACGTAGCCCGGCTCCTGGCATATAGCGGTCACCGCCCAGCTTGGTGAGCGTGTCGCTTTGGTGATCTGCAGGAATTCACAATTATATTCGATGCTTTCCAGGCCATTTGCCGACAGCACGATATTGCCGCCCTCGATCACCGTCTGCAGCGTATCCTTTTTGGCCTGCGCGCAGAGGTCCTCCGATTGCAGATAGACGCCCTCGATGAAATTTTCCGCGGCCAGCGTCGGCGACGCGGCAACCAGCATGGAAAGGCAAAGAGAATTTCTCAAGCGCATCGTATCGTTCCGGACCGGCTTTCTTTACAGCGTAATCGTCTCGCCGATCTTCGGCAACGCAACTTTCACACCCGATCCATCCAGCCCGGCCACGAATTTGTCGGCGGTCTGATCGATCATCGGAAATGTGCCGAAGTGAGCGGGAACGACCGTCTCGAACTTGAAGAAACGCTGGCAGGCAAGGGCTGCTACCGCGCCACCCATGGTGAAGCGGTCGCCGATCGGCACGATGCCGATCTTCGGTTCGTGCAACTCGTTGATCAGCGCCATGTCGGAAAAAATATCGGTGTCGCCCATATGATAAAGCGTCTTGTCCTCGGGAAAGTGCAGGACGAGCCCACCAGGATTGCCGAGATAGGTATTCTGGCCACCCTCGCCCGGAAAGGACGATGAATGCAGAGCCTGAACGAAGGTGGTGGTGAAGCCGCCGCAATCGACGGTGCCGCCGATATTGCCGGGATTGATCTGCTTGTCACCGACGCCCTTGCCGACCAGGTACATGCAAATCTCGAAATTGGCGACCAGCATCGCGCCGCTCTTCTTGAGCACTTCGATGGCGCCGCTGATGTGGTCGCTGTGGCCATGGGTGAGCAACACGTGCGTGATCCCTTCGGCCGGCCCTTCCCAGCCGCCCGTCCATGACGGATTGCCGACCAGATAGGGGTCGATGAGGATTTTCGCGCCTTCGATTTCGATTCGGAATGCCGAATGTCCGTACCAGGTCAGTTTCATCAATGCTTTCCTCGATTTTTGCTTCGGTAGAGGATAGAACGCCGACGGCGAAATTAAAGTGCCGCGCACGCTTTGCGCGTATAGGACGTGCGGCGTCGCGGTCAAAGGAAAAGCCGTTGGGCATCATCACCATCGAGGAGTTGCCGGCCCGGCTTGGCGGCGGCAAGACCCTGGCCGGTCTCGACCTCGGCGACAAGACAATCGGCGTGGCGGTTTCCGACCGCGGCTTGTCGTTCGCCCACCCGCGCCCTGTCATCATGCGCAGGAAATTCTCGCTCGATGCCGCAGTGCTGCTCGCTCTGCTACAGAAGGAAAATGCCGGCGCCGTGGTGATCGGCCTCCCCATCAACATGGACGGCTCCGAAGGCCCGCGCGCCCAAAAATCCCGCGCTTTCGTGCGCAACATGGCTGGATTGACCGATCTGCCCTTCCTCTTTTGGGACGAACGGCTGTCGACGGTGGCGGCCGAGCGGACGCTGATCGAGATGGATTTTTCCCGCAAGAAACGCGCCGGCAAGATCGATTCTGCGGCGGCCGCTTTTATCCTCCAAGGTGTTCTCGACCGGCTTCAGGCGCTCGGCGTCGATGCCTGGTCGAAATAGCGGTTGCGCATCGCCGTGATCCAGCCACCAATCGCCTTGCGGCGGCGAAATGCCCAGAACGCCACCAGCAGCAGCCCATCGAACACGCAAGCTTTCGCCACCATGCCCGGAATAAGCGCCGGATCAACGCCGAGCATCTGTCCATAGAGCTGGAAGACGAGATCGTGTAATTGGCGGCTCAGGATGACATAGCCGAAATTGATGTCGTTGAGCGACAGAAAGAACCAGCCCCAAAACAAGAGGAGCGGAGCCGCCCACAGCGCGAACAAGGTGCGCATCAGCGGTCATCCCTCGAATCCAGCCGGCCGGAAATGCGGGCAAGCGAGGAATTATGCGCCGCTGCCTTGGCCATGACATGCGCGGCCGCTCGGATTTCGCCGGTCCCTGGAACTGCCGCGGCAACGGTCGACCGCCGCTCCGCGAGCATCGCGACATAGGACGCCAGAAGTGCCGCCAATTGCACCGCGACAATCATGAACAGCCCATTGATGCCTTGCGCGGCGCCGCCGATGACGATCAGCGACAGCACGCCCAAGGCGGAAATGAAGGCGATTCGCATGACGCTATCGGCGGGATCCGGGTTGGTCGTGTCGCTGGTCAGTGCTTCAACAAAGGCCCAGCAGAACAGCACCGCGACGACAAGCAGTGCCACGGCGAGCGGCGCCACGACGACGGCGTTTTCGAGATCGGCAGATCGAGTGTTCTGGACGGGAACGCCCAGTACGCCAAGGGCCGTCGCCACGCCTCGATTCCCGTCGATGCAAATGAACGCCAGCAGGGCGAAAACGGTCGCCCAATGCAATGCCAGAAAAGAGCTCAGAATATGCCGCATGACGCTCCTGCTTCGCAGGGCAAAGCCGCTCAAGCTGAACAATCCTTGCCTTAACCATAACACTGGGCTTTGCCACCGGCCGCCGCAATGGAAACCATTCGTTAAGGTTAACGGCCATTCACAGGGTCGCGAGAGCGGCAGCGAATTGGGCGACGGCCCTTAGTTGATCGGCGGGTAGAGCGTATCGATGATCATGCGCGCATCATGGCGGGAATCGATCATGCCATAGGTATTGCGCCACTGGCCGGCGAGGCGCGTTTCGACGAAGGCGTCGGCGATCCGCCCTGCCCCCAGCCTGCGAAGCTCTGCCGCCGCCGCCGACAATGCCAATTGCTCGGTCAAGAGCCGCGCCGAGCCCTCGTCGGTTGCTGCGACCTGCATTGCTGCCTTGAGCACGCCGACGGTGCCGCGTCCGCCGGCGCCGAGATCGCGGTCGATGCCGGCCAGCACGTCGTCGAACAGGCCTGGCGCGCGGCCGAGCACGCGCAACACGTCGAGCGCCATGACGTTGCCTGAACCTTCCCAGATCGCGTTGACCGGAGCTTCGCGATAGTAGCGGGCGAGCGGCCCCTCCTCGACATAGCCATTGCCGCCGAGGCACTCCATCGCTTCATAGAGCAGCGGCGGCGCAATCTTGCAGACCCAGTATTTGACGACCGGCGTCATGGCGCGGGCGAAGGCCGCCTCGCCGCGGTCGCCGGCCGCCTCGTCGAAGGAGCGCGCCAGCCGGAACGACAGCGCGGTAGCGGCGGCAACGTCGAGCGCCATATCGGCCAGCACACGCTGCATCAGCGGCTGCTCGATCAGATTGGTTCCGAACACCTTGCGGTGGCGCGTGTGGTGGACAGCCTCGGCCAGTCCGGCCCGCATGATCGCTGACGAGGCGACGGCGCAGTCGAGCCGCGTCAGGGTCACCATGTCCATGATCGTCTTCACGCCCGCGCCGGGCTCGCCGACCATCTCGCCGATGGCATTGACGAATTCCACCTCCGACGAGGCATTGGATCGATTGCCGAGCTTGTCCTTCAGCCGTTGAAAACGGAAGCCGTTGCCGGATCCGTCGCCGAGCAAGCGGGGCACGAGAAAGCACGATAGTCCCTCCGGCACCTGTCCGAGCACCAGGAAGGCATCCGACATCGGCGCCGACATGAACCATTTGTGGCCGGTCAGGCGATAAAACCCGCTGCCGGCGCGCTCGGCGCTGGTGACGTTGGCACGGACATCGGTGCCGCCTTGCTTCTCGGTCATGCCCATGCCGAGCGTCAGCCCGGCTTTTTCGACCGGAGGCTTCTGGCTTTGATCGTATTTGCGCGTCGTCACCCGAGGCGCCCATTCGCGAAACAGCTTCGGGCTGGCCATCAGCGCTGCCAGCGAAGCGCTGGTCATGGTGATCGGGCAGAGATGTCCGGTCTCGAGCTCAGCCGTGAGGTAAAAGCGTGCAGCGCGCACCTGGTGGCGGCGGCCGATCTCGGCGTCGCCATTCTCCCAGACCGACGAATGCAGCCCGTTGGCAACAGAGCGGCGCATGAGCGCGTGATAGGCGGGATGGAACTCGACCTGGTCGATGCGCCGGCCCTGGCGGTCATGGGTCCTGAGCTTCGGCATCTCGACATTGGCAAGACGGGCCAGTTCCTGCGCCTCATGGGTCAGAACGAAACGGCCAAGCCCGTCGAGGTCCTTGCGCACCGGATCGGAAAAGCGCTCGGCAAGCTGGATCAGCAACGGATCGCCCCGCCAGGCGTTGCCGCCGGCCAGCGGCGGCGGCTGGTTGGTCACGTCGTCAGTCACGCTTCGTCCTTATCACCTGAAGGCTGCGAATCCAAAGCCAAGGCGGTTTATAGCCTATGGCCAGCGGCGCGCGACGAAAATACCGGGGAGAACCAATCCAATCCCAAGCCGGTGCTTGCAGCCGCGGAGCCTCCCCCCTATAGCAGCGACTTGAGATGACCGACGCATCGTCCCTGCCGCTTTATCCCCACCGCCATCTTCTGGGCATCCGCGATCTTTCCCCTGCCGACATCGAGCTTCTGCTCGACCGGGCGGACAGGGCCGTTGCCATCTCGCGGCAGTCGGACAAGAAGACATCGACGCTGCGCGGCCGCACCCAGATCAATCTCTTCTACGAAGCCTCGACCCGTACGCAATCGTCATTCGAGCTGGCCGGCAAACGGCTCGGCGCCGACGTCATGAACATGTCCGTAGCGAGTTCGTCGGTGAAAAAGGGCGAGACGCTGATCGATACGGCGATGACGCTGAATGCCATGCGTCCCGACATATTGATCATCCGCCATCAATCGGCCGGCGCGGCAGCACTTCTCGCCCAGAAAGTCGGCTGTTCGGTGGTCAATGCCGGCGACGGCGCCCATGAGCACCCTACCCAGGCGCTGCTCGACGCACTGACTATCCGCCGCGTCAAGGGTCCGTTGCCGAAGCTGATCGTGGCGATCTGCGGCGACATCCTGCATTCGCGCGTGGCCCGCTCCAACATCATCCTGCTCAACGCGCTTGGTGCCCAGGTCAGGGTCGTCGCCCCTTCGACGCTTTTGCCCGCCGGCATCGAGAAGATGGGCGTCATCGTCACCCGTTCCATGGCCGAGGGTCTGAAGGACGCCGACGTGGTGATGATGCTGCGCCTGCAGCGCGAACGCATGGAAGGCGCTTTCGTACCGTCGGTGCGCGAATATTTCCGCTATTTCGGCCTCGACGCGGAGAAGCTGAAGGCGGCCAAGGACGGTGCGCTGGTCATGCATCCCGGCCCGATGAACCGCGGCGTCGAGATCGCCTCCGAGATCGCCGACGGCCCGCAAAGCGTTATCCAGGAACAGGTTGAGATGGGCGTCGCCGTGCGCATGGCGGTTATGGAAGCGCTGCTCGACCCCCGTCGAAACCACGAGGGCCGCGCCTGATGAGCATAACGGTCTTCCGCCGGGCCCACATCGTCGACCCGTCGCGCGGCGTCGATGAGGTCGGCACCGTCATCGTCGAAGGCCGCAAAATCGTTGCCGCCGGCAAGGCGGCCTTGAACCAGGGCGCGCCCGACGGCGCCACCATCATCGACTGCGCCGGCAAGACTATCATCCCCGGATTGATCGACGCGCGCGTCTTCATCGGCGAACCCGGCGGTGAACACCGGGAGACCATTGCTTCGGCGAGCATCGCTGCGGCGGCCGGCGGCGTCACCTCAATCGTCATGATGCCCGATACCGACCCGGTGATCGACAATGTCGCACTGGTCGAGTTCGTGCTGCGCACCGCCAAGGACACCGCAATCGTCAACATCTTGCCGGCAGCAGCGATCACCAAGGGGCTGGAAGGCCGCGAGATGACCGAATTCGGCCTGCTGCGCGAGGCCGGCGCGGTCGCCTTCACCGATGGCCGGCATTCTATTGCCAGCGCGCTGGTGATGCGCCGCGCGCTGACCTATGCGCGCGATTTCGGTGGCGTCATCGCGCATGAAACCCAAGACGCCGACCTCGCTTCGGCCGGCGTGATGAACGAAGGCCTTTACGCAAGCTGGCTTGGCCTTGCCGGCATTCCGCGCGAAGCCGAATCGATCCCCCTGGAGCGCGATCTCGCGTTGGCTCGGCTGACCGGCGGCGCCTATCACGCTGCCAAGATTTCGACGGCTATGGCGGCAAGCGCGGTAGCACGCGCGAAAGCCGATGGCGCCAATGTCACATCAGGCGTGTCGATCCACAATCTGTCGCTCAACGAGAATGATGTCGGCGAGTACCGCACCTTCTTCCGGCTGACGCCGCCGCTGCGCGCGGAGGAAGACCGGCTGGCGATGATCGAAGCGATCAAGGACGGCACCATCGATCTCATCGTCTCCTCGCACGACCCGCAGGACGTCGACACCAAGCGCCTTCCCTTTGCCGATGCCGCGGCCGGCGCCATCGGCCTGGAAACGCTGCTAGGCGCAGCGCTGCGGCTCTATCACAATGGCGACGTGACGCTGCTCCGGCTGGTCGAGACACTGTCGACCGCGCCGGCAAGATTGTTCGGCCTGCCCGGCGGCACGCTGAAACCGGGGGCATTGGCCGACCTTTCGCTCGTCGATCTGGACGAGCCATGGGTCGTCAGCGAGAGCGGCATCCGCTCACGCTCGAAAAACACCTGTTTCGAAGGCGCACGACTGCAAGGCAAGGTCTTGCAAACGATGGTGGCGGGCCGCACAGTGTTTTCGGCCTAGGACGAAAACAGGCGTCACGGCTTAAAATCCGCTCAGCCAAGGAAAGTTCGGGGGAACAATGGCTTACAGTCCCGTCTTGGCATTGGTGTTCGGCTATCTTCTCGGCTCGATCCCGTTTGGCCTGCTGATCACCCGTGCCGCCGGCCTCGGCGACGTGCGCAACATCGGCTCCGGCAACATCGGCGCCACCAATGTGCTGCGCACCGGCAACAAGAGCTTGGCCGCGGCCACGCTTCTGCTCGACGCCCTTAAAGGCACCGCGGCGGTGCTGATCGCAGGCCGCTTTGCGCCCGAGCTCGGACTTTGGGCCGGCTTCGGCGCGTTTTTAGGTCATCTCTTTCCGGTCTGGCTCGGCTTCAAGGGGGGCAAGGGTGTCGCCACTTACCTTGGCGTGCTGATCGGCCTTGCCTGGCAGGCGGCGCTGATCTTCGCCGTCGTCTGGCTGGCGGTGGCCTTCCTGTTCCGCTTCTCCTCGCTTGCGGCACTGACGGCAGCAGTCGTGGTGCCCATGGCGCTGTATTTCCTGAGCACGCCGCAGATTGCCGGGCTTTTCGCGGCGATGAGCCTAATCGTCATCGTAAAGCACCGCGCCAACATTGCGCGGCTGCTTGCCGGCACCGAGGGTAAGATCGGGGCCAACGAGTGAGCGAGCCCGACGCCGGGCCGCGCCTCAGCGACCGGCAGCGGCTGAGCTGGCTTCGTCTGATCCGCACGCCGAATGTCGGCCCGGCTTCCTTTCGCGACCTGATCAACCGGTTCGGTTCGGCCGAAGCAGCGCTATCGATGCTGCCCGAGCTGATGATTTCGGGTGGCGCCAAAAAAATCGTCCGCATCCCGTCCATTGCCGAGACCGAGGCGGAGCTGGAGACCGCCCGGCGGGCTGGCGCCCGCTTCGTCGGCATCGGCGAGGCGGATTATCCGCCGCTGATGAAAAGCATGGATCATCCGCCGCCGCTGCTCGCGGTCAGGGGCAATAGCGCGGTGTTCCGCTTGCCAGCGGTCGCCATCGTCGGCGCTCGCAACGCATCGCTGGCCGGCATCAAAATGGCGCGGATGCTGGCGGCGGATCTCGGCCGCGACGGCTATGGCATCGTCTCCGGCCTGGCGCGCGGCATCGATACGGCCGCGCACCATGGCAGCCTTGCGACTGGCACAATCGGCGTGCTCGCCGGCGGCCTCGATTTGCCCTACCCGCCCGAAAATGCCGGCCTGTGCGACGAGATCGCCGAGTGCGGCGGCGCCATCATTTCCGAAATGCCGTTTGGCTGGCAGCCGCGCGCACAGGATTTTCCGCGCCGCAACCGGCTCGTCGCCGGTGCTGCATTGGGATTGGTGGTGGTCGAGGCCGCACAGCGCTCCGGCTCACTGATCAGCGCCCGGCTTGCCGGCGAGATGGGCCGGCTGGTCTTTGCCGTTCCCGGTTCGCCGCTCGATCCGCGCGCTGCCGGCGCCAATGGCCTGCTCAAGGACGGCGCAACCCTTGTCACCGAGGCCGCCGATATCACCAGTGCGATCGCCCCGCTGGTCGGCGCCTGGGCCCCAAGGACATCGCCGCTTGAGGAGCCGCCCGACTTTTCGGCAACGCCGCCGCCGCGCGAGGACGACCGCGACCGCGTCGTCGAGGCGCTCGGCCCGACGCCAGTGGCGGTAGACGAGATCATCCGCCACACCGGCCTGCATCCCGCCCAAGTGTTCATGGTGCTGCTGGAGCTCGACCTCGCCGGACGGCTCGAACGCCATCCCGGCGGCAACGTCTCACTGATCTGACCGAGAGCTTGCGCATGTCACGGCAAGCAATCCCGACGTGATCCCGATGGCCGATCCGAGCAACAAACCAAAGCAGAAGCTGTTCACTCGTACGACGGCCCTCGTTTGGGCAGCGTTGAGCGTCATGCTGGCGCTGAAATGGTCGATGGATCTCGGCATGCTGGGTTTTCCCGACGGCTACATAACGCCCTTCGCAAGAGCGACCAGCACGCTTTTGGGCATTCTGACCGCAGCCTGCATGGCCCAGGGTCTCTACTTTTCTTGGCCGGTGTGTTGGGCAGGAAGGTAAGCACTGCCCGTCTCGGTGTACAAATCCTTGCCGCAGCAGTTCTCACCGTGGCGCCAGTGCTTATCGTGAAGGATTGTCCGCATTCACAGCTGTGCAGCAGAGCCTATGAGGCGCTCACCGGCACGATGATGGACGATGGAGCGGGCGGCTAAAGCCACTGCATGCGTTCGGCACGAGGTTGTCACCCATGTCTTAGGTACAAACTGTTACCCATGTCTCCGGGCCGTACAATCTTGATTTTGGTGAGCGCGATGGGATTCGAACCCATGACCTACTGATTAAAAGTCAGTTGCTCTACCGGCTGAGCTACGCGCTCCCGCGGGCTCAGAAAGGCCGCCCTCGAAATTGCGCGGAACATAGGGAGAGTGCCTCTGCCGGTCAACCAGAAAAAGACGGCTCGCACACCGGGCTTTCCAGCAGTGTCGTCATGCCTTGCGAAGCGCCTCGGCGTCGAGGGAACGGCCTCCCTCCCGCGCAAGGCCGAAGCTCGCGCTTTTGCGGGACAAGCGCAAGCAACGAATCGGAAGAACCTTTGCGGATCAGCAACTTGGGATTTTTGGCGGAACAATTTGCGCAGCCTGCCCGTTTCCCGCGATAAGGGACATGCGTTTCAAGGAGAAGACTATGAATAGGATCATGTCGGGCCTGCTGGCGACCACTCTTTCGATCTCATTCGCTGCCGCGGAGATCGTGCCAGTCAACGCTCAGCCCAGCTATGCGCCCCCGGCCCAGGGGCTCACCTCGAATGTCCAGACCGTCCAGTACGAGCCGTGGCGGAGGCACCGGAGTTTCAATCGCGATTTCTCGCGTCGCGATTTCTCCCGGCGCAGTTTTGCGCGTAACGACGGCATGTATTGGCGCGGCCATCGCGGCTATCGCGAATATCGTCGCGGCTATCGCCGTCACGGCGATTTCTGGTTCCCGCTGGCTGCGTTTGCTACCGGAGCGCTGATTACCGGCGCGATCGTCAACCAGAATCGTGTCTATCGTGGCGATGCCCACGTGCAGTGGTGCTATGACCGTTATCGGAGCTATCGCGCTTCTGACAACACTTACCAGCCCAACTACGGTCCGCGCCGGCAGTGCCGGTCGCCTTACTGAGTCCTAGATTAGAGGCTGCAAGCCCGCGCCCGAAACGGCGCGGGTTTTTCATTAGTGCGAATCCGGTGGCATCCCTGCCTGCGTACTTAGCGTCCTGCGCACAGCGTGGCGCCAACCTGCCAGCTTGGCGGCACGTGTCGAAGCATCCATGTCCGGCTTGAACCGGCGCTCGAGCGCCCAACTCCTGGCGAATTCCGCGGCCTTCGGCCAGACACCCGCCTTCGAGCCGGCCAGCCAAGCCGCACCGAGTGCTGTCGTCTCGAGAATTGTCGGCCGGTCGACCGGCGCATCGAGAATGTCGGCCAGCCGCTGCATGGTCCAGTCTGACGCCACCATGCCGCCATCGACCCTGAGCACGGTCTTGGCCGAGGCGCCCTTCCAGTCCTTGCGCATGGCATCAAGCAGGTCGCGCGTTTGGAACGCGACTGATTCCAGTGCCGCGCGGGCAAATTCCGCCGGCCCCGAATTGCGGGTCAGCCCGAAGATGGCGCCGCGCGCTTCGGCATCCCAATGGGGCGCGCCGAGCCCGACGAAAGCCGGCACCAGATAGACGTTCTGCGTCGGATCGGCTTCCGCTGCCAATTTGCCGCTATGCTCGGCCTTGCCGATTACCTTGATGCCGTCGCGCAGCCATTGCACGGCGGCGCCCGCGATAAAGATCGAGCCTTCCAGAGCGTAGGTGGTCTTGCCGTTCAGCCTGTAGGCGATGGTGGTCAAAAGCCGGTTCTTCGAACGAACCAGATCGCTGCCGGTGTTGAGCAGCGCGAAGCAACCGGTGCCGTAGGTGGATTTCATCATGCCTGGCTCGAAACAGGCTTGGCCGATCGCCGCCGCATGCTGGTCGCCGGCCACACCGAGGATTCTGATCTGTGCACCAAACAGGCTTTTGTCGGTGATTCCAAAATCATCGGCACAATCTTTCACCTGCGGCAGCATTCTTGCAGGTATGCCGAAAATGGCCAGCAGCTCGTCGTCCCAGGCGTTTTGTTCGATGTTGTAGACCAGTGTGCGCGAGGCATTGGTGGCGTCAGTGGCGTGGACCTTGCCGCCAGTCAGGCGCCAAATCAGGAAACTGTCGATGGTGCCAGCCAGCAGTTCGCCCTTCTCGGCGCGTTTTCTGGCGCCCTTCACCTTGTCCAGCATCCAGGCGATCTTGGTGCCGGAGAAATAGGGATCGAGCAGCAGGCCGGTCTTTTTCGTGAATTTCTTCTCCAGCCCCAGCTTCTTCAGTTTCTGGCATAGCGGCGCGGTGCGGCGGTCCTGCCAGACTATCGCGTTGTGGATCGGCTTGCCGGTCTCCTTGTCCCAGATGACGACGGTTTCGCGCTGGTTGGTGATGCCGATCGCCGCGACATCCGCCGCATTGCGGCCGGCTGTCTTCAGCGCAGCCTCTACCGTTTCCACGACACTCGACCAGATCTCCTCGGGATCGTGCTCGACCCAGCCGGAGGCCGGATAATATTGGGTGAATTCCTTTTGCCCGCTGCCGACGACCATCATCTTGTCGTCGAACAGGATCGCCCGGCTCGATGTCGTCCCCTGGTCGATTGCAAGGATATATCCGGTCATTCTCTCTCCCGTCGAAGCGAATTCAAGGTGCTACGATGTCTCGACGCCAGATGGCGCGGAGCCGTTCACGCAAACAGGGGAGACGGCAACATGCCGCCTCCCCTGAGCATGGCGATGCGGGCGCGGACGCCCGCATCAAACGGTCCTATTGCTGCCAGCTCTTCACCAGCTCGTCGTAGTTGATGGTGACCGGCTTTTCCTTCTCGTTCTCGATCTTGAGCTGAGGAGCGAGATTGCCCTTCTTGACCGCGTCCGCATTCCAGTAGGCGAGGTCATGCTCTTCGGCCATCTTCGGGCCAATATCGCCCTGGACGCCCGACTTCTCGATGCGGCTCATCACCTTTTCCTGCTCGCCGCAGAGCGAGTCCATTGCTTCCTGCGCGCTCTTGGCGCCCGAGGAAGCGTCGCCGATCGCCTGCCACCAGAGCTGCGCCAGCTTCGGATAGTCCGGCACGTTGGTGCCGGTCGGCGACCACTGGACGCGTGCCGGCGAGCGGTAGAACTCGATCAAGCCGCCGAGCTTTGGCGCACGTTCGGTGAAGCTCTTGTCGTGGATCGTGCTCTCGCGGATGAAGGTCAGGCCGACATGGCTCTTCTTCACGTCGACCGTCTTCGAGGTGACGAACTGCGCGTAGAGCCAGGCGGCCTTGGCGCGGTCGGTCGGCGTCGACTTCATCAGCGTCCAGGAACCGACGTCCTGATAGCCGAGCTTCATGCCGTCCTTCCAGTAGACGCCATGCGGCGACGGCGCCATGCGCCACTTCGGCGTGCCGTCGTCGTTCAGCACCGCCTTGGCGCTGGCGTCGACCATGCTGGCGGTGAAGGCGGTGTACCAGAAGATCTGCTGGGCAACCGCGCCCTGCGCCGGAACTGGCCCCGATTCGGAGAAGGTCATGCCTTGGGCTTCCGCCGGTGCATAGGCCTTCAGCCAATCGAGGTACTTCTGGATGGCATAGACGGAAGCCGGACCATTGGTGTCGCCGCCGCGCGCCGTGCAGGAACCGACCGGACGCGAATTCTCGTCGACCTTGATGCCCCATTCGTCGACGGGCAGACCGTTCGGAATGCCCTTGTCGCCATTGCCGGCCATCGACAGCCAGGCGTCGGTGAACCGCCAGCCGAGCGACGGGTCCTTCTTGCCATAGTCCATATGGCCATAGACCTTCTTGCCGTCGATCTCACGCCCGGTGAAGAACGCTGCAATGTCCTCATAGGCCGACCAGTTCACCGGCACCCCGAGGTCGTAGCCGTATTTGGCCTTGAAGTCCGCCTTGTTCTTCTCGTCGTTGAACCAGTCGTAACGGAACCAGTAGAGGTTGGCGAACTGCTGGTCGGGAAGTTGGTAGAGTTTCTTGTCGGGCGCGGTGGTGAACGAAGTGCCGATAAAATCCTTCAGGTCGAGATTCGGGTTGGTGACATCCTTGCCGTCGCCTGCCATCCAGTCGGTCAGGTTGCGCACTTGCTGGTAGCGCCAGTGCGTGCCGATCAGATCGGAATCGTTGACCCAGCCGTCATAGAGGTTCTGGCCGGTCTGCATCTGGGTCTGAATCTTCTCGACGACGTCGCCTTCCTGGATGACGTCATGCGTAACCTTGATGCCGGTGATGGCCGTAAAGGCCGGCGCCAGCACCTGCGATTCATACTGATGCGTGGCGATGGTTTCGGAAACCACCTTGATATCCATGCCGGCGAAAGGTTTCGCGGCATCGATGAACCATTGCATCTCGGCTTCCTGGTCGGCGCGCGAAAGCGTCGAAAGGGGCCCGATTTCCTTATCGAGGAAGGCCTTGGCCTCGTCCATTCCGGCATAGGCATTGCTTGCCCCGAGCAACAGGACAAGCGCAGTTGTTGATGTCAAGAATTGCCGTCGCATGTATTTCCTCCACTGTTAAAGTTCAAAGTGCGATCTGGATCGGCGGCCGGCACGCCGCCGTTCCAACAGTTTCCCCCTCTATACGTAGCGGAACACGCCGACGGCGTAGACCACGGAGAGAGCGAGAGCCCACCACAGATTGGGTCCGACTAGACCCAGCCAAGCGAGATGGATAAAGGCGCTGCCAAGCAGCGACAGGAACAGGCGGTCGCCACGCGTCGTTTCGAACCGCAGCACGCCGACGCGCGGATTGCCGCCCGGCGAGACGTATTCCCACACCGCCATGCCGCAAAGCAGCAGAAAGATGGTTCCAAAGAAGGCCGCGGTCGGCCACGTCCAGGCCATCCACGAAAAATCGAGGTTGGACGAGAGGTTAAATCCCCACAGGCGGATATTAGCCGGATCGCTGAAGCCTACCGTTATTGCCACGAAATCGATTTGAAGTGCCACCCAGGCCACGACGACCAGGGCGAGAAGCAGCACGGCCCACCACCATGGGCTTCTGTCGACCTGCTCCATCATACCCTCCCCAGGGCAAAGCCCTTGGCGATGTAGTTGCGCACAAACCAGATGACGAGCGCGCCGGGAATCAGCGTCAGCACGCCGGCTGCGGCGAGCAGCCCCCAATCCATGCCGGCGGCCGAAACGGTGCGGGTCATGGTCGCGGCGATCGGCTTGGCATCGGTTGTCGTCAGCGTACGGGCGATCAAGAGCTCCACCCACGAGAACATGAAGCAGAAGAAGCACGCGACGCCGATGCCGCTCGCAATCAGCGGCATGAAGATCTTGATGAAGAAGCGCGGGAACGAATAGCCGTCGATATAGGCGGTCTCGTCGATCTCCTTGGGTACGCCCGACATGAAGCCTTCGAGGATCCACACCGCCAGCGGCACGTTGAACAGGCAATGCGCCAGAGCCACGGCGATGTGGGTGTCGATAAGGCCGAAGGCCGAATAAAGCTGGAAGAATGGCAGCGCGAACACCGCCGGCGGCGCCATGCGGTTGGTCAGCAGCCAGAAGAACAGATGCTTGTCGCCGAGGAAGCGATAGCGCGAAAAGGCATAGGCAGCAGGCAGTGCCGCAGCCACCGAAATCACCATGTTCATAACCACATAGGTGATCGAGTTGATGTAGCCAGAGTACCAGGACGCGTCGGTGAAGATGGTGCGGTAATTCGCCAATGTCGGTGCGTGCGGGTAGAGCGTCAGCGACGAGACGATCTCGCCGTTGGTCTTGAAGCTCATATTGATGAGCCAGTAGATCGGCAAAAGCAGAACGATGATGTAGAGCGTCGGCACGATCCACCACCAGCGCGACTCCTCGCCGCGACGGCGCATCAGCCGTGCGATCTCGTCCTGCCGTAGCGTGCTGGCAAGCCCTTCCGAAGCTGTCGTCTCGCTCACTCTGTCGGCTCTTTCGTCAGCGCGGCTCATCTCAGCGCTCCGCGTCGTAATTGGTCATCACGGTGTAGAACACCCATGACAACAACAGGACGATAAGGAAGTAGACCAGCGACATCGCCGCCGCCGGGCCGAGGTCGAACTGGCCGAGCGCCGTCTTGACGAGATCGATCGAAAGAAAGGTCGTCGAGTTGCCGGGTCCGCCGCCGGTCACCACGAACGGTTCGGTGTAGATCATGAAGCTATCCATAAAGCGCAGCAGCACGGCGATCAGCAGCACGCGGTTCATCTTCGGCAGCTGGATGTAACGGAACACCGCCCATCGCGAGGCACCGTCGATCTTGGCCGCCTGATAAAAGGCATCCGGGATCGAGACCAGGCCGGCATAGCAGAGCAGAACGACGAGGCTGGTCCAATGCCAGACGTCCATGATGATGACCGTGACCCAGGCGTCATATGGGTCTTGCACATAATTATAGTCGATGCCGAGCGCGTTGACATAATAGCCGAGCAGGCCAATGTCGTTGCGCCCGAACACCTGCCAGATGGTGCCGACGACGTTCCACGGGATCAGCAGCGGCAACGCCATCAAAACAAGGCAAACAGGCACGCCCCAACCCTTCTTCGGCATATTGAGCGCAATGAAGATGCCGAGCGGCACTTCGATCGCCAGGATGATGAAGGAGAAGACAAGGTTGCGGATCATCGCCTGCCAGAAGCGGCTGGAGGAAAGCAGTTCCTCGAACCATTCCGTGCCGGCCCAGAAGAAGACGTTATTGCCGAAAGTGTCCTGCACCGAATAATTGACGACCGTCATCAGCGGTATGACCGCCGAGAACGCCACCAGCAGCAGCACCGGCAGCACCAGGAACCAGGCTCTGTTGTTCCAGGTCTTTTCCACTTCAGGCTCCCATCTCGACGCGCCAGGAATCGGCATAGATGTTGATGCCGGCCGGGTCGAACCGCACCTTCGGATCAGCCGGAACTGTTTCGTCCTCGCCGATGACGGCGGCGATCTCGCGTCCTTCGAGATTGGCACGGACCACCTTGTGGCGGCCGACGTCCTCGACCTTGCTGACCCGGACGGCCATGCCCTGGCTGCCCAGGCGCACATATTCGGGACGAATGCCGAGCTCGATGGCGCCGCCGCCCGCCTTGGGCACGCCCGGCAGTTCGATCTGCTGCGAGCCCAGCTTGGCTGTCTTGCCGTCGATCGCCACCGGCATGACATTCATGCCGGGCGAGCCGATGAAATAGCCAACAAAGGTGTGGCGCGGGCGCTCGAACAGCTCCGCCGGTGTGCCGATCTGCACGATTTCGCCGTCATACATGACGACTACCCTGTCGGCGAAGGTCAACGCCTCGGTCTGGTCGTGCGTGACATAGACCATGGTGTAGCCGAAGCGGCGGTGAAGCTGCTTCAACTGCGAGCGCAGCACCCATTTCATATGCGGGTCGATGACGGTCAAAGGCTCGTCGAACAGGATAGCATTGACGTCGGAGCGCACCAGCCCGCGTCCGAGCGAGATTTTCTGCTTCTGGTCGGCGGTCAGTCCGCGCGCCTTTCGTTTGGCCATATCGGCCAGCCCGGTCATCTCCAGCGTCTCGCGCACCTTGCGGTCGACGTCGGCCTCCGGCACGCCGCGATTGCGCAGCGGGAATGCCAGATTGTCGTAGACGGTCATCGTGTCGTAGATCACCGGGAACTGGAAGACCTGGGCAATGTTGCGCTCTTGGGTCGACAGATTGGTCACGTCCCTGCCGTTGAACAGCAGCTGGCCATGCGACGGATGCAGCAATCCCGAAATGATGTTGAGCAGCGTGGTCTTGCCGCAGCCGGATGGGCCGAGCAGCGCATAAGCGCCGCCATCCTCGAACGTGTGGTGCACTTCCTTCAGCGCGAAATCGGCATCCGTGCGCGGGTTCTGCAGATAGGAGTGGCGGATATGATTGACATCGATGCGCGCCATCGCTTCCTCCTAAGCCGCCAGCTTCGGCGCGGCCACGGCGCGGCCGTGCTCGTCGAAGACCATGATGTGGCGCGGGTCGATGAACACCTCGACCTCCTCGTCCGGCTCGAAGTCGCGAATGCCGTGGGTCAGCATGACCCAGCGCGCATCGGCAAAATCGAGATGGATGAAGCTTTCCGATCCGGTGATCTCAGTGATCGTCACCTTTGCGCGCACCGGCACTGCGGCGGCGTTGGGCCGATCGAGGGACAGATGATGCGGCTGGAAGCCGATCGTATAGATCGCATCGGCAATGCCGAAGAGTTCCGCCGGCACCGGCAATTTCACGCCGCCCTCGAGCAGGAAATCCAGGCCCTTCTTGGCAAGCACGATGGTGTTGAGCGGCGGATCGGCGAAGGTTCTCGCCGTCACCAGATCGACCGGTTTGCGGAACACTTCGATGGTCGGCCCGAACTGGGTGATGCTGCCCTCGGAAAGCGTTGCCGTGTTGCCGCCGAGCAGCAAGGCCTCGTGCGGCTCGGTCGTGGCATAAACAAAGATTGTACCGGCGGCCGCGAAGACTTTCGGCAGTTCCGCGCGTAATTCTTCACGCAGCTTGTAGTCGAGATTGGCGAGCGGCTCGTCGAGCAGCACGAGGCTGGCATTCTTGACGATGGCGCGGGCCAGCGCGGTGCGCTGCTGCTGGCCGCCCGACAGACTGAGAGGCGTCCGGTCGAGATAGGGCGTTAGTTTGAGAAGGGCGGCAGCATTGCGCACCCCCCTGTCGATCGTTGCCTGATCCGTGCCGGCCACCCGCAGCGGTGAGGCGATGTTTTCGTAGACCGTCATCGCCGGATAATTGATGAATTGCTGGTAGACCATGGCGACGTTGCGCCTTTGCACCGGCATGCCGGTGACATCCTTGCCATCGAACCAGACCGAGCCCGAGGTCGGCACGTCGAGGCCCGCCATCAGCCGCATCAGGCTGGTCTTGCCGGAGAGCGTCGGCCCGAGCAGGACGTTGAGCGAGCCGTGCTGAAGCGTCAGCGAGACGTCGCGGATATGTTCCGCCGCACCCACCGTCTTCGTCACGTTTCTCAGTTCAAGCATGATGCCTCCTCCCAGGCTTTCTGCATCAGTCGGCCGTTCCTATTCGGCAGCCGCTACGTGCTGCCGGCTTATTCCGCGCATGAACTCGTCGAGCACTGCCGCCTGCTCACGGCTGAGACGCAGGCCGCGCTTGGTCCGGCGCCACAATACATCCTCGGCAGTCATCGCCCATTCGTTTTCGACTAGGTAGCGCACCTCGGCTTCGTAGAGATCGGCGCCGAAGTTGCGGCCAAGATCGACGTTCGACTTGGCGAGGCCCAGCAGCTTCCTTGCGCGGGTGCCGTAGAGCCGGGTCAACCGGCGGGCCAGCCGGGCGTCGAGGAACGGGTACGCCGTTTTCAGTTTCGCCACCTCGGCATCGAAGCCGGTGACGGGAAAGTCACCGCCGGGCAGCGGCGCGTTTGCCGTCCATGGTTTGCCGCGCTTGCCGAGAAAACCCTCGATCTTCTCGAGCATCGATTCCGACAATCGGCGGTAGGTCGTGATCTTGCCGCCAAAGGCGTTGACGATCGGGGCGGCACCCTCGCCTCCATCGGCCTTCAGCACATAGTCTCGGGTGGCTTCCTGCGCCTTTGAGGCGCCATCGTCGTAGAGCGGTCGCACCGCGGAATAGGTCCAGACGATATCCGACGGCTTGACCGGCTGCGCGAAATATTCGCTTGCCGCAGCGCAGAGATAGTCGATCTCGGCGTCATTGATCCTGACGTTGTGCGGATCGCCGGGATAGTCACGGTCGGTCGTGCCGATGAGCGTGAATTCGTCCTCGTAAGGGATGGCGAAAATGATGCGCCCGTCCTTGTTCTGAAAGAAATAGGCGCGTGGGTCGTCGAATTTCTTGCCCACGACGATATGGCTGCCTTGTACGAGGCGGACATTGTGCACGTCGTTCAAACCGACGGTGGCCGACAGCACCTGATCGACCCACGGGCCGGCGGCATTGACCAGCAGCCGCGCCTTGACCTCCTCGGTATCGCCGGTCCGCACATTTTCAAGCCTGACCGTCCAGAAATTGCCTTCGCGGCGTGCGCTGACGACCTTTGTTCGGGTTCGAATGGTTGCGCCGCGCTCGGCAGCGTCGCGGGCGTTCAACACAACCAGCCGGGCATCGTTGACCCAACCGTCCGAATATTCGAACGCCTTTCGAAACAGCGGCTTCAGCGGCTTGCCGGCCGGATCCTTGGCCATGTCCAGCGTTTTCGTCGGCGGCAGCAATTTGCGCCCGCCAATATGGTCGTAGAGGAAAAGCCCGAGCCGGATGAGCCAGGCCGGACGCAGTCCCTTGGCGTATGGCAGCACGAAGCGCATCGGCCAGATGATATGCGGCGCGTTCTTCCACAGGACCTCGCGTTCCATCAACGCTTCGCGCACCAGACGGAATTCGTAGAATTCGAGATACCGCAAGCCGCCGTGGATCAGTTTGGTCGAGCCGGAAGAGGTCCCGCTGGCCAGATCGCTCATCTCGGCAAGAAAAACCGAAAAGCCACGTCCAACGGCATCGCGGGCGATGCCGCAGCCATTGATGCCGCCACCGATGACGAAAATGTCATGAATCGGTGATGCGCTCAAAGAATCCTCCCTCGATTTCGCATTGCAGCATTTTTGGGTTCTTGCGAAACCGTCGAGGAATTATTTCGAAATGATAACGAATGTCAAACGAAATATGATAGGCGGAAGATGCCGCTACGGCATCTCTAGGAGAGCGACGTTTCGATCAGCTGAACTTCTGCCTCCTGGCAGATCTTACGCACCGACGGGATGTCGCAACGATCGGTAATAAAGGTGTTGACCTGCGACAGATGGCCGATGCGGACGGGCGCGGTGCGCTCGAATTTGGTCTGGTCCGACACCAGGATCACATGTCGGGCGTTGGCGATGATCGCCTGAGCCACCTTCACCTCGCGAAAATCGAAGTCGAGCAGTGCGCCGTCATGGTCGATGGCCGAGGCGCCGATCACCGCAAAATCGACCTTGAACTGCCTGATGAAATCGACCGCGGCCTCGCCGACCACACCACCGTCGGAACCGCGCACGACACCGCCGGCGATCACCACCTCGATCGAAGGATATATGCGCATCCTGTTGGCAACATTGATGTTATTGGTGATGACCATCAGGCCGCTGTGATCGAGCAGCGACTTGCTGACAGCTTCCGTCGTTGTCCCGATATTGATGAACAGAGACGCGTTGTCGGGGATCAGCCGGGCTGCTGCGCGGCCGATCGCCTCCTTCTCCTCGGCGGCGATCTTGCGCCGAGCCTCATATTCCATGTTCTCGATGCCGGAGGGGAACAATGCCCCGCCATGGATGCGGGACAAAAGCCGCTGGTCGCAGAGATCGTTGAGATCCTTGCGGATCGTCTGCGGCGTCACGTTGAAATGCGTCGCCAGCTCCTCGACCAGTACGCGGCCATGGTCCTTGGCCATCTGGATGATTTCGGAATGACGCGGCGACAGATACATCTAGCAAACCTCTCATTTTCGTTTTTCTCGTCTATAGCTGAAAACGAAAGCCATGAACAGGTATGGGCCGGCTAATGAAAATCGGGCGACTGCAGAGAGAAAAGCTCCGGCGCAATCTCGACGAGGCTATCAACTCAGCCCCCGCGCGATCTCAGTGATGACCTCGAAAGCAGTATCGACGTCCGCCGCAGTCGTTTCGAACTGCCCGACCTGAAAGCGGATCGCCACCTGCCCGTCCACCCGGGTCTGCGTCAGGTAGATGCGGCCGTCATCGTTGATCGCGCTGACCAGCCGCAAATTGTGCTCGTCAGAGTCGATGGCCGCAGCCGCGAGATGGCGGAATGAGAATAGCGACAGCATCGGTTCCGTGACGATCTCGAAATCCGGTTCCCGAGCCAGCCGCGCGGCGAGGCTCTCGCTCCAGGCGACATGGTTGCGGATCATGTTCCGCAGATTTTCCAAGCCATGCGCACGCAGCAGGAACCAAAGTTTCAGCGCGCGGAACCTCCGTCCGAGCGGCACCGACCATTCGGAGTAGTTGATGACCCCGTCGCGGCCATGCGTCTTGAGGAATTCGGGCTTGATCGCCAGCGTGCGGACCAGGTCTTCCGGCTGGCGGATGAACTGCATCGAGCAATCGAACTGTGCCCCCAACCATTTATGCGGGTTGAAGACGATGGAATCGGCATTTTCGGCGCCGGTCCAGAAATGCCGGAACTCGGGGCAGATCATGGCGGAGCCGGCCCATGCGGCATCGACATGCAGGTAGAGCCCGTGCCGCTTCGCCACCTCGGCAACAGCCGCCACATTGTCGGTGCCGCCGGTACTTGTGCCGCCGACGCTGGCGATGATGCCCGCCGGCAGCATGCCGTTTTCGCGGTCGGTAACGATCGCGGCTTCCAGAGCCGCCGTCTGCATGGCGCGGAAGGGTCCGGCGACCGGAATGCGCACGAGGTTCGCCTCGCCGATGCCCGACACCCAGATCGCCCGGTCGATGGAAGTATGGACCTGGTCGGAAGAATAGACCCTCACGACCGGCTGCCCTTGCAAGCCGTTCTTGTTGCCTTGCCAGTCGAGCGCGCGCTCGCGCATGGTCAGCACGGCGGCAAGCGTCGCCGACGAAGCCGAATCCTGCATGACGCCGGAGAATCCCTCCGGCAAACCAAGCGCCTGCCGCATCCAGTCGACGACACGCGTCTCGAGCTCGGTTGCCGCCGGCGAGGTCTGCCAGAGCATGCATTGCGCGGCCATCGCGGAAACCAGATACTCGGCCACGACGGAGACCGGTGCCGCATTGGCCGGGAAATAGGCGAAGAAACGCGGATGCTGCCAGTGCGTCATGCCAGGCAGGATCTTTTGTTCGAAATCGGCGAAGATTGCCTGCATCGTTTCACCGTCTTCCGGCGGCGCGGCATCGACGCTTTTGAAGATTTCGCCCGGCTCGACAAGCGGCCGCACCGGTCTCTCGCGAAGGCTGTTTCTGTAGTCGACGCCCCATTCAGCCGCTCGCAGCGACCACTCGCGGAATTCGTTGCTATTCATCTTCGCCTCCGTGGCGCCTCATCGAGCCGCGATCAAAGAGCACGAAAAACGAAGGTTTTCATTCGGGAAAATCAGGCAGACTGGCAAAGGCGGTCTTCAGCGCGTTCGACCAGCTATCCGAGATCGTACGATAATATTGATCGTCCTGGGTTATTCGCTTTTTGAGGCCGACCTTGAAAGTGTCCTTTTCATAGAACAGCAGGTCGAGCGGCAGGCCGACCGACAGGTTCGACTTCAGCGTCGAGTCGAACGACACCAGCAGCAATTTCACCGTCTCGGCGAAACTCATCGTCCTTTCATAAGCGCGGATAATGATCGGCTTGCCGTATTTGGTCTCACCGATCTGGAAGAACGGCGTGTCGTCGGTCGATTCGATGAAATTGCCTTCCGGATAGATCATGAACAGGCGCGGCGCGCTGCCCTTGATCTGACCGCCGAGGATGAAGGAGGCGTTGAAGTAGGAATCCGCCTTTTCGCCCGCCGGCGACGAACTGGCGATGACCTCCTTGACGGTGTCTCCGACCAACCGGACTGTCTGGTACATGGAGGGCGTTTCGAGCAGCGTGGCACGGCGCTCCGCCACTGCCTTGGTGCGTTCGTCGAGCAGGCTGACCACGGCCTGCGTCGTCGCCAGATTGCCGGCCGACATCAAAACGATGACGCGCTCGCCCGGCTCTTCCCAGACATGCATCTTCCTGAAGGTCGAAATCGAATCCATGCCGGCGTTGGTGCGCGTGTCCGACATGAACACGAGCCCGCGATCGATCTTCAGGCCGACGCAATAGGTCATCGAATCTCTTTGGCAACAATCTTGCCGGGGATTACTGCTCCACGGTGACGGTGACCGCAAGCTGTTCTTCCGCCTGTCCCAGCCGAATTCCAGATACCGGCGTGGCGTCGCGATAATCGCGGCCGGTCGCCACCTTCACATAACGCTCGTCCGGAGAAATGCCGTTGGCGACATCGAAGGCGACCCAGCCGAGGCCCGAGACATGCGCCTCGGCCCAAGCGTGGCTTGCCGCCTGCTCGATGGCCGCATCCATCATCAGGTAGCCGCTGATATAGCGGGCCGGAAAATCCATGGCACGCGCCGCGGCAACGAAGATGTGGCTGTGGTCCTGGCAAACGCCGGTCTTGAGCGCCAGGGCCTCTTCGGCCGGCGTCGTCACGTTGGTGGTGTCCGGCGTATAAGCGACGCGCTCGCCGATCACCGCCATCAACCGGTGCAGCCTTTCGATGTCGGTACCCTTGCCGACGGAGGCAGCAAGCTCGCGAATGCCGCTGCCGATCGTCGTCAGCGGCGTTTCCTGGCCGAACAGCCAGAGCGGCGCGAAACCCTGGTGCGGTCCGCAGACGCCAGCGGTGTCGCGCGTCACCACTTCGCCGGCTGCTTCGACGGTGATGAAGTCGCGCTCGCCCTCGACGCTCAACAGCCGGGTATCATTGCCGAAATGGTCGGTGAAGCGCACTTCCTCGCGTGCGCCTTCGATCTTCAGCGCCCAGGACAGTACCGTCTGGGTGCGCCCGTTCACCGGGAGCAGCCGCAAACGCTGCAACAGATAGTGCACCGGCGCATCGTAGCGGTATTCGGTTCGGTGGGTGATCTTCAGCCGCATCGCTCTCGTCCCTGGAGCATGAGCTTTTCCGAAAACCGATCTCCGCTTTTTTGGATCATGCTCAATAGAACCTGTAATCCTGCGCGATCTCGTCGCCGAGCCTGGTGTTGTCGCGGATGAAATTGGCCAGGAATTCGTGCAGGCCGGCGTCGAAAATATCCTTGATCGACCCGGCCGTCAGCATGGCCTGAGTCTTGGAAGCCGTTGCATGACAGGCGTGGCGCTCCCCATAGTCGTCACCCAGGAATTTGAGATGCTCCGTCAGGAAGCGGTAGCAAAAGGTCAGCGAGCGCGGCATGCGGACGTTGAGGATCAGATAATCGGCGATGTTGCTCGGCTTGTAGTCGGCATCATAGACCCAGCGATAGGAACGGTGCGCCGACACCGAGCGCAGGATCGATTCCCACTGGTAGTTGTCGAGCGTCGAGCCGACCCAGGAGATCGACGGCAACAGCACGTAGTATTTCACATCCAGGATACGCGCGGTGTTGTCGGCGCGTTCGACATAAGTGCCGAGCTGCGAGAAATCGAAAATCTCGTTGCGCAGCATCGTGCCGTAGAACGAGCCGCGGATCAGCGCCGTCTCGCGCTTGATTGCGTCGAGTGCGTTGGGCAGGTCGCGCTCGTCGATCGGCTTGGCCAGCATCCGCTTCAGCGACATCCAGGCTTCGTTGATGCTTTCCCAGGTTTCACGCGTCAGTGCCGTGCGCACCATGCGGGCATTGTTACGGGCCGTTTCGATAGACGACATCGTGCTCGACGGGTTCGATGTGTCGCGCAGCAGATAGTCGGCGACATTGGCGGCGGTGTAGTCGGAATATTTCTGCGTGAAGCTGGCGTCTGAACCGGCGCTGAGCAGCACCGAATTCCACTCCTCCGAAGCGTTCTGGGTACGAGTCAGCGCCATGCGCAGGCCGGCATCCACCAATCGCGCCATGTTTTCCGCCCGCTCGATGTAGCGGTTCATCCAGTAGAGCCCGTTGGCGGTGCGGCCGAGAAGCATGTCAGGCGGTCCTGTGGTGAATAGTGAAAGGTGAATGGTGAATGGTGACTATCCAGATTCCAGGGCACGATTCCGCGCGCTTCACTTCAGGGCATTTCACCAACATCAACGACCCCATATCCTTATCTATTCACTATTCACTATTCACTATTCACTATTCACTATTCGCTATTCGCTATTCGCTACTCGCTACTTCCACTCTAATCATCCAACACCCACGTATCCTTCGTGCCCCCGCCTTGCGAGGAATTGACGACCAGCGAGCCTTCCTTGAGCGCTACTCGGGTCAGCCCGCCGGGCACGATCTGGATACGGTCGGAAACCAGCACATAGGGGCGCAGATCGACATGGCGCGGCGCCAGCCCCTTGTCCGTCAGGATCGGACAGGTCGACAGCGCCAGCGTCGGCTGAGCAATGTAGTTCGACGGTTTCGCCGCGAGCTTTTTGGAAAAATCCTCGCATTCCTTCTTGGTCGCCGCCGGACCGACCAGCATGCCGTAACCGCCGGACCCGTGGACCTCCTTGATAACCAATTCATCGATGTGCTCGAGCACGTATTTCAGGCTGTCCGGCTCCGAGCAGCGCCAGGTCGGGATGTTGCCGAGCATCGCCTTGCGGCCGGTGTAGAATTCGACGATCTCGGGCATGTACGAATAGATCGCCTTGTCGTCGGCGATGCCGGTTCCCGGCGCATTGGCGATCGTGATGTTGCCGGCGCGGTAGACGTCCATAATGCCCGGTACGCCAAGTGCCGAGTCGGGGCGGAAGGTCAGCGGATCGAGGAACGAGTCGTCGACACGACGGTAAAGCACGTCGATCTGCTTGTAGCCCTCGGTGGTGCGCATCGCGACATGGCCATCGACGACGCGCAGATCCTGCCCCTCGACAAGCTGCACGCCCATCTGGTCGGCAAGGAAAGCATGTTCGAAATAGGCTGAGTTGAAGCTGCCCGGCGTCAGCACGGCAATGGTCGGCGCGCCCTTGGTGCTTTGCGGCCGCACTGCCGCCAGCGACTGGCGCAAGAGCTGCGGGTAATTCTCAACCGGCCGCACCTTGATCTGCTGGAACAGCTCGGGGAAGAGCTGCATCATCGTCTCGCGATTCTCCAGCATGTAGGAGACGCCGGACGGCGTGCGCGCGTTGTCCTCCAGCACGTAGAACTCGTTCTCGCTGATGCGTACGATGTCGACGCCGATGATGTGGGTATAGACGCCGGCCGGCGGCCGCACCCCGATCATCTCGGGCAGGAACGCCTCGTTCTTGGCGATCAACTCCTTCGGCACCCGGCCGGCGCGCAAGATCTCCTGGCGGTGGTAGATGTCGTCGAGAAAGGCGTTCAGCGCCTGGACGCGCTGCTCGATGCCTTGCGTCAGCCGTCGCCATTCATTGCCCGAAATGATGCGCGGAACGATATCGAAGGGTATCAGCCGCTCCGATGCTTCCTGCTCGCCGTAGACGGCGAAAGTGATGCCTGTCTTGCGAAAGACGCGTTCGGCGTCCTGCATCTTCTCGGTAAGTCTGGCCGGGTCCTGTTCCTTCAGCCAGCGATCGTAAGCCGAATACGGTTTTCTCAGCCCGGAAACTTCCGGAAGCATTTCATCGAACGCTGCCAATCGCATACTCCCCTGTGGCGCCATTTCACTGGCCTCGCTGGAGAAAATCAAGCGCAATCGGTGATTTGTTGGGCGCCGGCGATCAGTATATCGCACTTGCCTAAAATTAAGGCAGCACCAATAGGGCCTTGATCAGGCTTTGCCTGGTGTCCGGGCAGATGCCGGATGCGGATCAAAACGCGCGAAAGGTGACGACCGTGAACGTGTCCTTGATGCCCGGGAGAATCTGCACTTTCTCGTTGACGAAGTGGCCGATGTCTTCCTCGTCGTCGACATAGAATTTGGCGAGCAGGTCGTAGTTTCCGGCTGTCGAGTAGATTTCCGAAGCAATCTCGGCATCGGCCAGGGCGCTGGCAACGTCGTAGGCCTTGCCCAGATCGCACTTTATCTGCACGAAAAATGCCTTCATTGCCTGGTCCTGCTCACATCGCACGCTCTAGGTATAATCGAGCGGCCCTTGTGGCAGACTGCCGTTCGCCTTTCAAGCATCGGCAATCGCTCAGGCTGTTCTCGCCTCGACAATGCTTTCTCGGCTCGGACACGGACTGCCACGCCGAATGTTTGCGCTCGGCTGAAACCCTGAAGCACTGCAAAGCGTATGGTATCATGTACCTTCAGGCAGCGATTTCTCAGGGACAACGGAGACAGGCCATGCGCCGCGCGTTTTTCGCATTCGCAGTCGTTCCATTCATTTTCGCATCCCAGGCCTTTGCTGGCGACGCCGAAGTCAAAGCGGCGCAGACGGTCATCGATGGGCAGTTGAGGGCCTTCATCGCCAATGACGGAATGACGGCCTACAGCTTTGCCGCACCGAATGTGAAACGCATCTTTCCGACCGTCGATACCTTCATGAACATGGTGACAAAAGGCTATCCGCCGGTGCGCCAACCGCAGACCTACTCCTTCGGCAAGGTTCGCGAGACGAGCCCGACGTCGATCATCCAGCAAGTGCTGATCGTCGGCCCGGATGGCAAGGACTACGAGGCGGTCTACACGCTCGAACTACAGCCTGACGGCAGCTTTCGGATCACCGGCTGCAGCCTGCGTGCGTCCACGTCGCTCAGCACCTGAGGGGCGCTTGAGGAGGGGCAGAGCTGTTTCAATCCTGTCGCCGGTAGAGCGTCCAGCTCAGGCCTGAAAACCCCCAATGCCTCGACGCATCGGCCCGTTCATACGCCAGAGCGCATGCGGCCGTCGGTTCGACATGTTCGGCTTGTTTGTCCATGTCCCCCTCGAGGACCAGCCAGGCGGGCCGTTCGATGCACATCCCGTCGTCTGGAACCAGCAATGCCCGACGATCCATTCGCGCCGCAAAATAGTTGACGACAATGGGGGTGCGGAAATTACCGTCGCTGGCATAGGTGGTTGCGCCGTTCCTGGTCATTTCATCGACGATAGCGGCGTAGGAGCCGCGTCCATATTGATAGAACTGAAGCAGCGACGAAATGCTGCCACTCACCACGATCACCAGCGCTCCCATCGCAAGCAGCCTGGCAGTCCCGCGAGCATCCAGGCCGCGGCCAATCATCTCGCCGGCCCAGAGCAGCAGCAATGTTCCGCTGATGATGAAATAGCGCGGGAACTCAAGGTTGGGCAGATGCGCCGCCGCCATGAGCAAAGGCAGTCCGATAATCCCGATCGCATAAAGGCTGGCTCGACGACCGCGCCAGACACCGGCGGAGAGGCCGACAAGACAGCAGGCGGCAACGATGTAGGGCCCGTCGCCGAACCAGGGTGGCAGCCCGAACAGAGAGCGGATCATCCCGCCATAGCCCTGCGCGAAGGCGGCAATCGAGAACGGCGAAACACCACCGACACTGAAGCCGAACAGCCTGCCGCCGACAAACACGCCGACAGCCAGCGGCAGCACGGCAAGCAAGCCCGGCAGGAAGATCGACGCCAGGTCCGCAACGACACGGCCGACCTTCGCCGTACGCTGCCAGGCGAGCCAGGCGGTCCATATTGCGAGGACCGCCACCATTCCGATCATGGTGAGGTGGCACAGGAAGCCGAAAAGGATCGCCGCTGCCAAGGCCACGCCAGACCACCGTCTACTGTCGAGCCGGCGCTCCAGAAAAACGACCGACAGCAGCGTGAACAGCACAAGGCCGGCATAGCCGCGCGCCTCCGAGCCGTAATGGATCATTGGGTAGCTCACGGCAAACAACAGGCTTGTGGCAATCATCGCCTGTCGTCCGCGCGATGCGGCGCTCACTGCCGCCGCACCGATCGTGGCAACACCTAATGCTATCGACAGACCTCGCTGGATCAGCGGCGAAGCATCGGGGCCAATGAGATAGAGATAGACCGAGTTGAGGAAATGATTGTTGTCGTGATTGACGCGCCAGAATATCTGGTCGATCGAGGTCAGCGGCTCGATCAGCGCAAAGCTCCAGATCTCGTCCAGCCAAAGGTCGCCGCGCGCGCCAAGCAAGCGCAAGACCAGGCCGGTCACTGCGATCGCCAGAATCGCAAGCAACGACCCAGCCGTCCATCGCTGAACCGCGATGGGGGTCGAAGGCGAAAGCTCGGCGATGCCGTTCGTCCGCACCGTCGTGCCAGGAACTGAAACTTGCCCCGAAACGAACAGGTTCTTGATCCTCGCCCGATGTCGTCCGGCAATGCTTATTAGGCAGTCGTTTCAAAACAGTTCATGGCAGGGGCAACTCTTCCCTGGAGCCGGATTCCTGGCGAGCATGCCTACCGGACGGCGAGGTCACCGTTTGCCCATTGCTGCGTGATGATCTCGGCTTGTTCGGCGAACCTGCCAGCCTCGATCGCTTCACGAATGTCGCGCATCAGCTGCTGGTAATAGGACAGATTGTTCCAGGTCAGGAGCATCGCCCCAAGCGCCTCTTGCGAGCGCACCAGATGGTGCAGATAGGCCCGCGAATAGTCGCGTGCGGCCGGGCAGTCGCTTTCCTCATCGAGCGGACGCGGATCGTCGGCATGGCGGGCGTTGCGCAGATTGACCTTGCCGCGCCGTGTGTATGCAAGGCCGTGGCGCCCTGCCCGCGTCGGCATCACGCAGTCGAACATGTCGATGCCGCGCGCCACCGACTTCAAAATGTCGTCCGGGGTGCCGACGCCCATCAGGTAGCGCGGCCGGTCAGCCGGCAGCTCCGGGCAAGTGATGTCGAGCATCTCCAGCATCACCGCTTGCGGCTCGCCGACAGCCAGCCCGCCGATAGCATAGCCCTTCAGCTCCATTGCCTTCAGCGCCTGCGCCGAGCGCAGCCGCAGATCCGGCACGTCGCCGCCTTGCACAATGCCGAACATCGCCTTGCCGGGCTGCTCGCCGAATGCCGTCTTGCAACGCTCGGCCCAGCGCAACGACAACTCCGTGGCGCGCTCGATCTCGTTCTGCTTGGCCGGCAGCGCCGTGCATTCGTCGAGCTGCATCTGGATGTCGGAATCGAGCAGCCCCTGGATCTCTATCGAACGCTCCGGCGACATCTCGTAGGCGCCGCCGTCGATATGCGAACGGAAGGTCACGCCGTTCTCGGTCAGTTTCCGCAGCTTCGACAGCGACATCACCTGGAAGCCGCCGCTGTCGGTCAGGATTGGATGCTGCCAGCGGGCGAATTCATGCAGGCCGCCGAGCCGCGCCACGCGCTCGGCGCCGGGTCTTAGCATCAGGTGGTAGGTGTTGCCGAGGATAATGTCCGAGCCGACGCCGCGCACCTGATCCATATACATGGCCTTCACCGTGCCGCCGGTACCGACCGGCATGAAGGCAGGCGTGCGGATTTCCCCGCGCGGCATGGTGATTGCACCACGCCGCGCCCTGCCGTCGGTCGCCAGCACCTTGAAGGTGAATGCGTCAGTCATTGAATTCCCTAACCATCGAACTCCTTGTCGAATACCGGCGCGTCCGGGGCCTGCTTGTCGAGCGATTGCCGGTAGCGGATGCAGCCGCGCATGAATTTCGGCCACGGCGGCACGGCAATCGCCGGCTCGGTCTTTTCGGGCAAAAGTGACCAGAGGTCGGGATGATGCCAGCACAGATCATGGCCGGTGGCGTCGCGGTGTTGGCGGATTCCGGCGCGCAGTTTCCTGACCTCGGCAATCAAGGCTTCGCGGCCGAAGGTTTCCAGGTCATCGTCCATCGGTATCCTCCCTGAACAGAAGACTTGCGTCTCCATAGGAATAAAACCTGTAGCGGTTCTCGATCGCATGCGCATAGGCCGCGCGCATCGTCTGCAAACCGCAGAAGGCCGAAACCAGCATGAACAGAGTCGAACGCGGCAGATGGAAATTGGTCATCAGCATGTCTGCGGTCTTGAAGCGATAGCCGGGCGTGATGAAGATGTCTGTCGGGCCTGACCATGCGGCCAGCCTGCCGTCCTCGCCGGCCGCGCTCTCCAACAAGCGCAGCGATGTCGTGCCGACGGCGATAATGCGCCCTCCTTTTGCCTTCGCCGCATTCAGCGCTTCGGCGGTTTCCGGGCTGACCGAACCGGTTTCGGCGTGCATCTTGTGGTCGGCGGTGTCGTCCGCCTTCACCGGCAGGAACGTACCGGCGCCGACATGCAGCGTGACGAAACGGCGCTCTATGCCCTTGGCGTCGAGCGTCGCAAACAGCTCCGGCGTGAAATGCAGCCCTGCCGTCGGCGCGGCCACGGCGCCCTCCTCCTTGGCATAAATGGTCTGGTAATCGCTGCGGTCGCGTTCGTCGTCGTCACGCTTGGAAGCGATGTAGGGCGGCAGCGGGATGTGGCCGACGGCATGCAGCGCCTCGTCGAGGAACGGACCTGACAGGTCGAAGCCGAGCAGCACCTCGCCACCTTCTCCCTTCTCGATCACGGTCGCATCGAGTTGGCCGAGAAAGCAGGAATTGGCGTCATGACCGAAATGGATGCGATCGCCGGCGGCGATGCGCTTGCCCGGACGCATGAAGGCGAGCCAGCGGTCGGGCGCCATCCGCATATGCAGCGTGGCTTCGACCTGCGCCGCCGCCTCGCCGCGCCGCCTGATGCCCTTCAATTGTGCCGGAATGACCTTGGTGTCGTTGAAGACCAGCAGATCACCGGCCTTGAGCAGGGCCGGCAGGTCGCGCACTGTCCGGTCCTCGAGCCCCTCACCCGGCCTGACCACCAGCATCCTGGCACTGTCGCGCGGCTCGGCTGGGCGAAGCGCGATGCGCTCCTCCGGCAGATCGAAGTCGAAAAGGTCGACGCGCAAGAGATCCCCGCCTCAAGGTTCCGGGCAGGTCACCGCCCAGGCGCCAACACCGTCTATGCTCAATGTGCCGCCCATCGCGAAACTGGACTGCTCGCTGGCCTTGACCAGTCGCAATCTGGCGACGATCGAGCTGATGCCTTCGTCGGTGAGGTCGATAAGCATGCGCTCGTCGTCTTCGAATGCCTGTCCAACGATGACTTTCGTTGAGCCTGGCTGTCCGTCCGTGGTCCATGTCTTGCCGCCGGCATCCAGCCACACACGCGCGACCGCAATGACGGCCGTGTGTCCCATCAAAACGTCAATCGATGCCGCGCCGCCGTCGGCGCTGCAGACGATCGATTCCGTTGCCAGCGCCGGAGTGGCCGCCGCGACGAGCACAAATGCGATGGCCGCGACAGCCCGGCCGGTCATTTCACGTCGGCCGCGACCTTGAGCGACACGATCTTGTCAGGATCCTGCACCGGTTCGCCGCGCTTGATCTTGTCGACGTTGTCCATGCCTTCGACGACCTGGCCCCATACCGTGTACTGGCGGTTGAGGAAGGCGGCATCGTCGAAGCAGATGAAGAACTGCGAATTGGCCGAATTCGGGTTCTGCGAGCGCGCCATCGAGCAGGTGCCGCGGCCGTGGTTGGCGTTGGAGAACTCGGCCTTCAGATCGGGTTTGTCGGAACCGCCAGTGCCGGCGCGCGATGGCGCGAAAAACGGCTTGTTGGAATTGCCGAACTTCACGTCGCCGGTCTGCGCCATGAAGCCGTCGATGACGCGGTGGAAGACCACGCCGTCATAGGCGCCTTCGCGTGCCAGTTCCTTGATACGGCCGACATGGCCGGGCGCCAGATCTGGAAACAATTCGATGACGACCTTGCCCTTGGTCGTGTCCATGATAAGCGCGTTCTCGCGGTCCTTGATTTCGGCCATGTCAGAAATATCCTTTTGAACAATTGGGGTTACTTGCCGTCCGCGGCGATGCGCACCTTGATCATGCGATCGGGGTCGGTCACCGTCCCGTTCTGCGCCTCGTCGCCTTTCTTGATGTGGTCCACCAGCTCCATTCCGCTGACGACATTGCCAACGATGGTGTACTGGCCATCGAGCGGCGGTGCCGGCGCGAACATGATGAAGAATTGCGAATTGGCGGAATTCGGATCGTCGGAGCGGGCCATGCCGACCACGCCGCGCTGGTAGTGCTCGGTGCCGGAGAATTCGGCCGGCAGGTCAGGAAGATCGGAGCCGCCGGTGCCGACAGCGTCGGCATTGAAGCCGCTCTTCATGTTGCCGAACTTGACGTCGCCGGTCTGCGCCATGAAGCCGTCGATGACGCGGTGAAAGGCGACGTTGTCGTAGGCGCCCTGGCGCACCAGCTCTTTGATCTGCGCGACGTGCTTCGGCGCAAGGTCGGGCCTCAGCGCGATGGTCACGTCGCCGTCCTTCAGCGTTACGATCATGGTGTTTTCCGGATCGGCGGCAAAGGCCGACACGGATGCGGTCACAAGACCGGCAAGCACGGCAAGCAAGAAGGCAAGCTTTTTCAGCGGCATGGGATCTTTCTCCGAATATCTTCGTTCATGCATGTCGTTACCCAAAGCCGGGTTCCACTTTTGGGTGACATGCATTTATTTCGCGAATTTGGCGGTGAGCGCGCCGGCCACGGCCGCCGGCACGAAGGGGCGGATATCGCCTCCCATCGAAGCTATCTGGCGCACAAGTGTGGCGGTAATGGTGCGCACTGAAGGGCTGGCGGGCAGGAACACGGTCTGCAGCTCCGGCGCCATGGTCTCGTTCATGCCGGCCATCTGCATCTCATAGTCAAGATCGGTGCCGTCGCGCAGGCCGCGGATGATGATCGAGGCGCCATGCTTCCTGGCCGCATCGATGACCAACCCGTCGAAGGCGACTACTTTGATACGCGCACCGTCGCTGCCGAATTCCGCCTTCGCGGCCGTTTCGATCAGGCCAACCCGTTCCTCGAAGGAAAACAACGGCTTCTTGCCGGGATGGATGCCGATCGCCGCATAGATTGTATCCGCCACGGCCAGCGACGCCTTCAGCACGTCGAGATGGCCGTTGGTCAGCGGGTCGAAAGAGCCGGCATAAAGGGCGATGCGTTCGGTCATGGCAGGTGCTTCTAGCGAGCCTCTCCTCTAAAGGCAAATCCGATCGCCAGCCCGCCCCATGAACCTTTTGGCCGACGTGAACGACAGATGAATGTGCCGCTCACAACAGCTTCACGCAGTGTTCACTAAGTTGCAGCTGCAGAAGATGAAACCAAACACCCATCTAATCGTTGTTAGGCGCAGGAGAACACGCACATGCTGATCTACATGCTCGCCACCGCAATGACCGTCGCCATGCTGATCGCTACCGTATTCGGGTTGCATCAGGAAGCACAGCGCGTCCGCGCCAAGGCCAATACCAAGCGGTTCGAAGGCTTCGGCAACCGCAAGCCTTATCGCCACTTCTAGATTGCGGGGGTGTCTTCACACGCCGGCCCATAGGGCTGGCGCCATCGTGGCAAACTCACTCGACGGTAGTATCAGGCTCCCCACCTTCGGCATCGGTGGAAGCGCCACCTTCAGCATCGACACTCTCTTCGATCTCCTCGTCCGCTTGCGGTTCTGAAATCCGCTCCACCGAAACGACCTTCTCGCCCTCTGCGGTATTGAAGATGGTAACGCCCTTGGTGGCGCGGCTGGCGAAACGAATGCCGTTGACCGGGACGCGGATGACGGTGCCGCCATCCGAAACCAGCATGATCTGATCGTCATTCCCGACCGGGAAGGTCGCCACCAGGCGGCCGATTTCAGCCGTTTTCGAGACGTCGGTGGCGCGAATACCCTTGCCGCCACGGCCAGTCAGGCGGAAATCGTAGGACGATGAACGCTTGCCGTAGCCATATTCCGTCACCGTCAACACGAACTGCTCGTGCGCCTTGAGGAATTCATAGCGGTCGTCGGAAAGCTCCGCCTCTTCGCCGACCTCTTCATTGGTGAGCTGGATTTCTTCCTCCTCGCCGGCCGCGATGTCAGCAGCGAGCCGGCGTTCGGCCACCACCCGCTTGAGGTAGGCGGCACGCTCCGCCGGCGGCGCATCGACATGCTCGATCACCGCCATCGAGATCACCCGGTCGCCATCGGCCATCGCAATGCCGCGCACGCCGACCGAATTGCGGCTCTGGAAGACGCGTACGTCGCTGACCGGAAAGCGGATGCACTGGCCGGAACTTGCCGTCAAAAGCACGTCGTCATTGTCGGTGCAGGTCTCGACGCCGAGGATCTCGTCGCCTTCCTCGTCCAGCTTCATGGCGATCTTGCCGTTGCGGTTGACCTGGACGAAGTCCGACAGCTTGTTGCGACGTACGGTGCCGCGCGTGGTGGCAAACATGACGTCGAGCTCGCCCCAACTCGTCTCATCCTCCGGCAGCGGCATGATCGTGGTGATGCGCTCGCCCTGTTCGAGCGGCAGCATATTGATCAGCGCCTTGCCGCGCGATTGCGGGTTGCCGATCGGCAGGCGCCAGACCTTTTCCTTGTAGACGATGCCGCGCGAGGAGAAGAACAGCACCGGCGTGTGCGTGTTGGCGACGAACAGCCGGGTGACGAAATCCTCTTCCTTGGTCGACATGCCGGAGCGGCCCTTGCCGCCGCGGCGCTGCGCCCGGTAGAGCGACAGCGGCACGCGCTTGATGTAGCCGGAATGGCTGACCGTGACGACCATGTCCTCGCGCTGGATCAGGTCCTCGTCTTCCATGTCCGCCCCGCCCTCGGCGAGTTCGGTGCGGCGCGGCGTGCCGAACTCGTCGCGCACGGCCATGAGCTCGTCCTTGACGATCTGCTGGACGCGGGCGCGGGACGAGAGGATGTCCAGGTAGTCCTTGATCTCGTCGCCGATCGTGTTCAGCTCGTCGGCGATCTCGTCGCGGCCGAGCGCGGTCAGGCGCTGCAGGCGCAGTTCGAGGATGGCGCGCGCCTGCTCCTCGGAGAGATTGTAGGTACCGTCCTCGTTGATGCGATGGCGCGGGTCGTCGATCAGAAGAATCAGCGATTCCACGTCGCCCGAAGGCCAGCGCCGCTCCATCAACTGCTCGCGCGCCGTCTGCGGGTCCGGAGCGCTGCGGATCAGCTTGATGACTTCATCGATGTTGGCAACAGCGATGGCAAGGCCGACCAGCACATGGGCGCGGTCGCGCGCCTTGCGCAGCAGGAATTTTGTGCGCCGGCTGATCACCTCCTCACGGAAGGCGACGAACGCCTTCAGCATGTCGGTCAGCGTCAGCAATTCCGGCTTGCCGCCGTTCAGTGCCACCATGTTGGCGCCGAAGGACGTCTGCAGCGGGGTGAAGCGGTAAAGCTGGTTGAGGATGACATCGGCGACCGCGTCGCGCTTTAGTTCGATGACGACGCGGTAGCCCTGGCGGTCGCTCTCGTCGCGAATGTCGGAAATGCCTTCGATGCGCTTGTCGCGCACCAGCTCGGCCATCTTCTCGATCATCGACGCCTTGTTCACCTGATAGGGAACCTCGGTGATGACGATCGATTCACGATCGTTGCCGCGCGCCTCGACGTTGACGCGGCCGCGCATGACGATGGAGCCGCGGCCGGTCGAATAGGCGCTGTAGATGCCGGAGCGGCCGAGCACGATGCCGCCGGTCGGGAAATCCGGCCCCGGAATGATCTCCATCAGTGCCGGAAGGTCGATCGCTGGATTATCGATGAGGGCAATGGCGCCGTTGCAGACCTCGCCCAGATTGTGCGGCGGAATGTTGGTGGCCATGCCGACGGCGATACCGCCGGAGCCGTTGACCAACAGGTTCGGAAAGCGCGCCGGCAGGACTTTCGGTTCGCTGCCCGACGCATCGTAAGTGTCCTGGAAATCGACGGTGTCCTTGTCGATGTCTTCCAGCAACTCATGCGCGACCTTGGTCAGCCGCGATTCCGTGTAGCGCATCGCCGCCGGCGGATCGCCGTCGATCGAGCCGAAATTGCCCTGCCCGTCGATCAGCGGCACGCGCAGCGACCAATCCTGCGCCATGCGCACCAAAGCGTCGTAGATCGAGGCGTCGCCATGCGGATGGTATTTACCCATCACGTCGGCGACCGGGCGTGCCGATTTCACATATTTGCGGTTCCAGTGATAGCCGCTCTCATAGGCGGCGTAGAGGATGCGGCGATGCACCGGCTTGAGGCCATCGCGCACGTCCGGCAGCGCGCGGCTGACGATCACGCTCATGGCGTAATCGAGATAGGAGCGCTGCATCTCCTCGATGATGGATATCGGCTCGATGCCGGTGGGGCCGCCGTCGGCGCCGCGCGGTGTCTTTTGGTCGGTCAAATCGGATCACAATCTAATCAGGAATCACTTGGTGCTTATATAGGAAGCCAGCCTGAAACTCCAACAATCGCGGCAGTTTTCCAGTGTGGTTTTTAGCGGCAAATTCAAAAGGATAAACCAATTGCGACGATATGGCCGTGGCACCCTTTCACGGGCGTCGCCGGCGGGCGCGATAAGTACCCGGCGCCTCGCCCATCAGCCGCCGGAAACGACGATTGAAGGTTGATAGATCGTTGAATCCCGCCGAAAAGGCAATCGCCGAAATCGTCTGATCCGACGTCCGGAGCCGCACGGCTGCCCTGTGCAGCCGCGCTCTCAGCAGGAATTGGTAGGGCGTCATACCGGCGACGTGCCGGAAGGTGCGCAGGAAATGGTAAGGGCTGGTGGCGGTCTCGTCGGCGAGTTCGGCAAGCGAGATCGGCCGGTCGGCATCGACTTCGATGCGCCGCACCGCTTCGGCAACACGCTTCTGGTCACGGCGGCTCGGCGTCCGTCCCCGATCCGTGGCGCTGCAAGCCGCTGTCACCGCGGCACCGGCAATGCGCAGGGCGAGTTCCTCGAACGCGCCGGTGTCGGCCATCTCGCGCGCCGCCTCCGCTTCGGCAAGCAGCGGCACCAGCGCCGGCAAGGGCGGCAGGCGCGGCGTGCCGAAATCGAGCGTCTTCGTGCCCGGCACGTCGGCGACGATCCGCTCCATATAGGCCGGTCCGAAATGGAAGGAGAGGCAGCGGTCGCCGGCGCCATGCTCGTGACCGCATTCATAGCATGTGCCGGGATTGCCGAGCAGGAGCGCGCCCGGCGCCAGCATCGCCGTGCCCTCGCGCGCACGATAGCGGAAGGTGCCGTTGGTTACGGCGGCAACGCAGAAATCCCGATGCTCCTCCTCGAATGGCCTGTCGGCGGCGCTGGCGGTGCAGATGACATCCGACACCTGCCAGCCTCGGCCCGACGCCAGCCTGTGCGCGCTCGTCGTCATCGCCGAAACATAGCAACTTTTCCCAAGCGCAGAACCCCTGTCGGCCTCTATGCTTGCCGGTCTCCTGACAAGATGAGAGCGAAGCCATGTCCAATTCCTTTGCCAAGGCCCTGCACAGCGATGGGCCCGTACCGGCCCTTGCCGAGAAACTGAATCTTTACGGCCGCTTCGTCGGCGCCTGGACGTTCGACGCCACGCGCCATCTCGAGGACGGTCAGGTGCTGACCGGGCGCGGCGAAGTGCATTTCGGCTGGGTGCTCGAAGGCCGCGCGATCCAGGACGTATGGATCCTGCCTGCCCGTGACGCCGGCCCCTCGCCCTCGCTCGGCAAATGGACCTTCTATGGCACGACGTTGCGCGTCTACGATCCCGGCGTTGACGCCTGGCACATCTTCTGGAGCGATCCGCGCAATCAGTACTACAGCCGCCAGCTCGGCCGTGCCGAGGGCGACACCATCATCCAGCAAGGCGCAGACGGCACCGGATCTGCCGTGCGCTGGAGCTTTTCGCGCATCACCGAAAATTCGTTCCGCTGGCTGGGCGAACGCTCACAGGACGACGGCGCCACCTGGCGTCTCGAAGTCGAGTTTCTGGCGCGCCGGGCCGTCAGCCCCTGATCCGCATGGTTTCCACTGCCTCCGCTTTGCTCTACCAATCCCGTTATCCGGCTTTGCCGGCGGGGAGGGTCAGCATGCCGAGCTTCGACAGCCTGTTCAACGCCTTCGTCACCATACTGGTGACGATCGATCCGCCCGGCCTTGCGCCGCTCTTCCTCGCCGTGACCCGCGGCATGAACCGCGAGGAGCGCAACCAGGTCTCCGTGCGCGCCTCGGTCATCGCCTTCCTGGTAATGGCGTTGTTCGCAATCGCCGGCGCGTCGATCCTGTCAGTCTTCGGCATCACTCTGCCGGCCTTCCGCGTCGCCGGCGGCTTTCTGCTGTTCTTCATCGCCTTCGAAATGGTGTTCGAGCGCCGGCAGGACCGCAAGGAGAAGATCGGCGACGTCGCCATCACCAGGGACATGATCCACAACATCGCCGCCTTTCCGCTGGCGATCCCGCTCATTGCCGGTCCCGGCGCGATTTCGGCGACCGTCCTGCTCTCAAGCTCGTTTCAGGGTTTGGGCGCGCAGACAGCCCTTGTCGGCATCATCGCCATCTGCCTCGTCATCACCTACCTGGTGTTCGTACTGTCAGAGCGCATCGACCGTATCCTCGGCCAAACCGGCCGTTCGATCCTGACAAGGCTGCTCGGCGTCATCCTGGCGGCGCTCGCCGTACAGTTCGTCGCCGACGGCATCAAGGCGCTGATGGCGACGTAGGAACAGCCCTACTTCGCTGTCGTTTCAATGACTTCGAAGTCGTGGGTAATCTCGGCAGTCTTGGCCATCATTGCCGAGGCCGAGCAGTATTTGTCGATCGAAAGCCCGATCGCCCGCTTCACCTTGTCGTGTGATAGCGCCCGGCCCTTGACGACAAAATGCATGTGAATGCGGGTGAACACCCTGGGATCGGCTTCTGCACGGTCGGCATCGAGTTCGACCACGCAATCTTCGACCGCCTCGCGCCCCTTTTCGAGGATATGGACCACGTCATAGGCCGAGCAGCCGCCAGTGCCGATCAGCACCAGTTCCATTGGGCTCGGCCCCGGCGTCTTGCCCTCCGGCCCGAACGCAGTGCCTAGCACCAGCTTGTGCCCATTGGCGGACTCGCCAACGAAAGTGCGCTCCTCGACCCATTTGACCCTTGCCTTCACCTGATACGTCCTTTCACCGCTCAAACGCACAACGTCCCGAAAATCCAAGACAGATTTTCGGGACGCCATTTCGTGACCAAGGTGCCGGCGCTTTTCGCCGCAAGGGCAGTCCGCCCCGAGAAATCAGAACGGGATTTCGTCGTCTAGCTCGCGCGACGAACCACCGCCGCCGCCCTTGTTGGCGCCACCGCGATTGAAACTTTCGCCCGGGCCGGACTGGCCGAAATCGGAACCGCGGCTCGCACCACCACCGGCATAGTTGCCGACCTGACCGCCGCCCTCGCCCCGCGCATCGAGCATCTGCAGCTCGCCGCGGAATTTCTGCAACACGATTTCGGTCGTATAGCGGTCATTGCCGGTCTGGTCCTGCCATTTGCGCGTCTGCAGCTGGCCCTCGACATAGACCTTCATGCCCTTCTTCAGATACTGCTCGGCCACCTTGGCGATCTGGTCGTTGAAGATCACGACATTGTGCCACTCGGTCTTTTCCTTGCGCTCTCCGGATGTCTTGTCGCGCCAGCTTTCCGACGTCGCGATGCGGATGTTGACGACCGGGTCACCCGAATTCAGGCGGCGGATTTCAGGGTCCGCCCCGAGGTTGCCCACCAGAATGACCTTGTTGACGCTACCCGCCATGACACTTCTCCGCGCTCATCCGAAACCAATTTTTGTCGCTGCACCTTACAGGCTATGGATAATCCCTGCCTGCCGTCGCTGCCTTTTCCCACAACGTTTTTGTTCTCTTTTCGTTCTATAGTACAGGCGCTGCGCTGTCAATAGATGTCAGTAACAAGTAGTGTCTTGGCGTCGAATTTCCACGAACCTGAGATCGAGGCGAACTCAATGAAGATGGTCGAGCATGACGATCAGCCGCAAGAAGAATGGCGGACGGGAGTAAAGACCCGCATGCATGTCTCTGCCTGCAACGGCGCAACTCAACTTTGCATATTTGAACAATGGGTCGAACCCACGGTTGGCGCCCCGACACATTGGCACCCGGTCGAGGAAGTGCTTACCGTCATCGCTGGCAGGGCCGAGATGTGGATCGACGAAGAGCATCTCGTCTTGACTGCCGGACAGTCGCTTGTTGTTGCCGCGCACAGGCGACATGGCTTCCGAAACGTCGGCTCCGAATTGCTTCATATTCATGCTGTGCTCGCGTCACCAGTTTTCGAGGCGACGTTCAACGGATCCCCCGACATGGTGAGACGCTGGCTTCCAGCGAGTTTGTAAAACCTCGCCTGTCTTAAAAAACACCGCCTGTCTTAAAAAACACGGCTTGCCAAACCGATAAGTATTGACTTATGCTTTCGCCATGATCGAAGCAGACATTTTTCGGGCACTAGCGGATCCAACGCGTCGCGCCGTCTATGAGCGGCTCGCCGACGGCGAGATGACGGTGTCGGAACTGCGCACTGGCATACCGGTATCGCAGCCGGCGGTATCGCAACATCTCGCAGTGCTGCGCGGCGCCGGCCTCGTGGTCGAGCGCCGGGCCGGTCGCAACGCCTATTACCGCGTCGATCCGAAGGGGCTTGCGCCGCTGCTCGGCTGGATCGAACGCTACCGTGCGTTCTGGCCAGAGCGCATCGAAAGGCTCAAGACGGTTTTGAAGGACATGGACCAATGACCAGCCGAGGCAAAGAACGCGCCGAAATGGCCGCAGACAAGATCGAGTTCGAGTGCGAGCTGCCCGAACCGCCGGAAAAGGTGTGGCGGGCGCTGACGGTGCCGGACCTGCTCGCGGCCTGGATGATGCCGAACGACATCAAGCCCGAAATCGGCAACCGCTTTGCCTTTAAAGCGCCGAATGCGCCGATCGAGTGCGAAATCCTCGACGCGGATCCCGGACGGCTGCTGCGCTATTCCTGGCGGGAGCGGCCGGCGCCCGGCGATACGCAGGTGCCGCCCGGCAGTCCCCTGGACAGCGCAATGAACGACAGCCCAGTGGACAGCATCGTCACCTTTACGCTCGACCGCACCGTTTCCGGCGGCACGCATCTGCGCATCGTCCATGATGGTTTTGCTCGGGCAGCAGTGCCGGAGATCGCGATGGCAGGCGCCGGTTGCCGGCTTTCCTTTGAAGCGCGCACTCCCAGGCACAAACAGATCGCCGCAAACACCCCGCGCCTCTTCCTGCGCGCGGCCTGAACGACAACAGTCAACGGAGACAACCGATGAGCGGCCTTGCCAATCTGGTGCCGATGGTGATCGAGCAGTCGAGCCGCGGCGAACGTGCCTTCGACATATTTTCGCGGCTGCTGCGCGAGCGCATCGTCTTCATCAACGGGGCGATCGACGACGGCACCTCGGCGCTGGTCTGCGCCCAGCTTCTGTCGTTGGAATCCGACAATCCCGACAAGGAGGTCTCGCTCTACATCAACTCGCCGGGCGGCGTGGTGACCAGCGGTTTCGCCATCTACGATACGATGCAGTATATCAGCTGCCCGGTCTCCACGGTTTGTATGGGCTTCGCCGCCTCGATGGCCTCGTTCCTTTTGATGGCCGGCACACCGGGGCGGCGCATCGCGCTACCCAACACCAGCATCGTGCTGCATCAGCCTCTCGGCGGTTTCCAGGGCCAAGCCTCCGATATCCAGCGCCATGCCGAGGGCATCCGTCGCACCAAGCGGCGCATGACCGATCTTTACGCCCGCCATTGCGGCCGCACCTACGAAGAAGTGGAACGCACGCTCGACCGCGACTTTTTCATGACCGCGCAGGAGGCCAAGGATTGGGGCCTCGTCGACCATGTTTTCGACACTCGCAAGCAGGCCGCATGAACGAGCCGGGCCGGCGGACGGAACTGAGGCGATTGAGCGCCCGCAATTTCAGCGCCATCGGTCTGGTCTTGCCGCTATCGCGGCACTATAGTCCGGCGATGACCGCCAGCCGCTCATCCAGCCTGTTATGCCTTGCCATCGCTACCGTAGCCGGCACGAACATGCTGGTGGGTATGGCACTTGCCCAAGATAATTCGACGTCTTCGCAAAAGGGCACCCTGCCCGGTGTGACCAGCGATTATCGCATCGCCGAGCCAGCGCCGCAGCCTGAGCCTGACGACGTGGCTCCAGGCAGCGGCAACGGCACCTTCAAGATTGGCGATACCGACGTTCGGATTTCCGGTAGCATCACCATCGATGTCGCTACCGGCGGGATCAGGCCCTCCAGCCGCTAAGTTCGCCTGGTGTGAACCACAAATATTGCGCTTCAAACGAACAGCCCCGCCATTGCGTTTGCAACTGACGGGGCTTCTTGGATCTGAAATCCAAATTGCCGGGAGTGTACTGCCGGCATTTTATTTCGGATGCTTCGCGGCATTCAGCCGACGATCCGACTAGCAGTCTCTGATTTTATGGGGATCAGCAGGTCCGTTTGGCGGGCAGCGAAAACGCCTGACCCTGGCCATTTATACCTGCCGCGGCTCCAGCGACACGTGGAGCCTCAACGAACAATCCGGTGGAGTCATGCCTCTGCTCTCCTTCTGTTGGTTGCGACTGTCGTCGTCGAAGCGCTCATCGCATAACCCGCGGCGTCTCGCAGGCTAGCCCCAGGCCGCGAGGCCATCGAAAGACGGCCGGCTTCGTTGACGTCTGGAGTCTGCCCCCACGGTGTAGGGACGTCAACCTTGAATAGCCGATTACCGAAAAATGTGATCGCGAGACGTTTTGGGAAGCCGGCCCCACGGGCAGCTTTTGTCAGGAGCGTGTTCGGCCTTTGTTCTTTCCGCTTGCCCGTTCGCGCGAAAGGCGGTTAAACGCTTTGGTCGAGAGTTGTGGCGTCTCTCGAAAAGGCGGCGAAATTGCCTACATAGGGGGTGGTCGGGAAAACCCGCCCATCCCACGAATTCCAGATTCTGAGGCGGCGACCGGCGATGGCCGACCATAAATATCTCTCCATTCGCGGGGCACGCGAACACAATCTGAAGAATGTCGATCTCGATCTGCCGCGTGACAGCCTGATCGTCATGACCGGCCTGTCGGGGTCGGGCAAGTCATCGCTTGCCTTCGACACCATCTACGCCGAGGGCCAGCGCCGCTATGTCGAGAGCCTTTCGGCCTATGCACGGCAATTCCTCGAAATGATGCAGAAGCCTGACGTCGACCAGATCGACGGCCTGTCGCCGGCCATCTCCATCGAGCAGAAGACCACCTCGAAGAACCCGCGCTCGACGGTCGGCACCGTCACCGAGATCTACGATTATATGCGGCTTTTGTTCGCCCGCGTCGGTGTACCCTATTCACCGGCCACCGGCCTGCCGATCGAGAGCCAGACGGTTTCGCAGATGGTCGACCGGGTGCTTGCTGTCGAGGAAGGCACCCGGCTGTTCATTCTGGCGCCGATGGTGCGCGGCCGCAAAGGCGAGTACCGCAAGGAACTGCTGGAGCTGCAGAAGAAGGGTTTTCAGCGCGTCAAAGTCGATGGCGTCTTCTATGAGATCGCCGACGTGCCGGCGCTGGACAAGAAGTACAAGCACGATATCGACGTCGTCGTCGACCGCATCGTCGTGCGCGGCGATCTGGCGACGCGGCTCGCCGATTCCATCGAGACCGCGCTGAAGCTGGCCGACGGGCTGGCGGTGGCGGAATTTGCCGACAAGCCGCTCGACGCCAGCCAGACCGGCGAGGATTCGGTCAACAAATCGAAGAACGAGACGCATGAACGCATGCTGTTCTCGGAAAAGTTCGCCTGCCCGGTGTCCGGCTTCACCATTCCCGAGATCGAGCCCAGGCTGTTCTCCTTCAACAATCCGTTCGGCGCCTGCCCGACCTGCGACGGGCTCGGCAGCCAACGCGCCATTGATGCCAGCCTGGTCGTGCCCGACGAGAATGTCTCGCTGCGCGCCGGCGCCGTCAGCCCTTGGGCGAAGTCGAGCTCGCCCTACTATGCGCAGACGCTGGAAGCGCTGGGCGTTGCCTATGGCTTCAAGCTCGGCGACAAGTTCAAGGATTTGAGCGAGGAGGCAAAGCAAGCCGTCCTGCACGGCACCGGCGAGCGCGAAATCACCTTCCATTACGATGACGGCCTGCGCTCCTACAAGACGACGAAAACCTTCGAGGGCGTCATCCCCAACCTCGAGCGCCGCTGGAAGGAAACCGAATCCGCCTGGATGCGCGAGGAGATCGAGCGCTTCATGTCGGCCACGCCCTGCCCGGCCTGCCGCGGCTATCGGCTGAAGCCCGAGGCGCTCGCGGTCAAGATCGCCGGCAAGCACATTGGCGAGGTCACCGAGCTGTCGATCCGCAAGGCCGACCAGTGGTTCACCGACCTGCCCGCTTCGCTCAACGACAAGCAGAATGAGATCGCGGTGCGCGTGCTCAAGGAAATCCGCGAGCGGCTGCGCTTCCTCAACGATGTCGGTCTCGACTATCTGACGCTGTCGCGCAACTCCGGCACGTTGTCGGGCGGCGAGAGCCAGCGCATCCGGCTGGCTTCGCAGATCGGCTCCGGCCTGACCGGCGTGCTCTATGTGCTCGACGAGCCGTCGATCGGCCTGCACCAGCGCGACAATGCCCGCCTGCTCGACACGCTGAAGCATCTGCGCGACATCGGCAACACGGTCATCGTCGTCGAGCATGACGAGGACGCCATCCTGCATGCCGACTACGTCGTCGATATCGGCCCGGCGGCCGGCATCCATGGCGGCCACATCATCGCCCAGGGCACGCCGCAGCAGATCATGGCGACGCCCGCTTCGATCACCGGTAAATATCTGTCGGGCGAGCTGGAAGTGGCGACGCCGGCAGTGCGGCGTGAGGCCAAGAAGAACCGCCGGCTGAAGGTCGTCGGCGCGCGCGGCAACAATCTGAAGAACGTCACCGCCGAAATCCCGCTCGGCACGTTTACCGCCGTCACCGGCGTATCCGGCGGCGGCAAGTCGACCTTCCTGATCGAGACCCTGTTCAAGGCGGCGTCGCGCCGCATCATGGGCTCGCGCGAGCATCCGGCCGAGCATGACCGAATCGAGGGGCTGGAATTCCTCGACAAGGTCATCGATATCGACCAGTCGCCGATCGGGCGCACCCCGCGCTCCAACCCTGCCACCTATACCGGCGCCTTCACGCCGATCCGCGACTGGTTCGCCGGCCTGCCGGAGGCCAAGGCGCGCGGCTACCAGCCGGGCCGCTTCTCGTTCAACGTCAAGGGCGGCCGCTGCGAGGCCTGCCAGGGCGACGGCGTCATCAAAATCGAGATGCACTTCCTGCCCGACGTCTACGTCACCTGCGACGTCTGCCACGGCAAGCGCTACAACCGCGAGACGCTCGACGTCCTGTTCAAGGGCAAATCAATCGCCGACGTTCTCGACATGACGGTCGAGGAAGGCGTCGATTTCTTCGCCGCCGTGCCCGGTGTGCGCGACAAGCTGGAGACGCTGAAACGGGTCGGCCTCGGCTACATCCATGTTGGCCAGCAGGCAACGACTTTGTCGGGCGGCGAGGCGCAGCGCATCAAGCTTGCCAAGGAACTGTCGCGCAAGGCGACCGGCAAGACGCTCTACATTCTCGATGAGCCAACCACCGGCCTGCATTTCCACGACGTCGCCAAGCTGCTTGAAGTGCTGCACGAGCTGGTCGACCAGGGCAACACGGTCGTTGTCATCGAGCACAATCTAGAGGTGATCAAGACCGCTGACTGGGTGCTCGATCTTGGCCCCGAAGGTGGTGACGGCGGCGGCGAGCTGGTAGCGTCCGGCACGCCTGAGGACATCGTTCGCGAAAAACGCAGCTATACCGGGCAGTTCCTGAGGGAATTGCTGGAGCGGCGCCCCGGAGGCAAGCGCGAAGCGGCGGAGTGATGGCAAAGAACGGTCTCATCACGGTCCAAAGCCGCTTCGGCGTGGCCGAAACGATCGATCGCCTGGTCGGGACTGTGGAACGTGCAGGATTGCTGGTCTTCGCCCGCATTGACCACGCCGCCGGTGCGCGCAGTGTCGAAGCTTCTCTGCGTCCGACCCAGCTTCTGATTTTTGGCAACCCGAAAGGCGGCACGCCGCTGATGCAGGACCGGCAGCTTGCCGGCATCGATCTGCCGGTCAAGGCACTGGCCTGGGAGGACGAGCAAGGCAAGGTCTGGCTCTCCTACAATGACGCGCACTGGCTCGCCGAGCGCCACGGCTTGGGCGACGCCAGTCGCAATGCCGTCGCCGCGATAGCGGCCGGCATGGACAAGGTGATTGCGGCCGCTGCCGGCGCGGGCCAGTTTTGATCATGAGAGCCGCTCGGGCCGATGATCTCCCCATGGTGATCTCGCTCACCACCGACGCCTACGCGCCCTACACTGCCCTGCTCGGCGCACCGCCGATCCCCGTCACCGAGGACTATGCGCCGCGCATAGAACGCGGCGAGGTCTGGCTTTCGGAGCAGGACGGACAGCCGGCCGGCTTGATCGTTCTCGAACGACATGCGGACCATACAATGATCTTCAGCGTCGCCGTTGCGCCCGCCTTTCAGGGCAAGGGTTTCGGCATCGGGCTGCTCGACTGGGCCGAGCAACAGACGCGCTTGTGGAGCTTGCCGGAAATCCGACTCTACACCAATGCCAGAATGGAACGGAACGTTTCGTTGTATAAGGCCTACGGCTTTCGCGAAACGGGTCGCCGGCCCAATCCATATCGGCCAGGATGGACGATCGTCGACATGGCGAAAGCCGTCGAGACGACCGCCATCGCGTGATCCTTTTCTGCAAACCGGGAGGACGACCATGACTCAATCAGGAACAATCCGCGCCGGCATGGGCGGCTGGACCTTCGAGCCGTGGGACACGTCCTTCTACCCGGACAAATTGTCGAAGGCCAAGCAACTGCATTATGCCAGCCGGCAGGTGCTCACTATCGAGGTCAACGGCACCTATTATTCGAGCTTCAAGGAGCCGACCTTCGTCAAATGGGCCAACGAGGCGCCGGATGGTTTCGTCTATTCGCTGAAGGGCAACCGCTTCGTCACCAACCGCCGCGTGCTCGGCGAGGCCGGGGAATCGATCATGCGCTTCCTCGGGTCGGGCGTCGCGGCACTTGGCGACAAGCTCGGGCCGATCCTGTGGCAGTTCGCGCCGACCAAGAAATTCGACCCGGACGATTTCGAGGCCTTCCTCAAGCTGTTGCCGGAAAAGCAGGACGGCGTTGCGCTGCGCCATGCGGTCGAGGTGCGCAACGACAGCTTCGTCGTGCCGGAGTTCGCCGCCTTGGCGCGAAAGCACAAGGCCGCCATCGTCTATGCCGACCACGCCAAATATCCGGGGATTGCCGACGTCACCGGCGATTTCATCTATGCGCGGCTGCAGACCGGCAGCGACGACAATCCCGATTGCTACACGCCAAAGGCGCTCGATGAATGGGCGGCGCGCGCAAAAACCTGGGCGGAAGGCAAGGTGCCGGCCGACCTGCCGCGTGTCGCTCCTTCAACCGACGCGCCGGTCAAGCCACGCGACGTGTTCGTCTACTTCATCACCGAGGGCAAGGTCCGCGCTCCATTCGGCGCCATCGCGCTGATGAAGCGGGTCGCAGGCTGACGCCCCCGCTGTCGGTGGTCCGCCTGGCTTGGTCCTAAACTACCGGCTATGCGGCGCGCTCGTCCGGACGCCGATCAACCCTGACAATCTCGTTGAAAGCATCGAGATCGACATAGAAGACCTTGGTGATCTCCGCGATGAGTTCGTCGTGGTCATACCCCTGCGATTTCAGAATGTTGATGGCTGTCAGGATATCGACGCGCTCCGTGAGCCGTCGTTTCTGGTAGTCCTCGACATAGCGCTCCATTGACTGGCCCTGGCTCCCAAGCACCCGAAATGTTGGACGACAACAGATCGCTGGAAGGGCTTGCGCGCAAGCGTGCCGACGCGGGCCGCGCCTTCCCCTGATCTGCCAAGTTGAAACTGGTACGGAAAGCGGCCGACTCACCAAGGCCAAGCAAAATCTAGCACGCAATCTGCAGCGCGCCAGAGTTGCAAAGTAACGGAATCAATAAGAATTCAGACAGTCAGGAATTTGCGGACGTCCGCCCGGTCGAGATCCTCGGCGGGGCCGGTATGGACGATCTGACCGCGGTCCATGATGTTGACCTCGTCGGCCAATTCCCGGCAGAAGTCGAGATATTGTTCGACCAGAAGCACGGCGATACCGGCCTGGTCGCGCAGATAGCGGACGGCGCGGCCGATGTCCTTGATGATCGACGGCTGGATGCCTTCGGTCGGCTCGTCGAGCACCAGCAGCTTCGGCCGCATCACCAGCGCCCTGCCGATGGCAAGCTGCTGCTGCTGGCCGCCGGAAAGATCGCCGCCGCGGCGCGCGAGCATCTGCTTCAGCACCGGAAACAATTCGAAGACGTGACCGGGAATGTTGCGATCGGCGCGCTTCAACGGCGCAAAACCCGATTCGAGGTTTTCCCGCACCGTAAGCAGCGGAAATATCTCCCTGCCCTGCGGCACGAATGCGATGCCCGACCGGGCGCGATCATACGCCGCGCTCCGGTCGAGCGCCTTCCCCTCGAAGGCAACGCTTCCGCTCGTCAGCCGGTGATGGCCGACGATCGATCTCATCAAACTGGTCTTGCCGACGCCGTTGCGGCCGAGCACGCAGGTGATCTTGCCGGCGCCGGCCTTCAGCGAGACGCCGCGCAGCGCCTGGGCAGCCCCGTAGTGCAGCGTGGCATTGGAGACTTCGAGCATGGTCAGCGTTTTCTCCAACGCGTGAAGAACGAAAGGTCGAAATGATGGAACGGAACGCGCCAGACCATGTTCATCTCCCCAGATAGACTTCGACGACGCGCTCGTCGGCCGAAACGAAGTCGAGACTGCCCTCGGAAAGCACCGAGCCTTCGTGCAGGCAGGTGACCTTGACGCCGAGCTCGCGCACGAAATGCATGTCGTGCTCGACGACGATGACAGAATGGTCGCGCGCGATGTCCCTGAGCAGCCGCGCGGTTTCCTCGGTCTCGGCGTCGGTCATGCCGGCAACCGGTTCGTCGACCAGCAGCAGCTTCGGATCCTGCGCCAGAAGCATGCCGATCTCGAGCCATTGCTTTTGGCCGTGGCTCAGATTGGCGGCGAGTTCGTCACGCTTGTCGCCAAGCCGAATGATGCCGAGGATGTCGTCGATCTGCCGCACGTCCGCGGCCGAGCGACGATGGAACAGTGCCGGGAAGATCGAGCGCGGGCCTTTCAGCGCCAGCATCAGATTGTCCTCGATCGTGTGGCTTTCGAAGACGGTCGGCTTCTGGAATTTACGGCCGATGCCCATCATGGCGATTTCGGCCTCGTCGTGTTTGGTCAGGTCGACCTCACCGTTGAAGAAAACTTCACCCGCGTCGGGCCGCGTCTTGCCGGTGACGATGTCCATCATCGTCGTCTTTCCGGCGCCGTTGGGGCCGATGATCGCCCGCATCTCGCCCTTGTCGAGCACCAGCGAAAGGTTGTTGATGGCGCGAAACCCGTCGAAGGAAACCGACACGCCGTCGAGATAGAGGATGGTGTTGCTCTTCGACATCAGGCCATCACTCCGCCGGCTGCGGTTCGGCGCCGGAGGCCGACCAGTCGCCCGGCCTTCTCGCCGCCGAGCGGTCGGTTTTCGGCGGCACCGGCGCATCGGGATCGATGCCGACTTCCTCGGCAACCGAGGCCGCCCGCAGCGCCTTGGCGTTGCCGCGCCAGGAATCCCACATGCCGATGATGCCCTTGGGCAGGAACAGCGTGACGGCGACAAACAGTCCGCCCAGCGCAAACAGCCAGAATTCAGGCAGCACGCCGGTGAACCAGGATTTACCGGCATTGACCAGAAGCGCGCCGATGATCGGCCCGACGATGGTGCCGCGCCCGCCGACGGCCGCCCACACCACCACCTCGATCGAATTGGACGGCTCGAATTCGCCAGGGTTGATGATGCCGACCTGCGGCACGTAAAGCGCACCGGCGATGCCGGCCATCACCGCCGACAGGGTGAATGCGAACAGTTTGACGTTCTCCGCCCGCCAGCCGAGGAAGCGTGTGCGGCTTTCGGCGTCGCGCACCGCCATCAAAAGCTTGCCGTACTTGGAACCGACGATTGCCCAGGTGACGAAGACGGCAAACGCCAGCATGACGGCGCTGGCCGCGAACAGCGCCGACCGCGTCATGTCGGCCTGCACGTTGAACCCTAGAATGTCCTTGAAATCGGTCAGGCCGTTGTTGCCGCCGAAACCCATGTCGTTGCGGAAAAACGCAAGCAGCAGCGCATAGGTCATCGCCTGGGTGATGATCGACAGGTAGACGCCGGTGACGCGGCTGCGGAAGGCAAACCAGCCGAAGACGAAGGCGAGCAGGCCGGGCACCGCAAGCACCATGATCGCGGCAAACCAGAAATGGTCGAAACCATACCAGAACCATGGCAATTCCTTGTAGTTAAGGAACACCATGAAATCCGGCAGCAGCGGATTGCCGTAGACGCCTCGCGAGCCGATCTGGCGCATCAGATACATGCCCATCGCATAACCGCCGAGCGCGAAGAAGGCGCCGTGGCCGAGCGAGAGGATGCCGCAATAGCCCCAGACGAGATCGAGCGCCAAGGCGAGCAGCGCGTAGCAGAGGTATTTGCCGGTGAGCGCAACGATATAGGACGGCACGTAAAACGCACTTGTCGGCGAGACCGCAAGATTGAGCAGCGGCACAATGATGGCGACCGCCAGCAGGATGAAGATGGTGATGGCGACACGGCGGTCGGCGCCGGCGGCAAAGAAGCGTCCCGTGATCATGCTTCCACCGACCTGCCCTTGAGCGCAAACAAGCCGCGCGGGCGTTTCTGGATGAACAGGATGATCAGCACCAGAACGACGATCTTGCCGAGCACTGCTCCGGCATAAGGTTCGAGGAACTTGTTGACGATGCCGAGCGAGAAAGCGCCGACCAGCGTGCCCCAAAGATTGCCGACACCGCCGAAAACGACGACCATGAAGCTGTCGATGATGTAGCCGCGGCCGAGATTGGGCGAGACGTTGTCGATCTGGCTGAGCGCGACACCGGCGATGCCGGCAATGCCGGAGCCGAGTGCAAACGTTAGCGCATCGACCCAAGGCGTCCTGATGCCCATCGAGGCGGCCATGCGGCGATTGGCGGTGACGGCACGCATCTGCAGCCCCCAAGGCGTGCGTTTCATCACGTAGAGCAGCACCGCGAACACGCCGAGCGCGAATACCAGGATCCAGAGCCGGTTCCAGGTCACGGCAAGCTGGCCGATATTGAACGAGCCGGACATCCAGGACGGGTTGCCGACCTCCTGGTTGGTCGGCCCGAAGATGGTGCGTACGGCCTGCTGCAGGATCAGCGACACACCCCATGTCGCCAGCAGCGTCTCCAGCGGCCGTCCATAGAGGAAGCGGATCAGCCCGCGCTCGATGACAAGGCCGACGAGCGCCGCCACCAGGAAGGCCAGCGGCAGGGCGATGACCAGCGACCAGTCGAACAGACCGGGAAAGGAATTACGGATAACCTCCTGCACGACGAAGGTCGTGTAGGCGCCGAGCATGACCATCTCGCCATGCGCCATGTTGATGACGCCCATGACGCCGAAAGTGATGGCAAGGCCAATCGCCGCCAGCAGCAGCACCGATCCAAGCGATATGCCGTACCAGATATTCTGGCCGGCATCCCACAGCGCCAGCGTCGAATTGATGTTGGCGATCGCAGCCGTCGCCGCGTCTTTCACCGCACCTTCGGAACTGGCCTCGACCGACGTGAGCAGCGACACCGCATCGCGGTCGCTGCGCGCACCGATGAGCGCGATTGCCGCCAGTTTGTCGGCCTCCGGCCTGTCGGAAACGAGAACCGACGCGGCGCGGGCCTGTTCTAGCAGCGCCTTGACGCTTGCCACGCTCTCATTGGCGATGGCGGTGTCGAGCGGCTCGATGTTTGCCGCGTCGGGCGTTTTGAACATGGTGTCGGCGGCGGCAATGCGCACGGCCGGATCCTTTGAGCCAAGCGTCAGCGTGCCCAATGCATCGCGAATGACGCGGCGCAGCGTGTTGTTGACCTTGATCTTGGTGATGTCGGCCTTGGCAGCTTCGCCCGATCTTTCGCCGGTAAGCGCATCGAGCAGCTCGATGCCGTCGCCGCTCTCCTTACCGACAAAGACCAGTGAATCGGCCTTGCGCACGTAAAGGCTGCCCTCCGCAAGCGCGGCAAGCGGCCGTTCTACGGCCGGATCGCCGGAAGCCGCAAGCTCCCGCACCACGGCTTCTATCGCCGGAAAATTGGCGGCGGTGGCGAATTTGGCGATGACCACGCGCAGATCTGCTTCGCTGGCGTTCGACGGCAGCAGCGTCCCCTGGAGAAGGAGCAGCATCAGGCCAATCGCGCGGATCAGGATCATTGGTTTCTGGTGGCTCTTGAAGATTGAATGTCGCCTCCGGGCAGGCTGGAGGAGGAGCCTGCCCGGAGGCTTGCGGGTCTGGGAGGACAGACCGGGAGGATCAGTTGGTTCCCTTGCCGCCGCATTTGCCGGTGGCAACGTTGAAGTTGCCGCAGGACAGAGGCGCGCGCCAATCGGAGATCAGGTCCTTGGAGTCAGGCAGATAGTCGGACCACTCGTCGCCCATCACCAGGCCCGGCGTCTGCGAGACGGTTTCGAACTGGCCGTCGGCCTGGATTTCGCCGATCAGCACCGGCTTGGTGATGTGATGGTTCGGCATCATCGTCGAATAACCGCCGGTCAGGTTCGGCACCGAGACGCCGACCATGGCGTCGATGACCTTGTCCGGATCGGTGGTGCCGGCCTTCTCGACCGCCTTCACCCACATGTTGAAGCCGATATAATGGGCTTCCATCGGGTCGTTGGTGGTGCGCTTGTCGTTCTTGATGAATTTGTGCCAGTCGGCGATGAACTTCGCGTTCTCGGGCGTGTCGACGCTCTCAAAATAATTCCAGGCGGCGAGATGGCCGACCAGCGGCGCGGTGTCGAGACCGGCAAGCTCTTCCTCACCAACCGAGAAGGCCATGACCGGAATGTCCTCGGCCTTGATGCCCTGGTTGCCGAGTTCCTTGTAGAACGGCACGTTGGCGTCACCGTTGACGGTCGAGACGACGGCGGTCTTCTTGCCGGCCGAACCGAATTTCTTGATCGCCGAGACTTCGGTCTGCCAGTCGGAGAAGCCGAACGGCGTGTAGTTGACCATGATGTCTTCGGCGGCAACGCCTTTCGCCTTCAGGTAGGCTTCGAGGATCTTGTTGGTGGTGCGCGGGTAGACGTAGTCGGTGCCTTCGAGCACCCAGCGCTTCACCGAACCGCCGTCCTCGCTCATCAGATAATCGACGGCCGGAATGGCCTGCTGGTTCGGCGCCGCACCGGTGTAGAACACGTTGCGCTCGCTTTCCTCGCCTTCGTACTGGACGGGGTAGAACAGGATGTTGTCGAGCTCGCTGAACACCGGCAGCACCGATTTGCGCGACACCGAGGTCCAGCAGCCGAACACCGCGGCGACCTTGTCCTTCGAGATCAGCTCGCGCGCTTTTTCTGCGAACAGCGGCCAGTTGGAAGCCGGATCGACGACCACCGCCTCGAGCTTCTTGCCGAGCAGGCCGCCCTTGGCATTCTGCTCTTCGATGAGCATCAGCATGGCGTCCTTCAGCGTCGTCTCCGAGATCGCCATGGTTCCCGACAGCGAATGGAGGATGCCGACCTTGATGGTGTCGTCGGCCGCCCTGGCGGGAATGCTCATCAGCAGGCCGGCGGTGACCACGCCGGCCGAAAACATTTTTGTTATTGTCGAGAAACTGCCCCTCATACTTTTAAACTCCCAAGCTGGTTAACTGCATCGGAACAGGACCATGCAACGGCTGTGCCAATCACCGGCGAAAGATCGGAGTGTTTGAGATTTCCCAGCCCTGTCAGTCGGTTAATGTATTAGCCGCAGGAGATGAACCTCCCCTGCCAGGTTTGAAATGAGAAAAGATCACTCGTATCAGCCTAAGTTTTACTCACATATAGGCCAATGCCCGAATTTTGAGCAGCATCATATGAGCGCTGGCGAGGATTGCAGCGCCGCAGCGAAATGAGGCAAGTTCGAACCCTTAACGGGGGACTCCATGGCCTTCAGAGCTTCTTGCATTTTCACCGCCATGCTTCTGCTGGCGGCGACGACCGTAGCGCGCGCCGGCTTCAGCGACGGCAAGCTGCCGGACGGCTCCTATCATTGCGAAGTCTATCTGCTTGGCATGTTCCTCAGCCTCGGCGACATCACCATCAAGGGAAACGTCTATAGCGGTCCGGTGAGCTTCGGCATCGCGCCGCAAAGCTACAATTACCAGATGGATGCAGACGGCGTGATCACCTGGCTGGGTCCGCTGGGCGGCTACACCAGTGGCGGCAACTCGATCTCGCTTACGCAGGCGACGCTGGAAAGCGGAACCACCCCGTCCTTCGATATCATCATGAAGCAGCCAGACGGCGCCTTTACCGCCTCGACCTGCACGAAGCGTTGAAAAGTACGGAACCTGGCGAGGTTCCGTACTCCGAAGTAGAAGCCGCCTAGCTCTCCGCCGCCATGTCGAGCGCCAGCCGGGTCATATCGGTGAAAAGGCCCTGGCGTTCGGAATAGTCGGTCTGCTCGCCGGTTGCCACATTGTCGACGACGGTCAGGATCGACAGCGCCCGGGCGCCGAAATCGGCCGCAATGCGGTAGAGTGCGCTGGTTTCCATATCCACGGCGAGCGCCCCCTGTGCCTGTGCTTCGGCAAAGCGTTCGCGCCCCAGCGGATGATAAAAAATGTCGCTGCAGATCGTCAGCCCGGCCCGATGGTCGATCCCGAGTTCCGAAGCCCGGGCCAACGCCTGGGCCAACAATGCAGGATCGGGGCCGGCATCGGCACGATAGAGACCAAAAACCTGGCCGCTCTCCGCATTTTCGCCGCGCACCGATTGTGCGATCACCAGGCTGCGCAGCGCCATCTCGGCGGTCAGGCCGCCGCAGGTGCCGGTGCGGATCAACGTTTTCGCACCGTAGAAATCCAGCAGCTCGTGCACGTAGACCAGGAATGACGGGACGCCGATGCCGGTGGACTGGACGCTGACAGGCTTGCCGCGAAACAACCCGGTAAAGCCGAGCGCGCCGCGGCGGCGGTTGACGCAGCGCGACGCTTCCAGAAAGGTCTCCGCCATCCATTCAGCGCGCTGCGGGTCGCCCGGCAGCAGCACCGTGCTTGCGTAGTCGCCTTTGCTAGCCTCGTTGTGTGGCGTCACGGCATGCTTCCAAAACCCGTCGCCCGTTTCGCCTGCAATCATGGCAGTCTCACGACATTGCGCAAGCGGAGCGTTGGAAGGGTCAGGATTCCAGCATGTCCTTTACGATCGTGGCCAATTGCTTGAGCGAAAACGGCTTCGGCAAGAAGCCGAAATGCGCGTCGGCCGGCAAGTTCTTGGCGAACGCGTCTTCGGCATAGCCGGACACGAAGATAAACTTGATGTCGGGCTGCCGTTTGCGCAATTCGCCAAGCAGCGTCGGGCCATCCATTTCCGGCATCACCACGTCCGACACCACGACGTCGACCTTGCCGCCGAGCGCTTCGTAGACTTCAAGCGCCTCGACGCCCGACGACGCCTCGTGGACGGTGTAGCCGCGCGATTTCAGCGCCCGCATGCCGCCCATGCGCACGGCGTCCTCGTCCTCGACCAGCAGCACCGTGGCCGAGCCCGACAGATCCTTGGCTGAGTCGGCGATCTTGGCAGGGGCGGCCGGCACTTCTCCAGCCTCGCCCGCCTTCCTTGCCTCCGCAATGTGCCGCGGCAGGAAGATGCGGAACACGGATCCCTTGCCGACTTCGGAATCGCAGAAGATGAAGCCGCCTGTTTGCTTGATGATGCCATAGACCATGGACAGGCCGAGGCCGGTTCCCTTTCCAACCTCCTTTGTCGTGAAGAAGGGCTCGAAGATCTTTTTCAGCACATCAGGCGCGATGCCGCTGCCGCTGTCCTCGACCTCGACCAGCACATAGTCGGCCGGAGTAAGTTCGCGGTAGGAAAAGGTCTTGCACTCTCCGGCGCTGACGTTGCGGGTGCGTACGGTGAGCTCGCCGCCGGCCGGCATCGCATCGCGTGCATTGACCGCCAGATTGACCACCACTTGCTCGAATTGCCCGATATCGACCCTGACCGGCCACAGGTCGCGGCCATGGTCGATTTTGAGCTTGATGTCGTTGCCGACCAGCCGGGCAAGCAGCATCCTTAGATCTGCGAGCACGTCGGTCAGGTTGAGCACCTCCGGCCGCAGCGTCTGCTTGCGCGAGAAGGCCAGCAACTGCCGCACCAGCGAGGCCGCCCGGTTGGCATTCTGCTTGATGTTCATGATGTCCGGGAACGACGGATCGGACGGCCGGTGGTTGGTCAAAAGCAGGTCCGAGGCCATGATGATGGCGGTCAGCACATTGTTGAAATCATGCGCGATGCCGCCGGCGAGTTGGCCGACCGCCTGCATCTTCTGGCTCTGCGCCATCTGGCCCTCGAGGGCCTTTTGCTCAGTGGTCTCCACGGCATAGACGATGGCCGATTCCTCGGCGCCCTCGCCACCGGTACCGTCTGCGACCGCGTTGACGTAGAAGCGTATGTGGCGCTCCTCATTGCCGGGCAGCACCGTATCGATCGGCTCGATGTCAGCCTGTTGCTGGCGTGCCTTTTCAAAGGCCGCGGCGAAAGCCGGCCGGTCGCGCTCGTGGATCACCGTATCCAGCCGCACACGCCGATCGACCGCATCGCGGTCGACGACCGAGGAAAACAGCGACAGGAACGGCGCATTGGTGCGCAGGATGCGGCCGGCATGGTCGACGCCGGCTATCGCCATCGGCGTCGAGTTGAAGAACCGCGTGAAGCGTATTTCCGATGCGCGGAGGTCGGCCGAAGCGTCCTCGCCTTGCGTCCGGTTGAGCACGATGGTGCGAGTCGGGCCGTTGAGCCCCTCTCGGCTGGCCGAGACACGATGCATGAAGCGCACCGGCAGCGCCTCGCCGGTCATCGTCGTCAGATCGAGGTCGATAACGGCATTGCGCGTGGTACCAGCGTCGGCCTTGACCGAACGGACCAGCGCCATGCCGTCGCCGGCGACGATCTCCGGCAGCGTGATGGCACCGGGAGTGAAGCTGGCCAGGTCGATGCCCAGCCACTCCGCAAGGGTCGCGTTGATATAGGTGACGCGGCCTTCCTGGTCGGCCGAAAAGAAACCGGCCGGCGCATGGTCGAGGTGATCGATCGCCTTTTGCAGGTCGAGAAAGAACCGCTCCTGCTCGGCCCGTTCCTGCGAGATGTCGGCAAGCTGCCAGGCAAGCATGGGCAGCCGCTGGCCGGGAACGCTGAAGGCGCGGGCCCGAACGCGGTACCAGCGAGCGCCCGGTTCGGCGCCTGGCCGAATGGACTGCGCGAGCCGAAACTCGCCGTCGCCAGGCTGGCCATCACGCAGGCCGGACGCCAGCCGGTATATGGTCACCGAGGCCTCGGGAACGTCTGAAAGCAAACCTTCGACGGTCTTGAGGTCGGCGGCCGACTCGGCACCCGTCATATCGGCATAGGTCCGGTTGGCGTAGATGATACGGCCTTTGGTGTCGGTGACCAGGAGACCTTGCGACATCGAATCGACGAAAGCTTTCGACAGTTCGTCGCTTGTCGAGCGCGGCGTGATGTGCACGAAGCCGATCGCAGTGGCGAATAGAAAGCCGACGCCGATCATCGCCAGCACGCCAAGCATGCCGAGCAGGAATGGATCGCCAAGGCGCTCGCGGAAAAGGCCGAAGACGATCGCTGCCCCAGTCAGGACGACGATGAAGACGATGAGCCGGGTGACCGCTCCCGGCCGCGTGTTCTGGTCGACGATAGGTACCGGATAGAAATCGCCGCGCGCTTCCTTGGCCATGTGCCCCCTGCTCGTGAATTCCGGTGTCGGTTGAATCATATTCTCAGGGTTGGGAAAAGGCCCGGCTGCAGATGTCCGTTAAAAATGACGCCGTTCGGCTCCCGGCGTTTCAAGCTGTTCACGAAGCGTGAAAGGCAACTTGCGGTGGCCTGCCGCAACAGTCTAGTGTCGCCTCTCTTCGAAAGCTGATTTTGGGGGAACCAATGCTGCAATGGCTGGATGGCGTGGCGGGTCCTGGTTATGCCGCAGCAATCCTATGGACGTTTGCAGTACTTGTCCTTCTGCTCATCATTCTTCTTATCATCAGGCTGGTCCGCAGCCTGACGTTCGGGACATTCGTCGCCGGCGGCAGGAACCGCAAGACGCGGCTGGCTGTCATGGATGCCACAGCGGTCGACAGTCACCGGCGGCTGGTGCTGGTGCGCCGCGACGATATCGAGCACCTGCTCTTGATCGGTGGTCCGACCGACGTCGTCGTCGAGCGCGACATCAGGCTCTCGGCGCTGCGGCGCCCGGCATTGACCGGAGACAACGGCCACCAGCCGGCAGCAAGGTCGGCTTCGATCACAGCCGCGCCGGCGAGGCAAGCGCCACCGCAGCCGGCAGGCGTAACCGCGACCCCTGTCCGAGCCCGCCAGACGGCGACGATGCCGGCAACAATGCCGGCGCCGGCGCCGAAACCGGCATCGAACGTCACGCCGTTGCCAAGTTATGGATCCGTCAACGCCAATGCCTCGCGGCATGCGCAGCCGCCGGCAAGGCAGGACCCCCCGGCAAGATACGAGCCGCCGGCACAGCACGAGTCGATTGACGATGCGCTGATGAAGGAGCTGGAGGTTTCCCTCGACGAGCCACGCTTCAGCCAAACGCCGAGCAAGCCGGTGGCGAAGGCGTCGCCCTCTCTCGACGACGAGATGACGAAGCTCCTCGGCGAGTTGTCCAATCAGAAAAGATAGGCCGATAGCGAACGGCCAATGAAAATGGCCGGAAAACCGGCCATTTTGAACGCTTTACCGATGCCGCTGTTTTTCCCGGCGACTCAGTCGTCGCGGTAGACCTTCTCGCGCCGCTCATGGCGCTCCTGTGCCTCGATCGACAAGGTGGCGATCGGGCGCGCGTCGAGCCGCTTCAGCGCGATCGGCTCGCCCGTCTCCTCGCAATAACCGTAAGTGCCTTCGTCAAGGCGCTGGAGGGCCGAATCGATCTTGGAGATGAGTTTTCGCTGGCGATCGCGGGCGCGAAGTTCGATGGCGCGGTCGGTTTCCGAGGAGGCGCGATCGGCGAGGTCGGGGTGGTTGGCGTTTTCCTGCTGCAGGATTTCGAGAGTTTCGCGCGCTTCGCGCAAGATGTCGTTCTTCCAGGTGACGAGCTTCATGCGAAAGTAGGATTTCTGCCGCTCGTTCATGAACGGCTCGTCTTCGGAGGGTACGTAATCGGCGGTAACGATGTCGTTCATTCGACTCACCCAACAAACCCCAAATTTGGCGCCTATATATTCGCGGACCGAAAGCTGCACAAGGTCAATCGACGACAGTTTCACGCAATTGTTAGTCTCGGACAAACCACCATCGGCGATGCCCTTTTTGCGAAGAATACGACCGAATTCGTACATGATTCGCTATGCTTGAGGGTCGCTTGCCATTGCGCACGGAGCTCTTCTGATGGCAAATCCTGCGGCGTGCTGACGGGTTCGGTGCCCGGCACAACGGGGATCCGGTGACCAGACTTTACCTGCTGAGGCATGCGAAGGCCGGCTGGGCGCTGCCTGGCGTGGCTGACTTCGACCGCCCGCTCGATCCATCCGGCTTCGCCGATGCCGAAGCGATGGGCGTGCTGATGCGTTCCCGCAAATACGCACCGGCCCGCACCCTTTGCTCAAGCGCCAAGCGCGCCCGCCAGACGCTGGAAAGCTTGGCTGGCCATACGGACACGGGCCGGGTGCTGTTCTGTGACACCCTCTACAGCGACGATGCCGCCGCGTACCTCACTGCCATCCGGCAGAATGGCGGGCTGGAGGCCCTGCTCGTCATCGGCCACAATCCGATGATCGAGGATCTCGCCATGGCGCTCTCAGGCGACGGCGACGAGACCGCGCGGGCCATGCTGAACCACGGCTTCCCGACCTCCGCACTTGCGGTGGTCCGGTTCTACGGCAGTCTTGCCGAGGCTGCGCCGGGCGCCGGCTATCTCGAAGCCTTCCTGACGCCTGCCGATATCTGAGGCCATTTCAAAGCCGCCCATCAAAGCCTATATCGGATCCTGACCGGCCCGCGAGAACAGATTTTGGCATCATCGCTGACGACTTTCACCGACGAGGCGAAGATTGCCTTGGATACGTTGTCAGGCCGCGCTGCCGGGCTTTTCGCTCCGTCGCTGCGTCTTGGCGTGACCGGGCTGTCCCGCGCCGGCAAGACGGTGTTCATCTCGGCCCTTGTGCACAATCTGGTCCATGGCGGACGCTTGCCGCTGTTTGAGGCACAAAAATCTGGGCGCATCGCCCGGGCTTTTCTCGAAGAGCAGCCGGACGACGCGGTACCACGCTTCCTGTACGAGGATCACATCGCAGCTCTTGTCGACGACCGCATCTGGCCGGATTCGACGCGTGCGATTTCCGAACTGAGGCTCACCATCGAATACGAATCGGCCTCTGGCTGGAGCCGCATGTTTTCCGCCGGCAAATTGTCGGTCGACATCGTCGATTATCCCGGCGAATGGCTGCTCGACCTGCCGCTGCTCGGCAAGTCCTACGCCGATTTTTCGCGTGAGGCCTTCGAGATGGCCGTGTTGCCGGTGCGTGTCGACCTTTCGCGGGAATGGCGGGCGCTCTCCAATCCGGTCGACCCCAACGCCGAGGCCGACGAGATGACGGCGCGCCGTCTCGCTGAGAGCTTCGCGGCCTATCTCAAGGCCTGCAAACTCGACGAGCGGGCGCTTTCGACCTTGCCGCCCGGCCGCTTCCTGATGCCCGGCGATCTTGAAGGCTCGCCCGCTCTCACCTTCGCGCCGCTGCCGAATCTGGGCGGCCGGCGCGCCCGCTCGGGATCGCTGCAGGCTATGATGGAGCGGCGCTACGAGGCTTACAAGACGCATGTCGTCAAACCGTTCTTTCGCGAACACATCACGCGTCTCGACCGCCAGATCGTGCTCATCGACGCATTGCAGGCATTGAATGCCGGCCCCGGTGCGATGGCCGATCTGGAGCGCGCGGTCACCGAAATCCTGTCCTGTTTCCGGCCCGGCCGGGGCAACTTCCTGACCGACGTGTTTTCGAGGCGCATCGACCGCATATTGGTGGCCGCGACCAAGGCCGACCATCTGCACCACGAAAGCCACGACCGCCTGCAGGCCATCGTGCGGCGGCTAGCCGACCGAGCCGTGGCGCGGGCGAATTTCACCGGCACCGACGTCGACGTCGTCGCCATGGCGGCCATGCGCGCGACCCGTGAAGGCACGGTCAAGCAGGGCCGCGAGACTTTGCCGGTCATTATCGGCACGCCATTGCGCGGCGAAAAAATCAACGGCGAAACCTTTGACGGAAAGACCGAAACAGCCATATTTCCCGGGGACTTGCCGGAGAAAGTTGATGCGTTATTCGACGTTTCCGAATCGGCCCGCCGGCAGAACAATGACGACCCCGCGATCCGCTTCGTGCGCTTTCGCCCGCCGAAACTCGAGCGCACCGCCGAGGGCGTCACGCTGTCGCTGCCGCATATCAGGCTCGACCGCGCGCTGCAGTTCCTGATCGGAGATCATCTCGCATGAGTGCGCCCCGCAGACCGGCGGCCTTTCGCATAGAGCCGGAGCCCCAGCAGAAGGAAGATTCGACGGCTCACCATGCTGCGTCCGAGGCCGCGCCGGCGCGAAAGCCGCGTACCGTGACGGCGGATCTTGCCGTGGTCACACCGGCGGAGATCGACGTCTTCGACGAGGCTGATATCGTCGCTGCCGAACCGCCGCCGGCGATTGCGCCGCGAAAACGTTCGCCGCTTGGCAGCCTGTTCTTCGGCGCGCTGGGCGTTCTGGTTTCGTTCGCCGTCGGCCTCTGGACCGACCAGCTGATTCGCGACCTGTTCGAGCGCGCCGAGTGGCTGGGCTGGCTGGCTGCCGCTATGGCCGCGATCGCCATCCTGGCGCTTCTGATCATCCTCGTGCGCGAATTCATGGCGATTGCCCGCCTTGCCGAGGTCGAAAAGTTGCAGAAGCGGGCGCTCGATGCGATTGCCCGTGACGATCCGAAGGCCGCCCGCGCCGTGGTCGACGAGTTGTCGGTCTTTGTCTCGGCCAAGCCTGAAACCGCGGCCGGCAGGCGCTCGCTGGCCGAATTGCGCGGCGAGATCATTGACGGCGGCAATCTGGTACGGCTGGCCGAGATCGAGATACTCGGCCCGCTCGATGCCCGCGCCAGGGTGATGATCCTCGAAGCGGCGAAGCGCGTCTCCCTGGTGACCGCGGTCAGCCCCCGCGCGCTGGTCGACGTCGCTTATGTCGTGTTCGAAGCCGGCCGGTTGATTCGCCGGCTGTCGGAGCTTTATGGCGGCCGCCCCGGCACGCTTGGCTTTTTTCGCCTGGCGCGCAGCGTTCTGGCCCATCTCGCGGTCACCGGGTCGATCGCCGTCGGCGACAGTTTCGTCCAGCAGATCGTCGGCCACGGCCTTGCCGCCCGGCTCTCGGCCAAGCTCGGCGAAGGCGTCGTCAACGGCATGATGACTGCGCGCATCGGCATTGCAGCGATGGAAACCGCAAGGCCCCTGCCCTTTTACGCGGTCAGGCGGCCCGGATTGGGCGATTTCCTCTCCGCGCTGACCTCCTTTGCAGCAAAGAAAGAAAAAGAAACATCCGCTTCCGGAACGTGACTATTGCCTTGGGGTGACAAAGCATTAACCAATCTTGTCCATGGTCGGAAGCGTCCAAACCAGTCTCTTTGTTGCCGGGTGTCGTCGATGAAAAGCGTTATTCTGTCCAGCGGGCTGCCCGTGGCGCTCGCGCTTGTCTCAACCGTCGGCATTGCCGGAAAGACCTCGGCGGCGGAACCGGACAAGCAGTTCTTTCGATCGGTCGAAGGCAAATGGGTCGGCCCCGGGGAAATCGTTGCCGGCAAATACAAGGGCACGAAATTCACCTGCAGCTTCATCGGCTCGACGCCTGACGGCAAGGTCGGCATGTCGCTCGACGGCGGCTGCCGGGTAGGCATGTTCACCCAGCAGATGTCGGCAACGATCGAACACAAGGGCCGGCAGGGCTACAAGGGCAGCTTTATGGGCGGGGCCGCCGGCTCCGGCCTCGACATTATCGGCGGCAATGTCGTCGATGTGCACAAGGTGGTTTTCACCATCAATCGCAATCAGTTGCGCGGCGTGATGCAGGCGCTTGTCCCCGAGGACAATTCGATGACGGTGACCGTTGCCGTGCGCGTCGACCAGCAGCTGGTCCCGGTCATCGGCATGAAGTTGAAGCGGGTCGATACGGTAGAAGTTGGCTCCATCTCTCCGAACTGAGCCCCGGCATGAAAAAAGGCGGCAGACAAACGGCGCCGCCCTCTTTGACATGCAAATGGGCGCTCAGTCCTTGATCGCGGCAATCACTTCGTCATAGGCCTTGCAGGCCTCAGCCGCTGTCGTGCCGCTCTGATATTTGGTTGTGACCGCCTGGACCTTGGCCCCGAGGTCGGCTGCCTTGGCCGGATTTTTGGTAATCGCAGCCTGAAGTGCCGCAGTCATGTCCTGGGCCTTCTTGGTCAGCATCTCGGTCGTGCACTCCGGCGCCTTCGAACAGGCAGAACCGGCAAGTGCCGCGATGCCAACGGCAAGCAGCAAAAACGTCTTCATGTCAGTCATCTCCTCAAAAAAGGGCCGCGACTTGATCGTCGCTCGCCCTTCACTGGCCGAAGCCGGGCGTCCTTAGCGCCGGATTGCTGGAACAAGCAACGCGCGGGAGCCCATTATCCTGTTCAGTGCGCCTGCAATATCGCCTTCACAACGCGCCGGATTCGCACTGTTCGATCCGCCCCGAAGCCCCTATCTTGGCCGCTTGTTGCAAGAGAGCGGAACGGCAGGCATGGCGGCAGAGGCATCGAACGGCGATCTGATCCAGGTGGTGGCGCTGCTCGCCGCCGGCGTCGTTGCGGTGCCGATCTTCAGGCGTTTGGGACTTGGCTCCATCCTCGGCTATTTGACGGCCGGCGTCGTGATCGGTCCGTTCGGGCTGCGCATCTTTTCCGAATCGGAAGCCATTCTTCATGTCGCCGAACTCGGCGTCGTCCTGTTCCTGTTCATCATCGGGCTGGAGATGCAGCCGTCACGGCTATGGGGCCTGCGCCGCGAGATTTTCGGGCTTGGCGCGCTGCAGGTCGGCGTCTGCGCGGTCCTGCTGACCGGCGTCGGCCTTGCGGGAGGTTTCCCGATCGCGCAATCCTTCGTCGCCGGCGCCGGTTTCGTACTCACCTCGACGGCAATCGTCATGCAATTGCTGGAAGAACGCGGCGAACTGGCCACGCCCAAGGGCCAGCGCATCGTCTCGGTCCTGCTTTTGGAAGACCTGGCCATCGTGCCATTGCTGGCGCTGATCGCCTTCCTCGCGCCGGGCGGCGCCGATATGAGCCTGTCGGATCGGTTGACGGAGGTCGGCATCGGCCTTGCCGCGATCGTCGGGCTGGTGCTTGCAGGACGCTATCTGCTCAATCCGTTCTTCCGTATCCTGGCGGATGCGCGCGCCCGTGAGGTGATGACCGCAGCCGCCCTTCTGGTCGTGCTCGGGTCGGCGCTCGCCATGCAGCTTTCCGGCCTGTCGATGGCCATGGGCGCCTTCCTGGCCGGCGTGCTTTTGTCGGAATCGACCTTCCGCCATCAGCTGGAGGCCGACATCGAACCGTTCCGCGGCATTCTGCTCGGGCTGTTCTTCCTCGCCGTCGGCATGTCGCTCGACCTGCATGTGGTCGTCGTCAACTGGCAGCTCATTGCCATCTATGTCGTCGCCTACATGATGATGAAGGCGATCGGCATCTATATCGTCGCCCGCATTCTCAAAACCGGCCACCGGGAAGCGCTCGAGCGCGCGGTCTTCATGGCGCAAGGCGGCGAATTCGCCTTCGTCCTCTATTCCGCAGCGGCGGCTGTCGGTATCATCGATAGCCAGGCCAATGCGATGCTGACCGCCATCGTCATCATTTCCATGGTGCTGACGCCCTTAGCGATCATAGCATTGCGGTATCTGACGCCACGCGACGAGCAGTCGCTTGAAGGCGTCGATGTCGCCGACGGCCTGACCGGCAGCGTGCTGATCATCGGCTTTGGCCGGTTCGGCCAGATCGCCAGCCAGCCGCTTTTGTTGCGCGGCATCGACGTCTCGATCATCGACAATGAGGTCGAGATGATCCAGGCAGCGGCCGATTTCGGCTTCAAGGTCTATTACGGCGACGGCACGCGGCTGGACATCCTGCGTGCCGCGGGAGCCGGGCGCGCACGCGCCGTGCTGATCTGCGTTGACAAGCCCGATGCCGCCGTGCGCATCGCCGAGCTCATCAAGGCGGAGTTTCCGTTGCTGACGGTGCTGGCGCGGGCTTTCGACCGCGGCACGGCGTTGCAGCTCATTCGTGCCGGCGTCGACTATCAGCTCCGCGAGACGTTCGAATCGGCGCTTGTCTTCGGCGGCTCGACACTGGAAGCTCTCGGCGTCGATCCGGAAGAGGTCGCCGAGGTAGTCGAGGACGTCCGCCGCCGCGATGCTGCCCGTTTCGAACTTCAACAGGCAGAAGGCATCCGCGCCGGGCGGCGCTTCCTCAAAGGCAATATCGGCACCCCCATCCCGACGCCGCTCAGCACGCCACGGCGCGTGGGCCAGGCGCTCAACGAGGAGACCGCCGGCGTGCTGCAGAAATCCGAACCGGCCGATTAAACGTTGGAAAGACGCGAATGATGAACGAACTGGACGAGCGCGCTGTCTCCATCACCAGATTCTGGCGCGACGCCGGGGAGGACGCGTGGTTCGAGAAGAACGACGCCTTTGATGCCGACTTCCGCACCCGGTTTCTCGATCTGCACTTTGCCGCCGCCCGCCGCGAATGCGACGGCTGGTCCGAACACGCCGAAGGGTCGCTGGCACTGATGATCCTGCTCGACCAGTTTCCGCGAAACTGCTTTCGCGCCACCGGCCACATGTACGCCACGGACCCGCTGGCGCGGCATTTCGCCGGGAAAGCGATCGCTGCCGGCCATGACCTGGCACTCGACGAAGAGCTCCGCGTTTTTCTCTATCTGCCCTATGAGCATTCGGAGGACCTCGCCGATCAGCTCAAATCGGCAGAGCTTACCGCCGCCAAAGCCCCGATCTATCTGAAATATGCGATCGAGCATCGCGACATCATCCAGCGCTTCGGCCGCTTTCCGCATCGAAACAGGATGCTTGGCCGCGAGACGACACCGGACGAACAAATGTTCCTCGACGGAGGTGGGTTCTCCGGCTGATTTCAGGCACCGATGGCGGCAGCGTCAGGTTTTCCACCAATCCCGGCCTGACGGCAGCCGTTCAATGCCCGATGTGTCGACGGCGGCCAGCCGTTCCGATACGCTTTTGCCGTCGACCACAAGCTCCGGCGCAATTTCTGCCAGCGGCGCCAGCACGAAGGCGCGCTCCAGCATGCGCGGATGCGGCACCTCCAGTCCGGTCTCGTGGATGATGCGGTCGCCGAACACCAGAATGTCGATATCGATCAGGCGTGGACCCCAGCGCTCCTCGCGCACCCGCTTCAGTTTTCGCTCGGCGTCGAGGCAAAGGTCGAGCAAAGCCCGTGGCGCGAGCGCGGTCGAGATTTCGGCCGCCGCGTTGAGGAAATCCGGCTGATCGAGCTTGCCCCAGGGCGGCGTGCGGTAGAGCGACGAAACGGCAACGACGCGCGTTCTCTCGTTGGCATCCAGAATGCCCAGTGCCGCAGCCATCGACTTCGCCGGATCACCGAGATTGCCGCCAAGGCTGAGATAGACGGTGTTGTTGTTATTACTATTCTGGCCAGACAACGGTCACCTCGACATGATCGAGCACACCCGGCACCGGGGCGTTTGGCTTGCGCACGGTGATTTCGGCCTTTTTGATCTGCGGAAACCGCGCCGTCAGCGCCCTCGCCACTTCGAGCGCCAGCGCTTCGATCAGAAAGCGCCGTTCGCCGGTAATGATCTTCTCGATGACCGCAAAGGCGATGCCGTAATTGACGGTGTCCTCGATGGAATCCTCGACCAGCGCCTGCCCGGGATCCACCGTGAGTGCCGCATCGACATAAAAGCGCTGGCCGAGCGTCTCTTCTTCGTCCAGCACACCGTGCCGGGCAAAGAAGGCGCAGTTCTTCATGCGGATGACATACATGGCTCAGCTTTCCCCGATCTCACGTGCCAGCATAGCATCGGCGATGGCCAGCGCATCCACGTTGATTGCGACATCGTGGACGCGAAAGAGATGCGCGCCTTTGAGCCTCAGGATAACGCTGGTGGCCGCGGTCCCGGCGCCTCTTGCGGCTGCGTCGCGGCCGGTGACGGTGCCGATAAAGCGCTTTCGCGATGTGCCGGCCATCAGTGGAAAACCCAGCGCATGAAGCTCGGAAAACCGTGCCATCAGGTCAAGATTTTCCGCTGCCGTCTCCTTGGCAAAGCCGAAGCCCGGATCGAGCACGATATGGTCGTCGGCAACACCGCTCCGCCGCGCGATTTCCAGCGACTTCCTGAGGAAGAAGAGCTGATCGGCAATCACGTCGGGCAGTTTCTGCCGGTCCCGTCCAGTGTGCATGACGACAAGGCCAGCGCCGGTTTCGGCCGCGACCCGGGCAATGCCCGGTTCGCGCTGCAGGCCCCAGACGTCATTGACGATATGCGCGCCGGCTTGGACGGCAAGCCGGGCCGTATCCTCGCGATAGGTATCGACCGAGATCAGCGTTCCGCCAGACGTCGCGAGCGCCTCGATGACCGGCAATATGCGAGCCTGCTCTTCCTTTGCGGAGACCGCAGACGCCCCGGGACGTGTCGATTCTCCGCCGATGTCGATGACGGAGGCCCCCTCCTCGACCATGCGGCGCGCCTGAGCCACTGCTTTTTCCGGCGCATCGAACAGGCCGCCGTCGGAAAAACTGTCCGGCGTGATGTTGAGGATGCCGACGACCACGGCCTTGCCGCCAAGGTCGAGATGGCGTCCGTGCGCCAATTGCCATCGCCCTGTCATCATTGCCCATCAACCATGTTCGATCTCGCGGCGTGGCGGGGGATCAATTCCGTTGCGCCGAGGACGGCGGTAAAGCAAGGTGGGGAAAGAGGCAACACGATGAAACGATCCCTCCTCTGCGCCCTGATGCTCGCTCTGACCGCATTCCCGGCCGGCGCTGCAACTCTCGTCAAGACATATAGTTATTTCCCGATCGGCGGCAGGACGCTCGACGACATCGAGACCCAGCTGTCGAAACTCGGGCCTCAGGTGAAAAGCACCGGGTCGCGGCATCCGGGAGCTACCCAGATGGCGTTCACCACCCGCGTCAGCTATGCGCAAAAGCCGGGCTCGTGCTGGATTGCCGACGCTGTCGTCACCGTCAAGGTCAAGGTCATCCTTCCTGAGTGGCGCCGCCCGCGCAAAGCCGATGCCGGCGTCAGGCTGTTCTGGGATACGTTGTCCGCCGACATCAAGCGCCATGAGGAACGCCACGTCGAGATTGCCAAGAACCACGGCCGCGAACTAGAAGACGCCTTGAAGGCGAGCTACCCGGAAAAGACCTGCGAACTGGCAAAGGCCAAGGCCGCAAAAATCACTGCGGCCATGCTTGCCAAACACGACCAGGACCAGATGCGCTTCGATCGCGTCGAAAGCGCCAATTTCCAAAGCCGCATCCTGCGGCTTTTGCACTATCGCATCGAGCGCATTGAGAACGGCCGGCTCGCTCCCGGCTGAACTCCGCGTCGTCGGACAAAGCCAATTTTGCCGAAACATAGTGCCAGCTTCGGAAAACTTTCGAGCCGCTGTCGAAATCGGCCTATAGCGAACGACATATGCCAGGTTCGCAGGGATCAGCCTCCGGCAAACGCCAATCGGCGTACCTAGATGCTTCCCAGCCCGTCGCGGACGTGCACGCAGGCATAATGGATGAACGGATATGGACCAGGCTGTCGACAAGCAAACGATGGTGGAAACCAGCGCGCCGCTGACCGAAACCGAGAAAAACGCCATCATCGGCGGCGTGCTTTTGTCGATGCTGCTGGCGGCGCTCGACCAGACCATCGTCGCGCCGGCGATGCCGACGATGGCCCGTCTGCTCGGGCATGCCGAATATCTGCCATGGATCGTGACCGGCTATCTTCTGACCGCGACCGCCGTGGCGCCGCTCTACGGCAAGATCTCCGATATTTATGGTCGCCGGCCGACCGTCTATGCTGCAATCCTGATCTTTCTCGCCGGCTCGCTGGTCAGCGCCACGGCCCCTAACATGCTGGTCCTGGTTGTCGGCCGGGCGATCCAGGGCGCCGGTGGCGGCGGCCTGTTCGCCCTGACGCAGACCGTGATCGGCGACCTCGTGCCGCCGCGCGAGCGGGCCCGATACGCCGCCTGGATCTCGGGCACATGGGCCGTCGCCAGCATCGCGGGGCCGCTCCTCGGCGGCACCTTCGCCGAACATCTGCATTGGTCGCTGATCTTCTGGATCAACATTCCGCTCGGCCTGCTGGCCATGGCGATCATCAACAACCCGCTCAAGAAGCTGCCGATCGCCGCAAAACATCACCGCATCGACGGCCTCGGCGCGCTGCTTCTGGTCGCGGCCACCTCGCTGCTGCTGCTTGCCTTGAACTGGGGCGGCAGCGAGTATCCGTGGCTGTCGCCTGAAATCCTTGGACTGCTCGCCTGCTCGGCGGTGTTCTGGAGCGCGTTCGCGCTGCGGCTCATGCGCGCGGCCGAACCGCTGATCTCGCTCGAAGTGCTCGGCAATCCGATCGTTCTCGCCGGCACATTGTCGATGTTCCTACTGCAGGCCGCCAATGTCGGCCTGTCGGTCTATCTGCCGGTCTACCTGCAATCGGTCGTCGGCCTGTCGGTCAGTCAATCGGGCACCGCGTTGCTTGGGCTGATGCTCGGCACGGTGGCCGGTGCGACATTCAGCGCGCGAATGATCCCGCGCTTTTTCCACTATAAGCGCATTGCCATGATCGGAACTGTTTTCTCGATCCTGTGCCTCGGCGTGCTCAGCCTGGTCGCCGGGCATGCCTCACTTTTGCTCGTCGAGGTGTTGACGACCTGCGTAGGCCTGGGTACAGGCACGACCTTTCCGGTTGCCACCGTCTCGGTCCAGAACGCCGTCGATCGCATGCACCTTGGCGTAGCGACCGGCGTTCTCACCTTCCTGCGCTCGCTGGGCAGCGCGCTTGGCGTCGCTATGCTCGGTGCCGTCGCCCTTGGTTGCGGGCTGCCGCTGGCCAGCGAAGGCACGCAGCCGGCCGGCCATATCGCCTCGGCCATGCCGTTCGTGATGATCTTTCTTGCCGCGGCCGCGATCTTGCTGTTGTCGCTCATCACGCTCTGGCTGATGCAGGAGAAAACGCTTCGCGGCCATGCCGAGGCTGTGGCTCCAGCCCTGGCGGAGTAGACCGGCCCGACGAAAATATGGCGAGGCTCAGTCGATCACGCCGAGCTTCTTCTGCAGACTGGTTGACGAGGTCGTATACTGAAAAACGATGCGCTCGCCGGGGCTGACGATGCGCTTGGCCGCTTGCGCCATCAAGGCGACCTCGTGGAAGCCCGACAGGATCAGCTTCAGCTTGCCGGGGTACCAGTTGATGTCGCCGACGGCGAAGATGCCGGGCACCGACGTCTGGAATTTTTCGGTGTCGACCGGGATCAGGTTCTCGTGGAGGTTGAGGCCCCATTCGGCGATTGGGCCGAGCTTCATCGTCAGGCCGAAGAACGGCAGCATCCGCGTACACGGCACTTCGATATCGCCCTCCGGCCCCTTGATGGTGGCGGAGGCGAGCTGGCCGTCGGCGCCGGTCAGGCCAGTCACCTGTCCGACCTGGAATTCCAGCTGCTTCATCTCCTGCATGGCATACATCTTGTTGACGCTGTCGGGCGCTGCACGGAATTCGGGCCGCCGGTGCACCAGCGTCACGCTCTTGGCAACCGGCTGCAGGTTCAGCGTCCAGTCGAGCGCCGAATCGCCGCCGCCGACGATGACGAGGTCGTGGCCGCGAAAGTCCTCCATCCGGCGCACCGAGTAGAACACGCTCTTGCCTTCATAGGGTTCGATGCCTGGAATCGGCGGGCGCTTCGGCTGGAACGAACCGCCGCCGGCGGCAATCACCACAATTTTGGCTTCGAACACCTCGTTTTCGTCGGTAATGACGCGGAAGCTGCCGTCCTCCAATCTTTCCAGGCTCGAAACCATGCGGCTATAGGTGAATTCGGGCTTGAACGGCGCGATCTGCTCAAGCAGCTTGTCGACCAGGCCTTGCGCCGAGATCGAGGGCCAAGCCGGAATGTCGTAGATCGGCTTTTCCGGGTAGAGTTCGGCGCATTGCCCGCCGGGCCGGTCGAGGATGTCGATCAGATGGCACTTCATGTCGAAGAGGCCGAGCTCGAATACGGCAAACAGGCCGACAGGCCCTGCCCCGACAATGAGTACGTCCGTCTTGGTGATAGCGGTCATGAAGCATGCGCCTTTATGGGAAAACGGCGCGACACTGCATGACCATTGGTCCGCTGCCAAGCGGCAGCCGCAAAAATCGGCTTCAGCCCTGGCGGGCCGGCACGCGCACGACCAGCCCGTCGAGGGCGTCGCGCACCTTGATCTGGCATGACAGCCGCGAGTTCGGCTGGACCTCGTAGGCGAAATCCAGCATGTCCTCTTCCATGGCTTCCGGCTCGCCGACCTCCGCCGTCCAGGCTTCGTCGACATAAACATGGCAGGTCGCGCAGGCGCAGGCGCCGCCGCATTCCGCTTCTATTCCCGGCACCGCATTTCGGATCGCATTTTCCATGACGGTCGAGCCGTTTTCGGCATCCACGTCAAAATGCGTGCCGTCATGGGCGATGAAGGTCAGCTTGGTCATTTGTCACCTGAAGGGAGTCTGAGCCGACATAATCACTCTGCCGGACAAGTCAACTGCGGCGCCAAAGCGCCGCTGTGTGGCGTTTTGGGAATAAGCGCTATCGGCTGATGGCGGCGACGAAGTCGCGCACTTCTTCGATCAGCGAGCCAAGCCGCTTCAGCGTGCTGGCGTCTTCGGGCCGGCATTCGATCGCGCTGGCGCAATCGGCAATGGCGAAGGCGCCGACCCCGCGCGCCGAGCCTTTGAGCTCGTGTGCCAATAGCAGCCGCTGCCTAACATCCGCTTCGACGATCTTGTCGCGCACCGACAGCGCCTGCTGCACGAACAGAGCCAGCACCTCCTGCTCGAGGCTCCGATCGCCCATCGTCTGGCGCGCAAGATGCGCCAGGTCGATCGGCCGCGCCCCGGCTGTCCCCGACACGTCGCCGCCGGGCATCGAGAACGCAATGCCGTTTTCGCCACGTATCACTTTGAGACTCCGTTCTTCGACCGCCGCAAAAACTAGGCGTATCCGGTGGACAACGGGTTAATGATTGGCCCGGAAAAATGTCGCGATAACGGCGCCGGAATCACGGCTGTGTTAACCTTATATTTAAAGTTTTACGTATCGGGCGGAATGCATGTTTTCTTTACCCGGCTGTGTCATTACGATACGACAGGTCCATTTTCAGCCTCCTGCGCGGGACACGCTAGGCAGAATCAATAAGCAGAACCATAAGTCCCGCGGCAGCTTGTACAGGGTAGCGAAGGCATGGCGAAGAAACCAACGACGACAAGAACGCTCGACAGCGACGTAGCCAGGGAACTTGAAAAGGCACTTGATATCGATCTGAGCGGCGATGCCGGCGGCGACTTCGACATGGCTGCATCCATGGAAGATCTCGAAGCGCAAATATCGCAAGCCGCCGACGAGTTGGCGCGCGAAGGTCGCAGCCAGAACGAAGCGCCTGCCCCGGACCAGACCCAGAACGCGGCACCTGCCGCCAATCAAAGCCAGATCGCAAAACCCGCGCCAAAGGCCAAGCCGGCTGAGTTGCGTCCTGTCGCAACGCGCAATGGCTCGCAGCCGGCAGCTTTCTCGCCGGCCAACGACGATCGTCAAAAAGACTATAAGACGCTCCTGCACACCCTCAATCGGCGCGCCTCGAACACGATCTACTGGGTCGTGGCTTTCGTTTCGCTGGCCTGGATCGCCGGCGCTGGCGGCCTTGCGAACCTGTTGTTCGGACCTGGCATCTGGAACATCCGCACCTTCGATCAGTTTTTCGCCCGTCCGGAGCTGATCGGCCTGGCGGTCGCGGCAATCGTGCCCGTCATCCTGTTCTGGGCATTCGCAGTGATGATTCGCCGCGCTCAGGAGATGCGCCTTGCCGCGCAGTCGATGACCGAGGTGGCCTTCCGTCTGGCCGAGCCGGAAAATCTTGCCCAGGATCGCGTCATGATGATCGGCCAAGCGGTTCGCCGCGAGGTGGCAGCCATGGGCGAAGGCATCGAACGCACGCTTGCGCGTGCCGTCGAGCTCGAAACGCTGGTCCACAGCGAGGTGAACCAGATCGAGCGCTCCTATTCAGAGAACGAGTCCCGCATCCGCTCGCTGGTCGACGGGCTGGGCAGCGAGCGCGAAGCGGTCGTCACCCATGCCGAGCGCGTGCGCGCCTCGATCACCGGCGCCCACGAGACACTGAAAGACGAGATCAACGCCGCCAGCGATATCATTCGCGACAGCATTCTCAACGCCTCGACCAAGCTGTCGATGACGATCAACGAATCCGGCGACACGCTGATCGATAGGATCAACGGAAGCTCGATGTCGATCTTCGATTCGGTGGAAGGCCGGCTCGAATCGATCACCGATCGGCTGTCGACGTCGGGCGAGGCCTTCGCCAGCCTGCTCGACACCCGGATCGCCAAGCTGACGGACACCACCGATGGCCTGACGCGGTCGCTGACCGACCTGCTCGACGACCGCACGAGCGGCATGGTGTCGCTGCTCGGCGGTGCCGCCCGCACACTCAATTCGGAATTCGAAGCCAGCCTCAACGGCATCGAGCGGACGCTTGCTGAACGTGGCCAGGCGCTGATCAGCGAGTTCCAGACCCGCGCCGAGGCGCTCGACACCGGCACGCAGAAGCTCAACGCCGCGCTGGAGGCTCGCGCACGCCAGATCAACGAGACGCTGGTCGAGCGCGCGCGCGAAATCGCCCACACCTTCCAGGATAGCAGGGAGACGCTGTCGGCGATGATCGATCAGGGCAAGACCCAGATCGGCGCCGACATGGCCGACATCATTTCATCGACCTCGACCATGCTTGAAGCCCGCGCCGGCGATTTCGCCGGGCGCATGGAAGCGGCGCGCCATGTCGTATCGCGTTCGTTCGATACGGACATCCAGCGGCTTGCCGATGCTCGCGCCGGCATCGAGGAAGCCGTCGAGAACCACAGCCGCAAGCTTTCCGAAAGCCGCGACCGGATGGCGGCGGCAATGCAGGCCGATCTGGCGAAGTTCGCCGAAGGTCGCGCCGAAATCGACGCAGCGGTGGCCAACCAGGTGCAGAAGCTAGCCGAAGGCCGCGGCCTGATCTCGCGCGCCCTTGAAGAGGACCTGCGCAAGGTCAACGAATCGCGCGCAGCGATCGACGCTTCGCTGGGCAGCCATCTCGAAAGCCTTGAAGAGGGTCGCAACAGGCTTGCCCAGGCCTTGAACGAAGACTCTGGAAAACTCGTGCAAGCCCGCACGATAATTGATGAAATGGTTGCCGGACACGTCGGCAAGCTCGCTGAAGGCCGCAGCATTCTTTCGCGCGCGCTCGAGGCCGACCTCGGTAAGCTGGCAGAGAGTCGCGCCGGCATAGACGGCCTCGTCGCCGGTCAAGTCGAAAAGATCGCCGAGGGTCGCGCCATACTCGCCAGTGCGTTGGAAGCCGACATCGCCGGCATCAATGGCCTCATCGAGGCTCATTCGGCGAAATTGGCGCAAGACCGCAGCGGGCTTTCCCAGTCACTCGATAACGACCTGTCCGACATCAGGAGCCTGATCGCCGATCATTCTGGCAGGCTCGCCGATGACCGCAGCCTGCTTTCGAAGACGCTTGAAGACGATCTTGCCAAGCTGGCCGAAAGCCGGTCGAGCATCGATGGGCTGGTTGCCGGCCAGGTCGAGAAGCTGGCCGAAGGCCGCGACATCCTCAAGCGCGCGCTTGAATCGGACCTGAACGCGATCAAGGGCGTCATCGCCAGCCAGTCTGAAAAGCTGGCGGAAGACCGTGGCCAGTTGTCGCGGGCACTGGAGAGCGACCTGGAGGCTGTGCGGGGCGTTGTCTCCGATCACATGGACAAGCTCGCCGAAGACCGTTCGACCCTTTCGAAGGCGCTCGAAGACGATCTCGTCAAGTTGGCCGAAAGCCGCTCGAGCATCGATGTGATGGTTGCCGGCCAGGTCGAAAAGCTTGCAGAGGGCCGCGACATCCTCAAGCGTGCGCTCGAAGCCGATCTGAGCACTGTCAAGGATGTCATCGCCGGCCAATCCGAGAAGCTGGCCGAGGATCGTGGTCAGCTGTCGCGGGCACTAGAGACCGATCTCGAGACCGTGCGGGGCGTCGTCTCCGAACATATGAACAAGCTCGCCGAGGACCGTTCGGCCCTGTCAAAGGCGCTCGAGGACGATCTTGCCAGGCTGGCAGAGAGCCGGTCGAGCATCGACGGGCTGGTCGCAGGCCAGGTCGAGAAGCTGGCCGAGGGTCGCGACATCCTCAAGCGCGCGCTGGAAGACGATCTTACCAAGCTGGCCGAAAGCCGCTCGAGCATCGACGGACTGGTTTCCGGCCAGGTCGAGAAGCTGGCCGAAGGTCGCGACATCCTCAAGCGCGCCTTGGAGGCCGATCTCAGCACGATCAGGGGCGCCATCGCCGATCAGTCGCAGCTATTGACCGATAATCGCGCGCAGTTTTCGCGTGCGCTGGAAGCCGATCTCGGCAACGTGAACAGCCTTGTCGCAACCCACGCAGAGAAGCTCGTCCAGGACCGCTCGACCCTGTCGAAGGCGCTCGAGGACGATCTCGCCAAGCTGGCGGAAAGCCGCTCGAGCATCGATGGGCTGGTTGCCGGCCAGGTTGAGAAACTGGCGGAAGGCCGCGACATCCTCAGGCGCGCGTTGGAAGCCGATCTGGAGAGGCTTGCAATGAGCCGCAGCGAAGTCGACGAGATCGTCGCCGGTCATGTCGGCAAGCTGAGCGAGGGCCGCGACATGCTGACCCGCGCATTGCAGGACGATCTCTCCAGGCTCGCCGAAACGCGCAAGGATGTCGACCGTTCGCTGTCCGGCCATATCGACCAGATCGCCGCCAGGAGCACCGACATCTCCGATGCGATCGCTGCGGACGTAGAAAAGATCGAGCAGGCGTTCAGCCGGCAGACAGGCATCATTGAAGAGCGCGCCAGCACAATGGAGCGGGCGCTGTCGACGGGTGTCGACAACGTGCGCAGTGTGCTCGAAAGAAGCGCGGTCTTCGTCGCCGGCGCGCTGCGCGAGAAGGTCATGGAAGTTACCAGCGCGCTGCATGAGCAGGCGGGCGCGGCATTCAGCGATGCCGACCGCAAGATCGCCGAGCGCGCCGAGCAGACCTCGGCCGCCCTGCTCGCCAGGGCGGAGGACATCGCCCGCACCTTTGAAGAGGCGGATCGTCGCCTCGCCGCCCGCGCCGAGGATACGTCGAGCGCACTGATTGCCCGCGCCGACGACACGTCGAACACCTTGTTCGCGCGTGCCCAGGAGACGGCCGATCAGCTGGCAGCCAGAGCAAGTGAGATTGCCGGCACCTTCGACGTGGCGGACCACAGGCTGGTCTCTCGCGCCATCGAAACGGCCCAGTCGCTGGCTGCACGTGCCGGCGACATCCTGCGCAATTTCGAAACAGCCGACGAGCGGCTGGGCGTGCGCATCGGCGAATCCGCCGAAGCTCTCGCGGCACGTGCGTCGGATCTCGGCCGCATTTTCGATGCCGCCGACCAGCAACTTATTTCGCGCATTGCCGAAGGCTCCGAAGCACTTTCGGCCCGTGCGTCCGAGATCGGCCGCATCTTCGAGGAGGCGGATCATCGTCTGGTGTCCCGCATTGCCGACAGCAGCACCGCAATCGGCGAACATGCCGACACCATTGTCGGTGCCTTCACCAGCACCGAGCAGCGGGTTGCCGAACGCGCCAGGCAGACTGGCCAGGAACTCGCCGTCCATGCCCGTGAAATCGAGCAACTGCTTGCCGGTGCCGACGAACGCCTGGCATCGAGTGCTGCTGCCACTGCGGCCCGCGTCGAGGAGCAGGTCGCCAGCGTCGAGAACCGCCTCGCCTACTCCGCCGAGACAATGGGCCAAAAGCTCAATGAACAGGTCTCGAATGCCGAGGCGCAGTTGGTCTCGCGCGCCAACTCGATCGCCGAAACCTTCACCGCGGTCGGCCAGCATATCGGCCAGAGCACCAATGACGCTGCAAAGTCCATCGGTGCCAATACTCGCGAGCTCAATACGATGCTTGCGGCACGTTCGGCCGAAATATCGAAAATCCTGGACGAGACGGCACGGCCTCTGGTCGAGCGCTTCGCCCAGGGCGGCTCCGAGCTGCAAAAGAGCATGGAAGAGGTCACCGAACGTGCGACCGAGAAGCTGCGCACTCAAAACGCCGCCCTCGTCGACGCCCTCGCCAGCCGCACGGCCGAAACGCTGTCGGCCGTCGAAGGCGCGCGCTCGACGCTTGCCGACAGCGTTGCCGACCTCATCGGCCGCATGACCACCTCCAGCTCGCAGCTCGGTCAGTTGATCGAGCAGGCGGCGGCCAATCTCGGCCAGGTCGACGAACGCCTGACCGGCAGCACGCAAAGCTTCGCAGCGACTACCGAAAAGACCGCGCAGACCTTCGCCAGCTCGGCGCGCCTGGTCGATTCGAACACGACGCGGCTCACCGAGCTGTCGTCGTCGACCTTGCGCGAGGTTGCTTCAATCGCCACCAAGTTCGACGAGCACAGCCGGTTGCTTTCCAGTGCCTCGGACCTGTTGAGCTCGGCCCAGAGCAATCTTGAGCACACACTCGAAAGGCAATCGTCGCTGGAGGACCTTGCCGTCGGCCTTGTCAAGAAGTCGGAAGATCTCGAAAGGGTCATGCGCTCGTTCGAGAATCTGGTCGGCCAGACGCTGCAGAACGCCGAAGGCAAGACGCTGGAATCCGCCGACAAGATCCGTACCGCGATTTCCGAAGTGGTCGATTCGGCAACCAAGCGCTTTGCCGATGCGACCGAGGAGATGCGGCGTACCGCCGGCTCGATCAAGAGCGAGCTCGACCTCACCCGGGCCGAGCTTAAGAAAGGCGTCATCGAGATGCCGGAAGAGGCAAAGGAATCAACCACGGCTATCCGCCGTGCCGTTTCAGAGCAGATCAACGCGCTGAAGGAACTTTCTGAAATCGTTGCGAAATCTGGCCGCAGCGCCGACAGTTCGGAACAGCGCAACCTGCGTCCGGCGCCGCAAGCGCCTGCCGCACGCCCCGCCGAACCGCCACGTCGCCCGGCTCCGGCTCCCGAACAGCGCCGTGCACCGCAGGCGCCTTCGGGCGAGACGGCGCTGCGCGGCACGCTCGACCTCGAACGTCCCGCAGACCAAGCGCCGCGCCAGCGCGACCCCAACGGCCGCACGCCGCAGGGCGGTTGGGTGCGTGACCTCCTGACCGGTGCATCACGCGAAGACGACGCCAAGCCGGCAGCGCCTGCCGAAGCGCCGCGCCCGGCTCCCGCTGCGCGTTCGCCGCTTCATGTCGTGGAATCGCTGAACTCGCTCTCGGTCGATATCGCACGCGCCATCGATCACGATGCGTCGATCGAGTTGTGGAACCGCTACCGGCGTGGCGAGCGTGACGTCTTCACACGCCGACTTTACACGCTGAAGGGCCAGCAGACGTTCGACGAGATCCGCCGCAAATATCAGTCAGAGGCGGAGTTCCGCGCTGCTGTCGATCGTTACTGCGACGATTTCGAAAAGCTGCTCAAGGACGTGTCGCGCAACGACCGCGACAACATCATGGCGCAGACCTACCTGACGTCGGACACCGGCAAGGTCTACACCATGCTGGCCCACGCCAGCGGCCGCCTGCACTAAGCGGGCGACAGAGAACAAACGAAAAGGCGGGATTTCCCGCCTTTTTCATGCCGTACTGAATTCCATTGGCGCTGTAGAGTGCCGTGCCGGCAGTTCCGGCTGTGTCAGATCACGGTGTCCGTCCAGCGGACGATTTGCCCTGCCGCATCGCCGAACGCGGCATCGAGCGCGCCGACATAGGCCTGGTTGCCATTGCCCGAAACGGGCGCGATTGCGCTAAACGTCTTCGAAGCGCGCACTTCACCGTTGCGATCGTTCAACAGGCGCACGAACAGCTCGACCTCGGCATGTTCGCCACCGTCGACACGCACCTCGAACGAGCGGATCTCGACGATCACCTGATAGTCGATCGCCAGCCCCTCGCCTGGCTTGCCGACGCCGGTGAAGCTGCCCGAGCGCTGGAACGTCTCTGCCAGCCGCGCCTGTACGATCATCGGCAGCCGGTCGGCCCATTGCGCGCCCTTGAGATACTGGATCGATCGCGGCGATGGCTTAATGACGATGTTCTGGCTGTCCAGCGCCTTGAGCGCCGATGGCTGAGCGATGAGTATCTGGCGACGGCTGTGGGCACGCGCTTCCAGCGACGGCGCCGAAAGCTCAAACGTATCCAGCGGCGCCGGCTTGCCGCCCAGCGCCGCGCAGCCGGCGAGCGAAAGCGCCAGCAGTGCCGCTCCGGTCTTGAACCCACTCGATCTGACGCTGCCTGAACTGATCGACTTCAAACGCGATCCCCCCCGGATCGTGGAAACAACGCGCATCCGCAAGCTATGTTCTTGCGGTGGGCGCAGGCCGAAGTCAACGGCGCACCCTGCCGTCGAACTGCCGGACCTCACCCTCGCCGCCGGACAGGATCCGCTGTGGATTGCGGCTGAGGTCGGTCACCGCCTCTTCGATGCGGTTGATCGAACGACGGCTGTCCTGGACCAGCGATTCGACGTTTTGCAGCCCCTGTCCCGAGAACCGCGCCAGATTGTCGGTGATGGTGCCGAGGCGGGCGTTCAGCGTGTCGGCGACCTGCTTGAACGATTTGAGCGTCGCCCTGGCATCGGCCATGACGCCGTCGGCCTGACCGGAGCCGAGCAGTTTGTCGACCTTGGCAAGGATACCGTCGACTCGCACCGAGGCATCGTTGAGGCGTCCTGCGAGCTGGTGCGCGTCTTTGATGGTTTCGTCGATGTCGTCGGCCCGGTTGGCGAACTTGTTGGTCACCTTGGCGATGTCGGCGGCAGCTTCATTGGCGTTTTCGCTGGCCTTCTGGATATTGGCCAGCGCGGTGCGAACTTCAGCCGGATCGATGCCGTCGAGAACGCCGTCGACCTTGGCCAGCGTGCCTTGCGTCTTCTGGGCGAACTCGTTGATCGAGCCTACCGCGGTGTCCACGTTCTTGATGACCGCGTCGAACTGCTTGCTGGTTTCCTTGAGGTTGGAAGTGACCGTGTCGACATTGGCGACGATGCTCTTGATCTGGTCCTTGTCGACGGCGTTGAGTAGCCCTTCCGCCGCCTTCAGGGTGCCGTCGAGCTTGCCCGAAACACCCTTCAGTTCGTCCGCCAGCGAGCTGACGCTGGCCAGGAACTTGTCGACGCCGTCCGCATTCCTGGCCAGTGCATCGGAGAAGGTCTGGACATTGTTGACGGTCTGCGTCAGCGGCCCGCGAACATCCTTGGTGAAGCCTTCGAGCTCCGAAAGGACCTTGTCGGCGCGGGTGAAGATGTTCTGCGCCGTCTGCAGCAGGTTGGTGACCGCCGACGGGTTGGCAACGATCTCGGCGACACGGCCTTCCTTTTCCGCCTCGTCGAGAAGTTTTGGCTCTTTGGGGTCGGCGCCCTTGAGCTCGATGTTGGCCTGGCCGGTGAGGCCGGCAAGCCCGATATCGGCCTGCGTCGACTTGGTGATAGGCGTATTCCGGTCTATTTCGGTGTCGGCGATAGCAGCGGTCGGATTGTCGACGTCGATATAGACACGGCGCACGTCGCCGACTTTGACGCCATTGAACAGCACGAAGCTGCCACGGCCGAGCCCCGAAGCGGAGCCTGGAATGCGCACGCGCAGCACCGTCGTCTCACCCTTTTCGCCGATTGCCGCCGTCCAATAGACGAAAGCGAAAGCCGCGAGGATCGCGGCCAGCGTGAAAATGCCGACAATGACGTAGTTGGCCCTGGTTTCCATTGCTCACTTATGGCTATGCGCGCGCCGCAAGATCAAGTTGCCGGGCGCGTTTTCCGCGGAAATAGGATTTTACCCAGGGTTCCTCGCTCCTGAGCATGTCGTCGATCGTGCCCTCGACCAGCACTTTCTTGTTGCCGAGCACCGCCACGCGGTCGCACGCCGTAAACAGCGTGTCGAGATCGTGCGTGACCATATACACGGTCAAATCCATCGTATCGCGCAGCTTGACGACCAATTCGTCGAACTCAGCCGCGCTGATCGGATCGAGCCCGGACGTCGGTTCGTCGAGGAAGACGATATCCGGGTCGAGCGCCAGAGCGCGCGCCAGCGCAGCACGCTTGATCATGCCGCCGGAGAGCTCGGAGGGGAATTTCTGCGCCGCATCCGGCGGCAATCCGACCAGCTCGACCTTGAGCATGGCAAGTTCGTCCATCAGCTTCTTCGGCAAATCGAGATATTCGCGCATCGGCACCTGGACGTTTTCGAGGACCGTCAGCGCCGAAAAAAGCGCACCATGCTGGAACAGCACGCCAAGCCGCATGTCGATGCGAAGGCGCTCCCTTTCGGTTGCCTTCTCGACGTCAACGCCGAACAGTTTGATTGTTCCCGATTGCTTGCGCGTCAAGCCAAGGATGGTGCGCAAGAGAACAGATTTGCCGGCACCGGAGGCACCGACGAAGCCGAGAATCTCCCCGCGCCAGATATCGAGCGACAATTTGTCGAGAACAACCTGGTCGGCGAACGACACCGTGATATCGTGCGCCGACAGCACGATCTCGTCTTCTTTGGCTTTCGCCGCCACCTTGGTCGTGTTTGTGCCCGGCAGCGCCATGTCAGAACTCGATCGCTGCATAGAACATGGCGAAAAGCCCGTCGAGGATAATAACCACGAAGATCGACTTCACCACTGAGGCGGTCACATGCTGGCCAAGCGATTCGGCGCTGCCGCCAACCTTCATGCCCTCGACCGAGGCAATTATGCCGATGATCATGGCCATGAACGGCGCCTTGATCAGGCCGGCAAAAATGGTGCTGAGGTCGATTGCGACACGCAGCCGGTCGATGAACGCTGCCGGTGCAATATCGGAGTAGAGCCATGCAGCCAAAATGCCGCCGCCCAGCGCGGCAAAGTTGGCGATGATCGTCAGGCAAGGCAGCGCGACGACCAGCGCGACCAGCCGCGGAAACACCAGCACGCCGATTGGATTAAGACCGATCACCTTCAGCGCATCGACCTCCTCGCGCATCTTCATCGAGCCGATCTCGGCGGTGATCGCGCTGCCGGAGCGGCCGGCGATCATGATCGCCGTCATCAGCACGCCGAGCTCGCGCAGGATCAGCACCCCGACCAGGTCGACGACGAAGATGTCGGCGCCGAAATAGCTGAGCTGATAAGCGCCTTGCTGGGCAACGATCGCACCGACGATGGCCGACATCAGCACGACTACCGGTATGGCGCCGACACCCATGCGATCGATTTGATTGAAGATCGCCGCCATGTTGACGCCATGGCCACGGCCAAGCTTCATCTGAGAGCCGCGTATCGTGGCGCCGAGGATATTCATTGCGGCCAGGAAATCGTCGCGCATCTCATAAACGCGCCGGCCAACCGCCTCGAGCCCGCGAATGATGAAGTTGGGCGGCTTTGCCGGACCTGATTCGGCCTCGCGTCGGACCGCATCACCGACGGCGCCGAGCAGGATGGAGGCAATCTCGCTTTGCCCCTGCATCGTGATCTCGACGCCCTTCTTTTCGAAGCTGCTGACCAGGCGGTCGATCAGCCACGCCCCGGCAGTGTCCATCTTCTCGATTTGTGAAAGGTCGAGCGCCAGCGTCTTGAAGCCGCCGCGCTTCTCGATCTTGCGCATCTCGGCATCGACCAGGGCAACGGTACGTGTCGTCCAGGTTCCCGAGAAAGCGCAGCCGAGAACGTCGCCCTCCTCGCCGATCGCGATGCGCGGCTGGTGGTCGGGCTCCTTGGCAGGGCCGCTTGCGTCGCGTTTGCGGATGGTCAACATGGCATCCTGTTTAGCCTGACGGGGCCGACCTGTCGATTTGCCGATATCCTCCTTGTCGCACAGCTGGAGCAGAAAAATATGGCGCGTGTCATTTCGGTCGAGGCCGAGCGCTTTCCGATAGCCGGGACCTTTACCATTTCGCGCGGCTCGAAGACCGAAGCGGAGGTGATTTCCTGCGCCATCACCGAAAACGGCCGTACAGGACGCGGCGAATGCGTCCCTTACAAGCGCTATGGCGAGACCATGGAGGGTGTGCGCGACGCGATCGAGGCGATGCGCAGCGAGATCGCGCGCGGCATCAGCCGCATCGCCCTGCTCGATGCCATGCCTGCCGGCGCGGCACGCAACGCCATCGATTGCGCGCTCTGGGACCTGGAAGCGAAGATCAGCGGAACACCGGTGGCGCATACGATACGAACCGTTCCGTTACGGCTGCTCGAGACGGCGTATACATTGTCGCTCGCCGAGCCGGAGGCTATGGCGGCGCAGGCCCGCGCTAACGCCCAGCGCCCGCTACTCAAGGTCAAGATCGGCGGCGACAACGACATCGCGCGCATCCGCGCAGTGACGGCGGCAGCACCCGACAGCCGAATCATTCTCGACGCCAATGAGGGCTGGAATGACGACAATATCGTCGCAAACCTCGCCTTTGCCGCCGAGCACGGTATCGCCTTGATCGAACAGCCGCTGCCGGCGGGACATGACGGTATTCTTCGCCACATCGCGCATCCGGTACCGATCTGTGCCGACGAAAGCGTGCACGAGGCGAAGGACCTTGAAGCGCTTGTCGGCCTTTACGACGCCGTCAACATCAAGCTCGACAAATCGGGTGGCCTGACCGCTGCACTCGTGCTTCGCGACCGCGCCCGCGAACTGGGTCTTGGTGTCATGGTCGGCTGTATGGTCGGCACATCGCTTGCGATGGCGCCGGCCGTGCTGTTGGCGCAGGATGCCGATTTCGTCGATCTCGACGGTCCGCTGCTGCTGGCCCGCGACCGCGTTCCCGGTCTCGTCTACCAAGGTTCGCTGGTGTCACCGCCCGAGCGGGCGCTGTGGGGCTGAACGCGCGGCAAGCCCGATCAGAGCCAGGCCCGTCAGGGCGATCGGGATCATCGCAAAGAAGCCATTCGCGCCGAAGCGGTCGTAAAGAGGACCGGAAATCAGCGTCGCCGCCGCCATGAAGAAGCCATTGGAGAAGTAGGCGATGCCTTGCGCCGCCCCGGTGCGTTCTTCCGCGACCGTCTCACCGATCATCTTTTGCAGGCCGATCAGCACCAGCGCCACCGAAACCGCGTGCAGCGTCTGGATCGCGAAAAACCCGCCAACGCCAAGCCCAAGCGGCCAGATCAGCGGAAAGGCGAACCAGCGCACGATCGCGCCAATCCCGGCAATCAGCATGATCGAGACGACCGAGAAGGAGGCGAAAGCGCGGGTGAAAACGACGAACATGCATATCTCGGCGACGACTCCCCACCCCCACAGAAGCCCGACAACCGAATCGCTGATGCCGATCGACTTCCAGTAGATCGACACGAAACCGTAGAGAAATGCGTGGCTGGCGGTGATGACGCCGACGCCTGTCGAAAAATAGAGGAAGTACCGGTTGAGGAGTTTCGGTGCCGATTGCTGGATATCGGCGGCCGAAAGCGGCGAGGCGCGGCGTGGACGGCCGAGGCGCGGCGCAATCAGTCCGGCGGCTAGCGCGGCACACAGCGCCGCGAAGATGATCACCGGGACAGCCTGGGCACCGCTCGCCGACAGGATGAAACCGCCGGCGAGATTGGCGCAGAGATAGGAGATCGAGCCCCATTTGCGCATGCTTGCGTAATTCGAGCCGAAGCGGCGAACACCTGAAAGGGCGAGCGAATCGGCAATCGGCGAATGCGGCGTCCAGACGACCGTCAGGGCCAACGACACGGCAAGTACCGTTGCGTAGGTCGGCGGCAGGAGGTAGCCGGCGGACAGGATCAGCGATGCGGCGACGAGCGCAACATAGACATTGGCGCGGTCGCTCGCTTTGTCTGCCAGCGCAGTAAGAAAAGGCGTCGTCGCCACGCGCAGGAACATCGGCGCGGCGAGGATCACGGCTATCTGTTCGGCATGGAACCCCTTCGCCTGCAGCCACAGCGGGAAATACGGCACATGCGTCCCGAGCGGAACGAAGAGCGTAAAGAAGATCAAGCTCATGCGCAGTTCGAAATGGCGTGGCTTGACGAGCTGTTCGGGCGAAAGCGGCGGCAGCGAGGACATTGACAGGCGATCCGTCGGCACGGCATTCAGCCGGGTCGGCCCGCCACACCTGCCGCTGCTTAACACGGCGAAAAAGTCGATGAAACCGCTGGACTAACCGATTGAAGCGAGATCCGGCCGGATTTGGTCAAGCCGCCCGGACTGCCCTGCCCTTGATGCCGATCGGCACGAGCACCTCGCTGCCGACCGGAGTCTCCGGCAGGACATGCGCCCAGTGCAGGATCTCAATCCGGCCGTCAAAATGCTCGACCACCGCCGTGCAGCTCTCCACCCAATCGCCGGTGTTGATGTATTGCACGTCCTCATAGCGTTCGATCGCGGCATGGTGGATGTGCCCGCAGATCACGCCGTCGACATGCGAGCGGCGCGCCTCCTCGGTCAGCACGGTCTGGAACGAGCCGATGAAATTCACCGCCTTCTTGACCTTGACCTTGGCCCAGGACGAGAACGACCAGTAAGGCAGGCCGAGCACCTGGCGCAGGCGCGTGATGACGCGGTTGACCAGCATCGCCGCGTCATAGGCGTAGTCGCCGAGATAGGCCAGCCAGCGCGCATTATGGACGACGGTGTCGAACTGGTCGCCATGGATGACAAGAAGGCGTTTGCCATCGGCGGTCTCATGGATGGCGCGGTCGGCGACGACAATGCCGCCGAAATGAACGCCCTGGAACTGGCGCGCGAACTCGTCGTGATTGCCGGCGATGTAGGTGATACTGGCGCCCTTGCGCGCCTTGCGCAGCAATTTCTGGACGACGTCATTGTGGCTCTGCGGCCAATGCCAGCTCCGTCTCAAGCGCCAGCCGTCGACGATGTCGCCGACGAGATAGATGATATCGGCATCGTGATGGCGCAGGAAATCGATCAGGAACTCGGCCTTCGCCGCCTTCGATCCGAGATGGACGTCGGAGATGAACATGCTGCGGAAAGTGCGGGGCTCTGCGCCGGACATCATTTGTCACCGTTGCTTTCGCGTGAGGCTATGCCCCGATTCATGCAACAAGCGTATGACGGTTGCGATTGGTCCAGCCATACGGGTAGGTTGCCGCGGCAATCAGAGGAGAAAATCACCATGGATCTCGGCATTCGCGGCAAGAAGGCCATCGTCTGCGCTTCGAGCAAAGGCTTGGGACGCGGCTGCGCCATGGCACTGGCAGAGGCAGGTTGCGATCTGGTGGTCAATGGCCGCAACGCCGACGTGCTGGCCAAAACTGCCGCTGAACTGCGCGAGAAATTCGGCGTCAAGGTGACCGAAATCGTCGGCGACGTATCCAAGCCCGATGTCCAGAAGGCGCTGCTTGCCGCCTGCCCCGATCCCGACATCCTCGTCAACAACAATGGCGGTCCGCCGTTTCGCGATTTCCGTGCGCTCGACCGCGAAAAGATCCTCGAAGGCGTCACCCAGAACATGGTGACCCCAGTCGAGCTGGTTCAGGCGGTGATCGACGGCATGGCGGCGCGCGGCTTCGGCCGCATCGTCAACATCACCTCGCTGTCGGTCTATGTTCCTATCCCCGGCCTCGACCTGTCGTCCGGCGCCCGCGCCGGCCTCACCTCGTTCCTGGCAGGCGTCGCGCGGACGGTGATCGACCGCAATGTGACGATCAACAACATGCTGCCCGGCAAGCTCGACACCGACCGGCTGCGCGGCCCGCACGAGGCCGGCACGCCCGAAGATCCGGCCGCCGCCGCCGCGCGCAAGGCGCAAGCGGCAGCCAACGTTCCGGCCAAGCGACTCGGCACGCCGGAGGAATTCGGCCAGATCTGCGCCTTCCTGTGCTCGGTCCATGCCGGCTACCTGACCGGGCAGAACATACCGGTGGACGGCGGCCTCTATGTCAGCGCGTTTTAGTGGCAGAATCCAAGGCTTGATACCCGCTGAAAACGGCGGGCAACAGGCGCCCTCAGGCAAGCCGAAACAGGGCAACATTATGCTCAAAACGGCGCCCAGTTCACAAGGACTAGGGTTAGTCCGCATGTTATGTCCTGCCTCGCACATGAAAATGAGACCGGCGAATGGCGTCTATTTATCGCTTTGTTGCGCAAAAACTGCTGTCGCACGGGGTTCGAGACACGGCCGACGGCAACCTTGCAATTGCCGACAGGAGATTGTTCCTTGACTTCGTTCGTCTAGAACGAGCGGTTAGGCTAGAGGATTTCGCTACAGTCCAGTCTGCGGTGGTGGCGATAGAAAATCGTTGCTTATCAATGGGTAAACGTCATATCGCGGTGTTTGCATACATGTATCTCAGGTTTTCGGATGCGGCCCCAAAGTTTACTCACCTGGACATCGAGCTTGAGGAAGAAGGAGGTATCCGCCGAACAGTCGACTACCGGCGTAGGGTGTCGTCGACAGAGCGACTTGTCGGCGAGTGGGCTGCCGCTTGGTACGATCGCTATTCCAAGAGTTTCTTTCGTGCACTTTATAGGAGCAACAGCCCCACAGCGAACTAGCGAAAGAATACCTAATCGTCCGCAAACCACCTGAAGCAGACATTCGGCTCGCAGCTCGCTCCAGCAACGCGCCTATCGCCCCAACATTTCAATGGCAGACCGTACAGGCCGGCGGGCGATGCGAAGCCATAAGCTCGCGCTTGCGACATATCACCCCTCGAAAAGGCTCGGCTGCATGCTAAGAGACTCAAAACACCAAACGGACTGAACTGAGGAGGCGGCCGTCATGACAGGCGAAAGCAAGAAGGCGGCCCGATCCGACCTCGACGAAGCAGCGCTCTATTTCCATAAGCACCCCCGTCCCGGAAAGCTTGAAATCCAGGCGACGAAGCCGCTCGGCAACCAGCGCGACCTGGCGCTTGCCTATTCGCCGGGTGTCGCCGCCCCCTGCCTTGAAATCCGCGACGATCCGGCAACCGCTGCCGACTATACAGCCCGCGCCAATCTGGTCGGCGTTGTCACTAACGGTTCGGCGGTGCTCGGCCTCGGCAATATCGGTCCGCTCGCCTCCAAGCCGGTGATGGAGGGCAAAGCGGTGCTGTTCAAGAAGTTCGCCGGCATCGATGTCTTCGACATCGAGATCGACGCACCGGGCATCGAGCGCATGGTCGAGACGATCTCGGCGCTGGAACCAACCTTCGGCGGCATCAACCTGGAAGACATCAAGGCGCCCGAATGCTTCGAGGTCGAGGAGCAGTTGAAAGCCCGCATGGGCATACCGGTCTTCCATGACGACCAGCACGGCACCGCCATCATCGTCGCTGCCGCCGTGCTCAACGGGCTGGAATTCGCCGGCAAGTCCATCTCGGACATCAAGATAGTCACGTCAGGCGCCGGCGCTGCGGCGCTTGCGTGCCTCAACCTTCTGGTCTCGCTCGGCGCGCGGGTCGAAAACATCTGGGTCACCGACCGGTTCGGCGTCGCCCATAAAGGCCGTGTCGAGGAGATGGACCGCTGGAAAAACCCGTATGTGAAGGATACCGAGGCGCGTACGCTGGCCGACGTTCTGCCCGGCGCCGACGTGTTTCTCGGCCTGTCTGCCGCCGGCGTGCTGAAGCCGGAATTGCTCCACCACATGGCGCCCAAGCCGCTGATCCTGGCGCTGGCCAATCCCAATCCCGAGATCATGCCGGAAGCGGCGCGGGCAGCGCGGCCCGACGCGATGATCTGCACGGGCCGCTCCGATTTCCCCAACCAAGTCAACAACGTACTCTGTTTTCCTTACATCTTCCGTGGCGCGCTGGATTGCGGCGCAAGCGCCATCAACGAAGAGATGAAAATGGCTGCCGTGCGAGCGATTGCAGCGCTTGCCCGCGAAGAGCCGTCCGACGTTGCCGCACGTGCCTATTCCGGCGAGACGCCGATCTTTGGTCCGGAGTTCCTGATCCCCTCGCCTTTCGATCCGCGGCTGATCCTGCGCATTGCCCCTGCCGTCGCTAAGGCAGCCTGCGAGACCGGCGTCGCGACCCGGCCGATCACCGATTTCGCCGCCTATATCGACAAGCTGAACCGCTTCGTCTTCCGCTCCGGCCTGGTCATGAAGCCGGTGTTCTCGATGGCCAAGATGTCGAGCGCCAAACGCGTCATTTATGCCGACGGCGAGGACGAGCGCGTGCTTCGCGCCGCCCAGGTCGTGCTCGAGGAAGGCATTGCCGAACCGATCCTGATCGGCCGCCCGCATGTCATCGAGGTGCGGCTGAAGCGCTACGGGCTGCGCATCAAGCCGGGCGTCGATTTCGGCTTGATCAACCCGGAAGACGATCCGCGTTACCGCCACTATGTCGACCTTTTGATCGAGCTTGCCGGCCGGCGTGGGGTGACTACGGAAGCGGCGCGCACCATGGTGCGCACCGACAATACGGTGATCGCCGCCCTTGCCCTGAAGCGCGGCGACGCCGACGCCATGGTCTGCGGCCTCGAAGGCCGTTTCGAGCGCCATTTGCGAAACGTCACGCTGATCATCGGGCCACGCGCCGGCATTAGGGATCGCGACCTGTCGACGCTTTCCATGCTGATCTCGCAGCGCGGCATCATCTTTCTCACCGATACCCATGTCTCGGTCGACCCGACCGCCGAGGAGATTGCGGAAATGACCGTTTTGGCGGCCGAGGAAATTCAGCGTTTCGGCATCGAGCCCAAGGCAGCGCTACTGTCGCATTCTGATTTCGGCTCCCGCGATTCGCCAAGCGCCATGAAGATGCGGCAGGCAGCGGCAATCCTGGCGCGCATCGCGCCCGACCTGCAATGCGACGGCGAGATGCATGCCGACTCGGCACTGTCGGAGCAGCTGCGCCAACGCGTCTATCCGCATTCGCGGCTGAAGGGCGAAGCCAATCTGCTGGTGTTTCCCAATCTCGATTCGGCGAACATCACGCTGACGGCACTGCGCACGATGATGGACGCGCTGCATGTCGGCCCGATCCTGCTCGGCACCGATAGCCCGGCGCACATATTGACCCCGTCCGTCACGTCGCGCGGCGTCGTCAACATGACGGCACTGGCCGTGGTGGAAGCCGCGCACAAGGCGCAAGCCATCGTCGATCTGGGGTAGCCGCGGGCTTTCTCAGATTGGCCTGAACCGGAAATGTCCTGTCTGCCTGAAGGCAAACAAAGTGTCCTCTTCTTTGGCGCCGCCGCCGATATTGTGAATAACCAGCCTTCTTGTCGGCACCACAGTGGAGCGATTGGACGACACGATGGCAATATGCGGCAGATTGCCCGGCAGCATCTGGGCGACAAGATCCCCAGGCCGATAGTCGGCCGGGTCTTGGCTGACGGGCAAGGCGGCACCGCGCCGCTCGAAATAGACCGCAAGATTGGGCACACGGCGGTGGTCGATGTTGCGGTCCGGCGCTTTCAGGCCCCAAGCCTTCGGATAGGCGGCAAAATTGGCCCGCATATCCTCATGCACCAATTCTTGCAGATCGAGATCGAAGGCGCGGCGATAGGCACGGATCACGACATCCGTGCACACACCCCGCTCGGGCTCAACGTCCCCGCCCGGATAGGCCAGGCGTGTATAGGTCGGATCGTAGAGTGTGGTGACGCCGATCTGCTCACGGGCAGCTTCGACCAATTTGGTACCCCAATCCGGCGTGATGGGCTTTTCCTGCGCCATGGCAACCGGCATCGCCAGGCACAAAAGACCAAATTGCAGTGCGGCTCGACGGGTAATCGCGGTCATGCCAAGCCTCCGGGCATTGCTGGATCCGGGCATTCTTCTGGGCGAATACGCCTTTTTCGTGCAGCGCCAGGATGTCGCGGTTCTGGCTCTGTCCGAATACGTCGTGTGGCGTGGTCGACATGCCAGCACTCGTCGTGATCGAAGCCCCGCACAAGGCGCAAGCCATCGCGCATTTGGGCTGAAGCCGGAATCGGCGGTATGCTAAACAAACGGTTAACCGCAAGCGCGGTAGCTTTCAGAACGGCAGACAGGCGGAGTTTCGGAGGGATGACGGGCGCATGTTGGAAGCTGACGCGTGCCGCCGCGCTGCTCGGTGCCCTGCTACTGTGCGACATTGCCGTCACTCAGGCGCAGCCCGCTCCGCGCCTCTGCCGCCAGCTTGAAGCCGATCTTGCCGCCGCTTCTCGTGGTGGCGGCGGCAAACCGGCCTTGTTCAGGAAATATGACGACGCAATCGTCCGGCAGCGCCAGCAGATTTCAAAGGCCGTCAGCCAGGCCAGCAGCGCCGGCTGCGGCTTTTCGCTGTCTCGCCGCAACGCCAACGCATGCGCGGCACTCGACGCCACCATCGATCGCATGGCAGCCAATCTCGACGCCCTGCAGGCCAAGCGCGCCGACCTTGCCGGCGGTGGTTCGCGACGCGATCGCGCGCGCATATTGACGTTGCTTTACGCCAATGGCTGCCGCGATGATGCGGCGCGGACGCCCGCGCCGGTCCGCGAAGCCAGCCGTGAAAACGGCAAGCGAAACCTGCTCGACCAGCTTTTGGGCAGTGACGCAAGTGAACCGGGCGCGCCCGACCAGCCTGAAGGGCCCAGCCAGGCCGAAGAGCTAAGCCAGCCGGGCAACATCCGCACCATGCTCAACAACGCCGACGACTTGGGGCAGCCGCGAGGCGAATTCCGCACCATGTGCGTGCGGACCTGCGACGGTTATTTCTTTCCGATGTCGAATGCCGCCTCACTGGGCGATTTCGAGCGCGACCAGAAGAATTGCGAATCGAGCTGCCCCGGCACAGAAATGCAGGTTTTCTACACGCGCGGCATGAATGGCGATTCGGCGTCCATGACGTCTTCGGTGACCGGCAGGCCTTATATCGAACTGCCGACGGCATACCTCTACAAGCAGTCCGACATGCCGCGGCCGCCGACCTGCGGCTGCAATGCCGCGCAGAATTTCGAGATCATCGCCGGCAACCCGCCAACCCGGGCACAATCTGAGGCGAATGTAGAGAGTACCCCGTTCATTCCGCTGCCGGTTGCTAGGCCTGATCCGGGCGCCGACCCGGAGTCCTTGGCCAATGCGCAAGACGGTCTCGACCGTGAGGCGATCAGACGCCTTGCCGTCAAGCCCGTGCCTTCGCCGACGTCCCTGCCCCCGCCAGAACAGCGCAAGGTCAGGGTCGTCGGGCCAACGTTCCTTCCCGACCCAGCAGCGGCAACAGATCTGCAAGCTCCGGACCCGAAGGCTGTCCCGTAAGCGCCAGCCTGAGCGGCATGAACAGCGCCTTGCCCTTACGGCCGCTCGCCTCTCGGATCTTGCCGGTCCAGTCTTTCCAGACGGTGCCGTTCCAAGGCTCCTCCGGCAGCAGTTCGAACGCCTGGCGAAGAAAGTCGCGGTCATCGTCGGAAAACTCCGCCGGCTCCTCTGGACCGTCTCGAAGCGTACGCCACCAGATCGCCGCATCGGCCAGCCTGTCGAGATTGCCGCGCACCGCCAGCCAGAAAGGCTCGGCCTGTTCGCCGGAGATGCCGAGCACGATCAGCCGGTCGCGCGCCTCGGAAAACGGCATGTGATGCAGCAGCGTGCGGTTGAGCACGAAGAGCTCGTCCGGGTCGAATTTGGCGGCGGATTTCGATGTTGCAGCCGGATCGAAGCGCTCGGCTAGCTCGGCCATCGTTGGCACCGCCACGACGTTTTCCGAGGTGCCGACGAGCACCGCCAGCGAAGCGATCGCCATCGGCTCGATGCCGCTCTCACGCAGGCTCTGGATGGACAGCGCGCCGGTGCGCTTCGAAAGTCCCTCGCCTGATGCCGTTGTCAGGAGATTGTGGTGGCCGAACACCGGCGGCTCCGCGCCAAGTGCTCGGAACAGGGCTATCTGGACGCCGGTATTGGTGACGTGGTCGTCGCCGCGAATGACATGGCTGACGCCCATGTCGATGTCGTCGACAACCGAAGGCAATGTATAGAGGTAGGTGCCGTCCTCACGCCGCAGAACCGGGTCTGAAAGCGAGGCGAGGTCGACGGTCTCTTCGCCCCGCACCAGGTCGTTCCAGTGGATTTCGGTGCGCTCCGGCTGCAGCGGATCGCTGCTGAAGTTGGGCAGCAGAAAGCGCCAGTGCGGCCGCCGGCCATCGGCCTCATATTCCGCCACCTGCTCGGGTGCCAGCGTCAGCGCCTCGCGGCCATAGACTGGCGGCAGGCCACGCGTGCGGCGCACCTTGCGCCTCAGGTCGAGCTCTTCGGGCGTCTCATAGCAGGCATAGACGAGGCGCGCCTCCTTCAGCTTCTGCAGTGCGGCATCATAGACTTCGACCCGCCGCGACTGATACTCCGTGGCGTCGGGGAAGATGCCCAGCCAATGCAGGTCATAAAGGATGGCGTCGGAAAATTCCTGCGTCGAACGGGCAACGTCGGTGTCGTCGAAGCGCTGGATGAAGCGGCCCTTGTTCTTGATGGCGAACAGCCAGTTGAACAGAGCGGTGCGCGCATTGCCGATATGGATGCGGCCGGTCGGTGACGGGGCGAAACGGACGGTAACTGTCATGAGCGGGGCGTACCGGATGGTTTTGCTGTTGACAAGACGCGCCCCCGCGCTCTGCGGCAGACATAGAACATGACGAAGGCGAAGAAAAGACTGCAGCGCCACGCGTCCATCAGGACGCGCGGCGCCGCAACCGTCAGATCACCATGCCTTTGGTCAGTTCAAGCGCCTGGCGTTCGAACAGCCGGCGGTAGATGCCGCCTTGCAGCCGGATCAGTTGGTCATGCGAGCCCTCTTCGACGATGCGGCCGCGATCGAACACCAAAAGCCTGTCCAGCGCCCGCACCGTCGACAGCCGGTGGGCAATGACCAGCGTCGTGCGGCCGACCATCAACCGCTCCATCGCCTGCTGGATCAGCACCTCCGATTCCGAATCGAGGCTCGACGTTGCCTCATCCAGGATGAGAATGCGCGCATCGGCAAGAAAGGCGCGTGCGATTGCAACGCGTTGACGCTCACCACCCGATAGCTTTACGCCACGCTCGCCGACCAGCGTGCCATAGCCTTTCGGCAAATTGGCGATGAAGTCATGCGCGCTGGCCAATCGCGCCGCGTGCTCGATCTCGGCCTGCGTGGCGGCCGGCCGGGCATAGGCGATGTTTTCGGCCAGCGACCGGTGAAACAGGATCGGTTCCTGCTGGACAATCGCGATCTGTGCGCGCAGCGACGCCTGCGCCACATTGGCAATATCCTGGCCGTCGATCAGGATATTGCCCGCAGTCACGTCGTAGAGGCGCTGGATCAGCTTGACGAATGTCGTCTTGCCGGAGCCCGAATGGCCAACCAGCCCAACCCGTTCGCCCGGCGCGATGTCCACCGAAAAGTCGCGATAGAGCGGCAGGCGGTGGCTGCCATAATGGAACGTGACCTTGTCGAAGGTGATACGGCCATCGGTGATCCGGATCGGTTTGGCTCCGGGCCGATCCTCAATGCCGAGTGGTTCGGACTGGAAGTCGACCAGTTCCTCCATGTCGTTGATCGAGCGCTGCAGATTGCGGATATGCGTGCCGATGTCGCGCAGATAGCCTTGCAGCACGAAGAATGAGGTCAACACGAAGGCGACATCGCCGGCGCTCGCCTGCCCCCACGACCACAACAGCAGGGAGAATCCGATGACCGCTGCCCTCAAAAGCAGCAGCATCGTCCCTTGCGTGGTGCCGTTGACAGTGCCGCGCATCCAGGTGCGGCGCGTGCGGCCGCGCCATTTAGCGACGACCTCGGCAAGCCGTGTCTCCTCGCGTTCCTCGGCGCCAAAACCCTTGACCACGGCGTTGCAGCTCACCGCGTCGGCCAGCGAGCCGCCGAGCCGTGTATCCCACGCATTGGCAAGCCTTGCCGCGGGCGCGACATAGCCAAGCGACAGCATCGTCGTCACCGCGATGAACAGAACCGAACCGGTGGCGACGACAGCACCCATCAGCGGCCAGAACCAGCCAAGCAGCAGCGTCGAGCCGACGAGCATGACGACCGATGGCAGCAGCGCGATCAGGATCGTGTCGTTGAGCAGGTCGAGCGCCCACATGCCGCGCGTTATCTTGCGCACCGTCGATCCGGCGAAGCTGTTGGCGTGCCAGTCGGTGGAGAAGCGCTGGACGCGGTGGAAGGCGTCGGCGGCGATATCCGCCATCATCTTCAACGTCAGCTCGACAATGGCCATGAAGGCCAGATTGCGCAGCACGACACCGGTGAGCGCCAGGGCCACCAGCATCGAAAAGGCCGCTGTCGCCGCGTTCCACGCAACATCGTCGGCCGCAGCACTGCTGGCGACGGCATCCACCAGCCGGCCGGAATAGAGCGGCGTCAGCACGTCGGCCAAGGTCGAGAGCAGGAACGTGCCCATAATGCCGGCAAGCCGCCACGGCTGACGCCGCCAATGGCTGAGCGTGAAGCCAAGAACGCTGCGAAAGGCGCCCGCGCGCAAATCTATTCGAAAACGAGTCATGATGTCATTCGGGCGCAAACGAGCCCGATCCCACGAAAGTAGAAATTGAAAAACCGCGTCGGCGCCGTTTGGCGCCCGGAGATGCGGAGGTTTGGCGTATTTGGCGGCCCTGTAGAGGGGCGGCGACCGGCAGCGGCGAAATACCTGCCTCGGTTCAGCCTTGCCGCGAGGCTATCTCGCGGCGCACTGACCAAGACCTAGGCTTCGCGGCCTCGCATAACGATGTCAAATCCTAGCATTCGGTTCCTCCTGAAGGGGAATCGCGGAGAGGTGTTTATAGAGACGCCTCAACGCCGCGCCAAGTCAGTAGATAGCCAAAAGCGCATCTGGTCCAAGCAGTGAGACGATTTTGCAACAATCGCGGGTTGTGCGCTGCCTCTGTTCAGGTTGCCGGGATACGGTCGAAGCGCATATAGCGGCCGTCGGTGGAAGGCCTGAAGCCGAGCTTCTCGTAAACCGCATGGGCGTCGTTGGTCGACAGGCTCCAATGCGTGACCGTCTTGACGTCCGGGTGGTCGATAAGCGCCTGGACAAGCCGGGTTCCGATGCCTTGTCCGCGATACCCGGGCCAGACAATTATGTCGGCGAGATAGGCAAATACCGTACGGTCGGTGATCGCCCGGCCGAAGCCGACCTGATTGCCGCCGACATAGGCGCCGACGCACAGTGAGTTGGCGAAGGCGCGGCGGTGCAGTTCGTCGCTGCGGCCACTGCCCCAATAGCTCTCCTTCAAAATGTCGGACGTCGCCCGGAAGTCGATCCGCGACGGGTCGAAGCTGATTTCAAGGTTGGCCATGGCTAAACCGTTAAACAGGCCAATCGCCTACCCGCCATCCCTGAACCGGTTGGTAATGGGATAGCGGCGGTCGCGGCCGAAATTCTTCCTGGTGATCTTCACACCGGGTGCCGCCTGCCGGCGCTTGTATTCGGCGACGTAAAGCAGGTGCTCGACGCGCGTCACCGTCGCCCGGTCATGGCCGCGCGCGACGATGTCGTCGACACCCATCTCGTTTTCGATCAGGCACTCCAATATGTCGTCGAGCACCGGATAGGGCGGCAGCGAATCCTGGTCCGTCTGGTTCTCTCGCAGTTCCGCCGAGGGCGCCTTGTCGATGATGTTGGTCGGGATCACCTCGCCGGACGGACCGAGCGCACCCGGCGGCACATGCGCGTTGCGCCAGCGCGACAGCGCATAGACCTGCATCTTGTAGAGGTCCTTGATCGGATTGAAGCCGCCATTCATGTCGCCATAGAGCGTCGCGTAGCCGACCGACATCTCGCTTTTGTTGCCGGTGGTGACCACCATCGAGCCGAACTTGTTGGAAATCGCCATCAGGATGGTGCCGCGGGCCCGGCTCTGCAGGTTTTCCTCGGTGATGCCTTCCTTGGTGCCCTCGAAAAGCTGTGTCAACGTGTGCAGGAAACCCTCGACCGGCTCGAAGATCGGCACGATGTCGTAGCGGCAGCCGAGCGCGCGGGCGCAGTCCTCGGCATCCTTGAGCGAGTCCTTCGAAGTGTAGCGGTAAGGCATCATCACGGCGCGCAGCCGTTCCTCGCCGAGCGCATCGACGGCAAGTGCCGCGCAGATCGCCGAATCGATGCCGCCGGAGAGGCCGAGCACGACATTCTTGAAGCCGTTCTTGTTGACGTAATCGCGCAGGCCCAACATGCAGGCGCGGTAGTCGGCCTCCTCCTTCTCCGGGATTTTCGACATCGGTCCGTCAGAGCAGAACCAGATGTCATTCTTTCGCTTCCAGGTGGTGACGTTGACCGTCTCCTCGAACTGGCTCATCTGGAAGGCCAGCGTCTTGTCAGAACCTATGGCAAACGATGCGCCATCGAAAACCAGCTCGTCCTGGCCGCCAAGCTGGTTGGCATAGATAATCGGCAGTCCGCATTCGATGACCTGGCGGATGACGATCTGGTGGCGGACGTCGACCTTGCCGCGGTAATAGGGCGAGCCGTTCGGGACCAGCAGGATTTCCGCGCCGCTTTCGGCCAGCGTCTCGCAGACGGCAACCTCGCCCCAGATATCTTCGCAGATCGGCACTCCCACGCGCACGCCGCGGAAATTGACCGGCCCCTGGATCTCGGGGCCGGCCTGGAAGACGCGCTTCTCGTCGAACTCACCGTAATTCGGCAGATCGAGCTTGTAGCGTTCGGCAAGGATCTTGCCGCCATCGGCAAAGATGATCGAATTGTGCGTGCCGGTCTTGCGCTTCAACGGCGTGCCGATGACGAAACCCGGGCCGCCGTCGGCGGTATCGCCGGCGAAATCCTCCGCCGCCCGCTCGCAGGCCTTCAGGAAGGCGGGCTTCAGCACCAGATCCTCAGGCGGATAGCCGGCAAGGAAAAGCTCGGTAAACAGCACGAGGTCGGCGCCTTGGCGGGCGGCATCCGCCCTCGCCTCGCGTGCCTTGGCAAGATTGCCGGCGACGTCGCCGACCGTCGGATTGAGCTGGGCGACGGCGATGCGCAATATGTCTGGAGCGGTCTTGTCTGTCATGCCCGTGGGTTTAGCGCGGCAAAATTCGTCGAGCAATGGCGTTCGTTTGGACCAAACAGTCGACCCTATTCGCCCATATATTCGCGCAAGGCTTCCGGCGGATGGTTCTCGCCGATCGACATTGCCAGAATGCGCGAAATGTGTCGGCGCGGCAGCCCGGTTTCCGCCGCCCAGGCGTTGATCTGCGCCTGGATCCTGCCCAAATCCCTCTTCGACGTCGGGCTCTCCGCAATGTCGAGTCCGGCATCGCGCAGTGCGGCCGCCATATCGGCCGAGACAACAAACGCGTCCCACTCCAGCCAGCGCAGAAAATACTGGCCGGTATTGCCGCCGAGCCGGCTGCCGTGCTTGCCGAGATAGGCCATCAACCCGATCTGGTCATCCGCCGGCCAATTGGCGAGGAATGTGCCGAAGCTGCCATGCTCCTTCGACACGCGCTCGACGAAGGCTGCGTTGTCGCGTACGGATTTGATCTTCTGCGGATTGCGCACGATGCGCTTGTCGGCGGTGAGATCGTGCCAGAAATCGTCAGGTTGGAACAACAGCCGCCTCGGCTCGAAGCCGAGAAATGCCTCTTCGAAGCCCGGCCATTTCTGCTCGATGACACGCCAGACGAAACCGGCGGCAAAGACCCGCTCAGCCATAGTCGACAAGATGCGATCGTCCGCAATCTTTGCCACCGCGGCATTGTCAGGCATTGGACCCAGCAGCGACGTAAGGGCTGCCTCACCGCCTTTGCGTTTCGCTGCACGGGCGCGAATTTTCTGAAAATCCACCATTGTTTCCTGACCCCATCGCGTCAATCTACCACTTCCCGTATGAACCGGCAGCTTCTACCTCATCGCTGACGATGGAGGCGACGATGAACAAAACGATCGAGGACCTGGCAAGCCGCTGGCTGAAGCGAAAGCCGGACGGCCTCAGCGCGCTCGAAAGCCGGGTACTGCAATCTACGCTCGAGCGCACCACGATCTCCAAGGACACCAACAAGGCCGTCGCCTTTCACCAGACGTTTGGAGATCGCCTTGCCGACACTATCGCCCGGATCGGCGGCTCGTGGTCCTTCATCCTGGCATTCATTGGCTTCCTGATCCTGTGGACGGCAGGCAATGTCTGGCTCTTGTCGCGCGCCGCCTTCGATCCCTATCCCTTCATCTTCCTCAATCTCGTGCTTTCCATGGTTGCCGCCCTGCAGGCGCCAGTGATCATGATGGCGCAGAACCGCCAGACGGAGCGCGATCGAATCGACGCCGCCCACGACTATGAGGTTAATCTCAAGGCCGAGATCGAGATCATGGCGTTACACGAAAAGCTCGACGAACTGCGCCACAGCCAGATCATCGGCATGCGAGACGAGATCGCCCGGCTGGCCGAGCAGGTGAAGCGCATCGACGACATTCTGTCGAAGCAGCGAACGTCTTCATGACGGAAGCCATCCATCGTCTCATTGAGCAATATGGGTTGGTCGCAGTTTTTCTGGGCTGCGTGGCCGAGGGCGAAAGCGCCGCCATCCTTGGCGGTTTCTTCGCGCATCAGCATGTTTTCGTCCTGTGGCAGGCGTTTCTCGCAGCCGCGCTCGGCGCCTTCGGTGGCGACACGTTCTTCTTCATCTTGGGGCGGAGCTTCGCCGACCATAAATTCGTGATCAGGCTCCGTGCCCGGCCGGGCTTCAGCCACGCCTATCGCCTCGTCACCTCTCATCCCAACATCTTCGTGCTGTCGAACCGCTACATCTATGGCCTGCGCCTGGTCGGTGGTATCGCGGCCGGGCTGTCCGGCATCGCCGCGGCGCGTTTCGCCATCCTCAACGCCATCTCATCGGTGGTCTGGGCGGCGCTGTTCTGCACGGTCGGTTATGTGTTCGGGCTGGGCGCCGAGCGCATCGTCGGCCAGGCGCTGGCTCGCCACGAGCGGTTGCTGATCGCTCTGGCAATCGGCCTCGTTGTGGCTATCCTCGGCTGGCTGGCGTCGCACTTCCTGGCCAAGAAGGAGCTTCGCAAGGGAAGCTGATCGTCAATCTATGCCGAGCGCACGGTCACCCTTTTCGAGGATCAGCGGGATGATCAGGTCTTCCTCGTCGGCAAGATGCCTGGTCAGCATGGCGATCAGCCGGCTGTTCTCGTCGGCATAGGCATCGGCGGCGAAACGCTGTTTGTCTTCGCTCTCCTGAAGCGTGCGGATGAAGGCATTTGCCGCCTCGGCATTGCGCTCCAGTCCCTCATGGATTGTGTGGTGATCGGCATCGAGAATCTCGAAGCCGCGCTTCAGACGGGTCTCGGCCCTGGCGAAGACCGGGAAATAATGATGGTCCTCGACATTGTGATGGCCGTCGAGATTGCCGAGGAAATGGTTGAGGCGCGGCGCGAACCAGCGCGCGAATTCCGGCGCGTTCAGCCTACCTTCTCGATAAATCGCCGATACCACTGGTGAGCATGCCGCCAAGCTCGCGGAACATATCGTGCCGCTGCAGCCACATATTGGCCACGCCGTGGATGTTGGCATGCGCCTGCCAGATCTCGCGCGGATATTTTTCGGCCAGCCAGCGCAGATCGTCCGGCAGGCCCTCACGTTCGAGCAGCAGAAATCCGGCGGTATCGGTCATGTCGGTTCCCTCAATTGACCGGCATGTAGTGTTTGAAACGTCAGATCGGTACCCCGAGGATCCGCTCGACGATGGCGACGCCCCAGACGCCTGCAGCGATTACCACCGAAATAAGCACCGCCAGCGAACCGCAATCCTTGGCCAGTTGGATATCGATGTTGAATTCGCGGCTGAACGCGTCGCATGCCGCCTCGATGCCGGTGTTCAACACCTCGATCATGATCATGAGCAGCACCGCGCCGATAAGCAGCGCATAGCCGCGCCACGATTCCGAAAGGAACCAGCCGAGCGGCAAGGCAAGCACAAGCAGCGTCAGCTCCAGCTGGAAGGCCTCCTCGCTGGCGGCCAGTTTGCGAAACGCCCGCACCGAGTTGTAAAAAGCGTCGATCAGCCGCTGCATGCCAAAACCCTTCGGAATCACCGGCAGGGGATTAGCGCAATGGCTGGACCAAGGGAATAAGGCGACCTCTTCAAAAATCAGTCGCCTGCCACCTTGATCGACGGCGTCGACTTCTCGAACTGCGGCAGCCCGTCATCGATGGCGTAATAATCGCCCTTGTCGCCGACGAAGATATGGCATTCTCCTTGAAGCCCGGTTGGCGCGTCGAACAGCCCTGCCATGACCGAAACATAGCCGTCATCGCTCGGCTTCCAGAACAGCAGAGAGCCGCATGTCTTGCAGAAGCCGCGCCTGGCGAACGAAGAGGCCTCGTACCAGGTGATGCTCTCCGCGCCGGTGATTGTGATGTCGCGGTCGGCAACGTTGGCCGCCGCATAAAAATGCCCGCTCTGCTTCCGGCACTGCGAGCAATGGCAGTAGACGACACCGCGTAGCGGTCCTCGTGTCTGGAACCGCACTGCCCCGCACAAGCATGATCCGCTGTGACTGTCAGCCATGTCGGCCTCCCGATGCAATTGCCATCGCCTGGCAGGATTCCAGTTTTGCGCGCGTTAGGCACGAGCAAATGCGACACCGGCGGGATTGAATAGAAAAAGCGCCGGTTTTCGCCCGGCGCTTCTTCAATGACATCACAGTTCAGATCGTATCAGCCATTGACGGCCTGCTTGTGCTGCACCGGATGGGTCTTCTTGAGCAGATCGGAGACCAGGAACGCCAACTCGATCGCCTGGTCAGCGTTGAGGCGCGGATCGCAATGGGTGTGGTAGCGATCCTGCAGCTCTTCGGCGGTGATGGCGCGGGCGCCACCGGTGCATTCCGTGACGTTCTTGCCGGTCATCTCGACATGGATGCCGCCCGGATGCGTGCCTTCGGCGCGATGCACCTCGAAGAAGGTCTGCACCTCCTTCAGGATGCGGTCGAATGGCCGTGTCTTGTATCCGGCGGCCTCGATCGTATTGCCATGCATCGGGTCCGACGACCACACCACGCTGCGGCCTTCCTTCTGCACCGCGCGCACCAGCTTCGGCAAATGATCGGCGACCTTGTCGGAACCGAAGCGCGCGATCAGCGTCAGCCGGCCGGGCTCGTTCTCCGGATTGAGCAGGTCGATGAGCTGCAAGAGGCCATCCGGCGTCAGCGACGGACCGCATTTCAGCCCGAGCGGGTTCTTGATGCCGCGGCAATATTCGACATGCGCATGGTCGGGTTGGCGCGTGCGATCACCGATCCAGATCATGTGGCCAGAGGTGGCGTACCAGTCGCCCGAAGTCGAATCGACGCGAGTCAGCGCCTCTTCATAACCGAGCAGCAGCGCCTCATGACTGGTATAGAAGTCGGTCTCGCGCAGCGCGTAATTGGTCTCCGAGGTGATGCCGACGGCCTTCATGAAGTCCATCGTCTCGGTGATGCGGTTGGCGAGCGACTCGTATTTCTCCCCCTGCGGGCTGTCGGACACGAAGCCAAGCATCCATTGATGCACGTTCTCCAGGCTGGCATAGCCACCTTGGGCGAAGGCACGCAAAAGGTTGAGCGTCGCCGCCGACTGGCGGTACGCCATCTCCTGTCTTGCAGGATCGGGAATGCGCGACTTGGCGTCGAACTCGATGCCGTTAATGATGTCGCCGCGATAGCTCGGCAGCGTCACGCCGCCCTTGGTCTCATTGTCGGACGAGCGCGGCTTGGCGAACTGGCCGGCGACACGGCCGACCTTCACCACCGGCTGGGCGCCGGCGAAGGTCAGCACCACCGACATCTGCAAGAAGACGCGGAAGAAGTCGCGGATATTGTCGGCGCCATGTTCGGCGAAGCTCTCGGCGCAATCGCCGCCCTGCAGAAGGAATGCGTCACCGGCAGCGACGGCTGCAAGCTGCTTCTTCAGCTTGCGTGCCTCACCTGCAAAAACCAACGGCGGAAACGTGGCAAGCTGGGCTTCCGTGTTCCTGAGCGCGGCAAGATCCGGATAGGCAGGAACCTGCTGGATCGGCTTAGCTCTCCACGAATTCGGCGACCATTTCGTCATCGAAGCACCTAACGCTCTTTCACACGGACGCCATCGCCCGCCAATGGGGTCGCGGCTCCATACACGAAGCCGATTTCCTATTCTAGACCGGAAGTGGTCGCGTGGCGAATGAGCACGGCACTGCGAAAGTGCCGGTGCGGTTGTGCCCAGAGCACCACCGACGCGCTGCTACGCCGCCTTCTCCACCAGCCGCGCCAGCTGCGTCATGACAACCGCTGAGCCAGCCAGCCGCTTCTCGGGCGTCGCCCAGTCACGGCTGAAGACGACGCTCTGGTCGGGTCGGATCTTGGCCAGCGAGCCTTGTTCGCCGATGAGCTTGACCAGCCCGACCGGATTGGGGAATTCCCGCTTGCGGAAATGGATGACGACGCCTTTCGGCCCGGCGTCGAGCTTCTCCACGTTGGCCTTGCGGCAAAGCGCCTTGATGAAGACGATCTTCAACAGATGCTTTACCTCTTCCGGCAGCGGCCCGAACCGGTCGATCAGCTCGGCGCCGAAAGCATCGATCTCTTCCGTATTTTCGAGATCGCCAAGACGGCGATAGAGCGCCAGCCTGAGCTGCAGATCCGGGACGTAGCTTTCCGGGATCATCACCGCCGTGCCGACGGCGATCTGCGGCGACCAGCCGCCGTCCTGCACCTCGCCGGAATCCTTCACTTCGGCCACCGCCTCCTCCAGCATCTGCTGGTAGAGCTCGAAACCGACCTCCTTGATGTGGCCCGACTGCTCTTCGCCAAGCAGATTGCCGGCGCCGCGGATGTCGAGGTCGTGGCTGGCCAGCTGGAAACCGGCGCCTAGCGTATCGAGCGACTGCAGCACTTTCAGCCGACGCTCGGCTGTATCGGTTAGCTTGCGGTTGGCGGGCAGCGTGAACAGCGCATAGGCGCGCACCTTCGAACGGCCGACGCGGCCACGCAACTGATAGAGCTGCGACAGGCCGAACATGTCGGCGCGATGCACGATCAGCGTGTTGGCGGTCGGTATATCGAGGCCGGATTCGACGATTGTGGTCGACAAAAGCACGTCGTACTGGCCGTCATAAAAGGCATTCATGATATCGTCGAGCTCGCGGGGCGGCATCTGGCCATGGGCCACCGCCACTTTCAGCTCAGGTACAGATTCGCGCAGAAAATCATGGATTTCCGCGAGATCGCTGATGCGCGGTACGACGTAGAAGGAATGGCCGCCGCGGTAGCGTTCTCTGAGCAGCGTCTCGCGGATGACCAGCGGATCGAAGGGCGAGATGAAGGTGCGCACCGCCAGGCGGTCGACCGGCGGCGTAGCGATCAGCGACAACTCGCGCACGCCGGTCAAGGCAAGCTGCAGCGTGCGTGGGATCGGCGTCGCCGACAAAGTCAGAACGTGGACGTCGGTCTTGAGATCCTTCAGCCGCTCCTTGTGCTTGACGCCGAAATGCTGCTCCTCATCGATGATCAGCAGACCAAGATTCTTGAACGAGATCGAGGAGCCGAGCAGTGCATGCGTGCCGACGACGATATCGATCTGGCCTTCGGCGATGCCCTTCTTGGTCTCCGCCAATTCCTTGGCGCCGACCAGCCGCGAGGCCTGGGCGACGCGGATCGGCAGGCCGGAGAAGCGCTGCGAGAAAGTCTTGAAATGCTGGCGCGACAACAATGTCGTCGGCACCACTATGGCCACCTGAAAGCCTTCCATCGCCCCAATGAAGGCGGCGCGAAGTGCAACTTCGGTCTTGCCGAAGCCGACGTCACCGCAGATCAGCCGGTCCATCGGCTTTCCGGCGCCTAGATCATCCATGACTGAATCGATCGCGGTCTGCTGGTCATCGGTCTCCTCATAGGGAAAACGCGCTGCAAACTCGCCATAGAGGCCTTCCGCCGGCACCAGCGCCGGTGCTGCCCGCATTTGCCGCTCGGCGGCAATGCGGATCAGCTGCCCGGCCATGTCGAGCAGGCGCTTCTTCAGCCGCGCCTTGCGCGATTGCCAGGCGCCACCGCCAAGCTTGTCGAGCGTCGCCTCGGCCGAATCCGAGCCATAGCGCGACAGCAGCTCGATGTTTTCCACCGGCAAGAATAGCCGATCGTCGCCGGCATAGTGGATCTCGAGGCAATCGTGAGGCGCACCAACCGCCTCGATGGTGCGCAACCCGATGAAACGGCCAATGCCATGGTCGGCATGGACGACGATATCGCCTGACGACAAGGCCGAAGCCTCGGCGATAAAGTCGGACGCACGCTTCTTGCGCTTCGAGCGCCGGATCAGCCGGTCGCCGAGAATGTCCTGCTCGGCGACGACGACCAGTTTCTCTGTCTCGAAGCCGGATTCGAGCGGCAGCACGGCCAGTCCCGCCTGCCCCGGCTCAAGCTTTTCGGCTTCGGCAAGCGTCGCCACCGGCTTCAGATTGCCAAGGTGATGCTCGACCAGGATCTGGCCGAGCCGGTCGAGCGAACCTTCAGTCCAGCCGGCGACGACGACACGGCGGCGTCCAGCGCGCTCGTCGGAAATGTGTTTGACGACGACGTCGAAAATGTTGGCGTTAGGATCGGCGCGTTCCTCGACGAAGCTGCGGCCGTGGCGCGAGCCGGCATGGAACACCTTGTTCGCGCCGGCATCGGGCGCGTCGAAGGCCGTGAAATCTATCGCCTCGCGCGGGCCAAGCGAGGCAATCAGGTTCTCGGGCGACAGATAGAGCAGATCCGGCGGCACCGGCTTGTAGGGCACCGCGTCCTTCAAGGCGCCGTCGGCCTGTTTTTTGCGCGCCTCGTAATGATCGAGAATCAGCGTATGCCGCTCGGCCAGTGCCTCATGCGCCAGATGGTCGAAAACCACAGGCGCATCCGGCAGGTAATCGAACACGGTTTCCAGCCGCTCATAGAAGAACGGCAGCCAGTGCTCCATGCCCGCAAACCGCCTGCCCTCGCTGACCGCCGCATAGAGCCCATCGTCGCGGGAGGGCGCGCCAAAGGCTTCGATGTAGGCGCGGCGGAAGCGGCTGATAGTTTCCGGCGTCAGCGCCACCTCGCTCATCGCCTGCAGCGCCATCGATTTGCGTTGGCCGATGGTGCGCTGGGTTGCGGTGTCGAAGACGCGGATCGATTCCAGCGTATCGCCGAAGAAATCGAGGCGCAGTGCCTCCGTCCAGCCGGGCGCGAAGAGATCGAGAATGCCGCCGCGCACCGCAAATTCGCCGATGCCGCGCACCGTCGGCACTCGCTCGAAGCCGGAATTCTCCAGCCGCGACACCAGCACGTTCATGTCTATCTGGTTGCCGGGTTTGGCGTGGAAGGTCTGCGCCTCGACGAGTTCAGCCGGTGGAATGCGTTGCAAAAGCGCATTCGCGGTGGTGAGGACGACGGCGCGGTGCGGCTTTTTCGCCAGCGCAATCATTGCGGCCAGTGCGTCGAGCCGCCTTGCGGCGGCATCGGCGCCGGGCGAGACGCGGTCGTAAGGCAGGCAGTCCCAGGCCGGCAGTTCCAGCACCGGCAGGCCCGGCGCGGCAAAGGCAAGCGCCTCGACGATCGCCGGCAGGCGCTGGCCGTCGCGCGCCACGAACAGCACCGGCTTGTCGGGGGCGATCTCGTGCGCAGCCTGCACCAGCGCAAAGGCTTCGTAGCCGTCGGCGACGCCATCGACGATGAACTGGCCGGCGCGGCCTTTCGGCAGACCGATCGTGGGGATAAGGCTCATGGCTACACGTTGTTCAGAAGGTCATCTCCCGGCGCGAAGCCAGGATTTTTTGCAGGACGGCACAGTCGATATCCGCCGGAACCGGGCGTTCGCCAGTGACGAGAGGCAGGAATTCGGTGTCGGGAATGTCGAGGAGCCTCTCATATTGGTCGATTTCGTCGCCGGTCAAGGCGCCGATCTCGGCGTCGGCGAAGCTGCCGAGTATAAGGTCCATCTCGCGCATGCCGCGGTGCCACGAACGAAACAGAAGCTTGCGGCGGCGGGCATCGAGCCCCTCGCTTGATCGTTTCGTTCCGGTCATCTTGCAACATCCTTGCCCAGGCGGCGCATATAGCGTGGATAGAAGGCGGTGTCAGCCTTGCGCAACAGTCGCCGCAACATAAGCTGACATCATGCGTCCCTCCCTCCTCGATCCGCTGTTTGTCCCGATCACCTCGCTTGCCGGGGTCGGGCCAAAAGTTGGCGCCCTGATCGAAAAAGTCGTAGCAGCCGACCTCGGCGACCGGGCCGCGCGCGCCGGGGATCTCTTGTTCGTGCTGCCGCATACTGTCATCGACCGCCGCAACCGGCCTGGCATCGCCGGCTCGGCGGAAGGCGCCATCGTTACGCTCGACGTCCGCATCGACCGCCACCAGCCGCCGCCACGCGGCAACAGGTCGGTCCCGTACCGGGTCTACGCCCATGACGACACCGGCGAGATCGCGCTGACCTTCTTCCATGCCCATGCCGCCTATCTCGAAAAAGCAATGCCCGCAGGCGAGCATGTCGTCGTCTCCGGCCGCATGGAATGGTTCAACGGCCGCCCGACCATGGTTCACCCCGACCATATCGCACTTGCCGGCGACGCGGAAAACCTGCCGCTGGTCGAGCCGGTCTATCCGCTGACCGCCGGGCTCTCGGGCAAGGTGCTGCGCCGGGCCATCGGCCAGGCGCTGGCCCGCCTGCCGGTGCTGCCCGAATGGCAGGACGGTGAGTTCCGGCGCCGCCACGCCCTTCCTGCTTTTAGCGATGCGCTCAACCGCATCCACAATCCTGCCGACCCGATCGACGTCTCTGTCGACGGCGCAGCGTGGCGGCGCCTTGCCTATGACGAGTTCTTGGCCGGCCAGGTATCGCTGGCGCTGGTGCGGGCCAAGGTCCGCCGATTATCTGGCCGGCCACTCGTCGGCGACGGCCGCATAGTCGAACAACTGCGCGTGGCACTCCCCTATTCGCTGACCATGTCGCAGGAAATGGCGCTTGCCGAAATCAACGCCGATCTCGGTGACCCCGAACGCATGCTGCGCCTTTTGCAGGGCGATGTCGGCTCCGGCAAGACGGTGGTCGCGCTGCTTGCCATGGCGCGTGCCGTCGAGGCCGGCGGCCAGGCGGCATTGATGGCGCCGACCGAAATCCTGGCGCGCCAGCATCTGGCAACGATTGCGCCGTTGGCGGAACGGGCCGGCCTGCGTGTCGCCGTCCTCACAGGTCGCGAAAAGGGCCGCGAGCGTGCCGACACGCTGACCGGGCTAGCCAATGGTGACATCGACATCGTCGTCGGCACCCATGCGCTGTTCCAGGAAACGGTGACGTTCCGTGATCTCGTGTTCGCCGTCATCGACGAGCAGCACCGTTTCGGCGTCCACCAGCGCCTTGCCATTACCGCCAAGGGCGATGCGCCCGACATGCTGGTGATGACAGCAACGCCGATACCGCGGACGCTGGTGCTGACTGCATTCGGCGACATGGATGTGTCGAAGCTGACGGAAAAGCCGGCCGGCCGCCAGCCGATCCGCACCGTCACCTTGCCGCTTGAACGGCTCGACGAACTGATCGGACGCATGCTCGACGCCGTCGCCGATGGCCAGAAAATCTACTGGATCTGTCCGCTGGTCGAGGAATCCGAGGAGATCAAGCTGATGTCGGCCGAGGACCGTTTTGCCTCGCTGAAGCCGCTGTTCGGCGACCGCATCGGCCTGGTGCACGGCCGCATGAAAGGCACCGACAAAGACGAGGCGATGCGCGCCTTCAAGCAGGGTGACACCCGTATCCTGATCGCCACCACAGTGATCGAGGTCGGCGTCGATGTGCCTGATGCGACAATCATGGTTATCGAGCATGCCGAGCGTTTTGGCCTTACCCAGTTGCACCAATTGCGCGGCCGGGTCGGGCGTGGCGACAAGCCTTCATCGTGCGTGCTGCTCTACAAGGATCCGCTCGGCGAGACGGCAAAACGCCGTTTGTCGGTAATGCGCGAGACCGAGGACGGCTTCCGTATCGCCGAAGAGGATCTGAAGCTGCGCGGCGAAGGCGAGTTGCTCGGCACCCGCCAGTCCGGCACGCCGGGCTTCCAGGTGGCGCGCATCGAGGCGCATGCCGACCTGCTCGAGGCCGCTCGCGACGATGCGCGGCTGATCCTGTCGCGCGATCCGGAATTGCAGTCCGATCGCGGCACGGCGCTGCGCCTGTTGCTCTATCTGTTCGGCCGCGAGGAGGCCGTGCGGCTCCTGCGTGCCGGCTGAGGCATCGTGTCGAGCGGAGGATTGGCAAGCGCGCCGTGGATCTGCTCGCCGTTCACCGTCACTATTTTGACCGCCGGCGCCACCAAGCCGGCCGACACGATCAGCTTGGCTCCGTCCTCGATTGTCATGTCGAGCAGCACAATGTCGGATTTCGGCACATACATCAGAAAGCCTGTCGTCGGGTTGGGCGTACATGGCATGAATACGGCAATCAGCGGATCGCCTTCCCGGTCGAGCTTCTGGTTGATCTCGGTTTCCTTCTCGCTGGCGACGAAGACCAGGGACCAGACCCCTTTGCGCGGATATTCGACCAACCCGACCTGGCGGAACATGTCGCCCTTGTTCGACAGCACGGTCTCGAAAATCTGCTTCAGCGAACGGTAGATGCCGCGCACCAGCGGCATGCGGCCAAGCAGGCGCTCGCCGAAGTTGACGATGGCGCGGCCAACGATATTGGCGGTCATAAAGCCGATGAAGGTGATGAGGATCAAGGCAACGATCAGCCCAAAACCCGGCACTGGAAACGGCAGGTAGGTGTCCGGATTGTAGCGTACCGGAATGTAGGGTTTCACCCAGGAATCGACCCAGCCGATCAGCGACCAGGCAATGTAGGCAGTAATCGCCAGCGGCGCGCAAACGACGAAGCCGGTCAGGAAATAGTTTCTCAGCCGGGTCATGCCTGAGGTCTTGAGAGCATCCGACATGGTTCACCGCAGCGTGTGTTTGCAGCGCGACACTACTGAACCCCAAGGCGCTTTGGAATGGCGAAGTTTTTAAACGAGACCTATTCCACCGTTACCGATTTCGCCAGGTTGCGAGGCTGGTCGACATCCGTGCCCATGAACACGGCGGTGAAATAGGCGAGCATCTGGATCGGCAGCGCGTAGATGATCGGCGAGATGATTTCCGGCACGTCCGGCAAAACGATCGTCTCCATCGTCTTCACCGTAGCGTGTGCGGCGCCCTTGCTGTCGGTGATCAGGATGATCTTGCCGCCGCGTGCCGCGACCTCCTGCATGTTCGACACGGTCTTTTCGAAGATGCGGTCATGCGGCGCGATGACGATGACGGGCATGTTCTCGTCGATCAGCGCGATCGGGCCGTGTTTCAACTCGCCGGCAGCATAGCCTTCGGCATGGATGTAGGAGATCTCCTTGAGCTTCAGCGCACCTTCCATGGCCAGCGGAAAATTGGTGTCACGGCCGAGATAAAGCACATTCTTGTAGTGCGAGAGGTCGCGCGCGACCTTTTCGATCTGCCCGTCGAGCTTTAGCACCTGGTTCGCATAACGCGGCGCTTCCGACAGCTCGCGTATCAGCGTTTTCTCCTGCTCCTGCGAAATCGTTCCGCGCGCCACGCCCGCCCGCACCGCCAGCGAGGCCAGCACGGAAAGCTGGCAGGTGAACGCCTTGGTCGAAGCGACGCCGATCTCCGGGCCGGCCAACGTCGGCAGGATGACGTCGGATTCGCGCGCCATGGTCGATTCGCGCACATTGACGACCGCGCCGATCTTCATGCCGGCCTTGCGGCAGTAGCGCAGCGACGCCAGCGTGTCGGCGGTCTCACCCGATTGCGAGATGAAGAAAGCGGCATCGTTCTTCGACAGCGGCATCTCGCGGTAGCGGAACTCCGAAGCGACATCGATGTCGACCGGCAGCCGCGCATAGCGCTCGAACCAGTATTTGCTGATCAGCCCGGCGAGATAGGCGGTGCCGCAGGCCGAGATCGCCAGCCGGTCGATCTTGGCGAAATCGAACGGCAGGTCGAGCGGCTTCGAGACGCCGCTGACGAAATCAACATAATGCGCCAGCGTGTGCGAGATCACTTCCGGCTGCTCATGGATTTCCTTTTCCATGAAATGGCGGCGGTTGCCTTTGTCGACCATGAAGCTCGTGCTGAGCGACTGTTGGCGTTTGCGGTCGACCTTGTTGCCGCCCATGTCGAAGATATCGACCTCGTTGCGGCGCACCACCGCCCAGTCGCCGTCTTCCAGATAGGTGATCGAATTGGTGAAAGGGGCAAGCGCAATGGCGTCGGAGCCAAGGAACATCTGGCCGTCGCCATGACCGACCGCGAGCGGCGGGCCATTGCGCGCGCCGACGATCAGATCCTCGTCGCCCTTGAACATGATGGCGAGCGCAAAGGCGCCTTCCAGCCGCTTCAGCGCCTTGTGCGCCGCCTCAACCGGCTTCAGCCCCTTGGCCAGTTCGCGCGCCACCAGATGAGCGACGACTTCGGTATCGGTCTGCGAGGCGAAGCTGTAGCCGTCGCGCATCAGCTCGTCGCGCAATTCGGCGAAATTCTCGATGATCCCGTTATGGACGATGGCGACGCCGTCGGAAAAATGCGGATGCGCATTGCTCTCGTTCGGAACGCCATGTGTGGCCCAGCGCGTGTGGCCGATGCCGATCATGCCGTCGAGCGGTTCGTCCTTCAGCCGGCGCTCGAGATTGACCAGCTTGCCCTCGGCACGGCGGCGGTCAAGCCTGCCGTGCTCGATCGTGGCGACGCCGGCCGAGTCATAGCCGCGATATTCGAGCCTTTTCAGCGCATCGACGATAAGCGGCGCGACCGGCGAGTTACCGACAATTCCAACGATACCGCACATGGCGCTTGCCCCCGATTCCGACCTCAAACCCGGCGCTATTTAGAGACTGCCGGGCTGTCGCGAAAAATCACATTCCATTTCGTCCGGTATCAGCCGGACTATCCTGCACAGATGCACCATGACAGGGCGCACTTGCAATCCGGTTACTGCAATTGCTCAGTTTCTCCGCTTATGTATCCTATCTCGGCTCAACGGCTCCAGAAATCAGTCAAAGACATGATGCGGCTATGAACGAACGAATTGACACGGTGACGCTTTGGCGTCCGGTTGGGCCCCGCGAACTGGAGTTGATCCAGAGGGCAGGGATGCGCGCCTTTCCTCCTCGACTTGCCGATCAGCCGATCTTCTATCCGGTCACCAGCGAGGCCTATGCCACCCAGATCGCCCGAGACTGGAATGTGCCCGCGAGCGGATCAGGTTTCGTGACGCGTTTCGAGGTGCGTCGCAGCTTTCTGGACCGTTACAGCGTCCAGCATGCCGGCAGCCGGGCGCATCTGGAATACTGGATCCCGGCCGAAGACCTGTCGGCCTTCAACGATGCAATCGTTGGCGAAATCGAGCTTGTCGCCGAGTTCCGCTAGTCTACCCTTTTTTGCGGGCCGCCGCGGCCTGAGAAAAACGCTCTCGCAACTCCTTGCCCTTGCCGGGTAGAGTCCGCTGGCGGGCGCGGCCGAAGGCCAGCGCATCGTCGGGTACGCTTTCGGTGATGACGCTGCCCGAGGCGATGTAGCCGCCCTTGCCGATCGACACCGGCGCCACCAGCGAGGAGTTTGAGCCGATGAAGGCACCTTCGCCGATATCGGTGAAGAATTTCGAATAGCCGTCATAATTGCAGGTGATGGTGCCGGCGCCGATATTGGCACCGGCGCCGATGCGGGCATCGCCGATATAGGTCAGATGGTTGACCTTCGCGCCCTCCTCGACGATCGCCTGCTTCACCTCGCAGAAATTGCCGACCTTGGCCTTGTTTCTCAGATCGGCCCCGGGCCGCAGCCGCGCGAACGGCCCGACATCGCAATTCGACGCGATGGTGGCGCCTTCGATATGGCTGAAGGCATGGATCTTGGCCCCCGTGGCGATTTTCACGCCCGGCCCGAACCAGACATTGGATTCGACGATCGTATCGGCGCCGATCTCGGTGTCGTGCGAGAAGAACACAGTTTCGGGCGCAATCAGCGTAACGCCAGAAAGCATCGCCTCGCGCCGCCGGCGCGCCTGCCAGATACCTTCCGCCTGGGCAAGCTCGGCACGGTTGTTGATGCCGAGCGCGTTCTCGAAACTTGCTTCGGAGGCGACCACATCAAATCCCTGCGCAGCGGCGATCTCGACGATGTCGGTGAGATAATACTCGCCCTTGGCGTTCTTGCTGCCGACTTGATCGAGCAGCTTCAGCGCGTGCCTGCCGGCGACCGCCATCAGCCCGCCATTGCAGAAGGTGATTTTCTTCTCCTCGTCCGAGCAGTCCTTCTCCTCGCGGATGGCCACGAGCTTGCCGGCCTTTTCGATAAGCCGGCCGTAGCCCGAAGGATTTTCCGTACGGAAGCCGACCACGACGACGACCGCACCTTCCGCCAGCTTCAGCCGCGCCGCCGCGAGCGCTTCCGGATCGATCAACGGCGTGTCGCCAAACATCACCAAGATGTCGTCATAACCTTTTGATATTGCTGCGCGTGCGGCAAGCACGGCGTGCGCGGTGCCGAGACGTTTTTCCTGGACGAAAGCCTCGGCCTTCGGCGCAAACTTGAGTGCGGCCTTGCGCATCTCATCGGCGCCATGGCCGATCACCAGCGCCAACTCGCCGCTGCCGGCGGCTTCGGCCGCCTTGACGACATGGGCAACCATCGGCAGGCCGGCGATTGTGTGCAGCACTTTCGGCACTGCACTCTTCATGCGCGTGCCTTCGCCGGCGGCGAGGATGATGGACAGGCAGGTTCTCTGGCTCATGGGATGGCAACCGTTGAAAGGGGTCTGGAATCGAAGCGTTAGTAGCACTGGCGCCATGCTGCACCAATGCGGTTAAATTCCGGTGAGACGGTGGAACCTCCAACCCGTGACACGCTCAAGCCGATCGGCTCAGGCGGCTTCCGCCTCGTTGCGTGATGCGAAACTGGAGGCTCGGCCACGGCCGTATTGCCGTGGCGAACAGTTCATGACCCGCTTGAAGGCTGTGCTGAAGGCGCTTTCGGATTCGTAGCCGAGCGAAAGCGCTATGACGGCGACGGGATCGCTGGAATTCGTCAGCCGGTCGCCGGCCAGCAGCATTCGCCAGCGCGTCAAATAGTCCATCGGCGACGCGCCAACCGTCTCCTTGAATCTGAGCGCAAAGGTCGATCGCGACATGCCGGCCCGTTCCGCCAGTTCCTGTAACGTCCAGCCATGCGCCGGATCGTCATGCATGGCGCTGATCGCTGCGCCGATCTGTTTGTCCGCGAGGGCAAAGAGCCAGCCGATGCCACCTTTCAATCCTTCCGAAAGATGCAGCCGCAGCGCCTGAACCAGCATCATGTGGGCGAGGTGCTGGATCACCAGAAAGCCGCCCGGTTGTGGCTCGCGCAGCTCCTGCATCATCCGCTCCACCGACCAGCGCAGCGCCGACTGGTCCGACTCTTTGCGGATATGCACAATGGCTGGCAGCATCCGCAACAGGATGCCGGCATGATTGCCGCCAAGCGCGAAGCGGCTGCTGACCAGAAAGAAATCACCACCGCCATTGTGGGTCACGACACCGCCGGCTCGCGCAGGCGGAAAAATCTTGACGGCTTCAACAGGCGTCAAGCTCATGTCGCTTGCAAGGCGGAAAGGCCGTCCACTCGGCAGCAGGAAGCAGTCTCCCGTCTCAAGGCGCACTGCGTCAGCAACGCCCTCCACAGATAGCCAGCACCGGCCGGAGACCACCGCTCCGGTCTTGATGCTTTGCTGCTGGTCGGGGAACTGGATCGACCATTCACCACCAGCATCGAAACCGGCCGACATATAGTTTCGCGGCTTCAGCAGCGAGAGCACATCTGAAAGGGGATCCACAGGTCATTCCGGACGATTGCGAAGATAATACGGACTTTACCGCATAGATCGTATTTTCTCAAGCGCCTATCACGACACAACTGCGCCGCGAAAATGGTCGTGGCCAGAAACGAACAAGGAGAAGTCGTGATGCGTGTTTTCGTTACCGGAGCGACCGGATTCGTCGGTTCTGCCGTCGTTCAAGAACTCATCGGCGCCGGCCATCAGGTGCTCGGCCTCGCCCGCTCGGCGGCGTCGGCCAAGTCGCTTGCAGCCACCGGAGCCGAGGTGCATCGAGGTGACCTCGAAGACCTCGAAAGCCTCAGCAGGGGCGCAGCGGCAGCTGATGGAGTGATCCATACCGGCTTCAACCACGACTTCTCGAAATTCGCGCAAAATTGCGAGATGGACCGGCGCGCCATCGAGGCCTTGGGCGGTGCACTCGAAGGCTCCGAGCGGCCCCTGCTCGTCACCTCCGGAACCGCGCTCCAGGCGCGGGGCCGTATCGCGACCGAGGAAGATGCGCCTGTCCCCTCTTCCGCTTCGTATCCCCGCGCCTCCGAAGCGACAGCCGCCGCGCTGGCGGCACGCGGCGTGCGCGCGTCGGTTGTGCGCCTTCCTCCATCGGTCCATGGCCAGGGCGACCACGCCTTCGTTCCTATTCTCATCGACCTCGCTCGCAAGAAGGGCGTGTCGGCCTATATCGGCGAAGGGCTCAATCGCTGGCCTGCGGTGCATCGGTTCGATGCCGCCCGCGTTTACCGGCTTGCGCTCGAGCATGGAGCCGATGGCGGGCGATATCACGCGATCGCCGAAGAAGGCGTGCCGTTCAAGGACATCGCCGGCGTGATCGGCCGGCGCCTGAACGTGCCGGTCGTCGCCAAGTCCGCGGAAGAAGCCTCCGATCATTTTGGCTGGTTCGCGATGTTCGCGGCGATGGATGTCCCGACCTCGAGCGAGCGGACTCGCGCGCTGCTGGGGTGGGCGCCGAGCGGACCCGGGCTCATCGCCAATATCGACCAGCCGGGCTATTTCGAAGGCTGAACAGACCACGTCGCTGCGGCGCTTTGCGCTGCAGCGACGACCTCGGGCCTCGGCCGGGCGGCAAACCTATCCCAATTGCCCCAGCACCGGAAAATTCTCGAGCAGCCAGTAGGACACCGCCTGCACGCCGCCGGTCAGGAAAAACACGCCGGCGACCACCAGCAGCGCGCCGATGGCCTTTTCGACGCGACCAAGATGGACGCGGAATTTTCCGAGAAAGCGCATGAAAGCGCCGGAAAACAGCGCCGCGACGAGGAACGGGATGCCGAGGCCGAGTGAATAGGCAGCAAGCAGCAGCGCGCCCTCGCCCACCGTTTCACGGCCGCCGGCAAGCGTCAGGATCGGCCCCAGCACCGGGCCGATGCAGGGCGTCCAGCCAAAGGCGAACGCCAAGCCCATGACATAGGCGGCGATCAGGCTGGCCGGCTTGCCTTGCGACTGGAACCGCGCCTCGCGTGAAAGCAAAGGGATGCGCAATATGCCGAGGAAATTCAGCCCCATCAGGATGATCAGCACGCCGGCCGCCATTGCCAGCGGCTCCTGCCAGACGCGCAGCAGATGGCCGATCGTCGAGGCGCCGGCGCCGAGCGCGACGAAGACCGTCGAGAAGCCGAGCACGAAGGCGATGGAGGAATTAACCAGCGCGCCTCGCGCACCGGCCTTTGCCGCAATGCCGGCCTCGCCACGGAAATCGTCGACCGACACGCCGGCCATATAGCACAGATAAGGCGGCACTAGCGGCAGCACGCAGGGTGACAGGAACGAGATCGCTCCCGCCCCGATCGCGCTGACATAGCCGACGTCCAATGCCATTTCCGTCTCCCGGTGACTGCGCAGCCATATAGCCGCGACTACGGTCGTCCGCCAATCACCATCGCGTGGCAAGTCGTCGCCCCCGCCGGGATCGACGGGAAACGGCCCGGGAAGAAAGGGCAGTCAGGCAGCGTTGATCAAACGAAGCCGCGTTGTTCCGCGCGCTTCGTTGAAAATCTTCCAGGGAGATGTCCATGAAAACGATCGCAATCTGCATGGCTGCGCTCTTGCTCGGCACCGCCGCGTCCTTCGCCGCCGAGGCGTGGAAGGAAGCGGAAGTCGGCGGCACCAAGATCTACACTGACGCCAACGGCATGACGCTCTACACCTACGACAAGGACAAGACAGGCAAGTCGAACTGCTACGACAAATGCGCCGCCAATTGGCCGCCGCTGAAGGCTGAGGCCGGCGCCAAGGCCGAAGGCGAATGGACAATCGTCGACCGCACCGACGGCACCAAGATGTGGGCCTATGAAGGCAAGCCGCTCTACACGTTCATCAAGGACAAGAAGGCCGGCGACGTGACCGGCGAGGGCGTCGCCGGCGTCTGGCATATCGCCAAGGCCGACTGAGCCTTGAGCCTCTGATCCGCCCAAACAGGCGGAAATGCGGCTGGTCGCCGGGAAGTCCACCCAACCACCCCCGGCGGCCAGCTCTTCGGCATGGCAATTCCTATGATTTCCGGGCAAATGCCGGGCCTATGGGCACCCATCCGATTGGGCGTTTCACGCCGTCTGTTCAAGCAGGGCTGGCGCGTGATCGATGTTTCTCTTATATCCGCGGGAGAGTTTGTCCCGTTCTCCAGGATCAATTGCCGGGCTTGTCCAGCGATAGGCGGCCCATTTCCCTTGTCCAGGATTGCGGAAAATCGCATGGCGCCGCTGGGTTGCGCATTCGGTGCAGGGCCGCATTTTGGCTGCTTGGCCTTGACCGGATGCAAAAGCGCGGCCATGTGAGCGACACATTGAACGAGATTTCGTCGCGCGCAGCGGAATTCTTCTGCCGCATCACAACTGATATGAGACCGTATGGACGTCGTCGTCGTCGAATCGCCGGCTAAGGCGAAGACAATCAACAAGTACCTCGGCAAGAACTATAAGGTTCTGGCCTCGTTTGGCCATGTCCGCGATCTGCCGGCCAAGGATGGCTCGGTACGCCCGGATGAGGACTTTGCCATGTCCTGGGCCGTCGACACCGCGTCCGGAAAGCGTCTCGCCGACATCGCCAAGGCGGTCAAGGACGCCGACGGGCTGATCCTCGCCACCGATCCGGACCGCGAGGGCGAAGCTATTTCCTGGCATGTCCTGGAGGTGCTGAAGCAGAAGCGCGCGCTGAAGGACAAGCCGGTCAGCCGCGTCGTCTTCAACGCTATCACCAAGGCGTCGGTGCTGGAAGCGATGGCCAATCCGCGCCAGATCGATGGACCGCTGGTCGACGCCTATCTCGCCCGCCGCGCACTCGACTATCTTGTCGGCTTCACGCTGTCGCCGGTGCTGTGGCGCAAGCTGCCCGGCGCCCGCTCAGCCGGCCGCGTCCAGTCGGTGGCGCTGCGTCTGGTCTGCGACCGCGAATCCGAGATCGAGCGCTTCATCCGCGAGGAATACTGGCAGGTCGCCGCCATCCTCGGTACGCCGCGCAAGGAAAATTTCGAGGCGCGGCTGACCGCCTTCGAGCGCAAGAAGCTGCAAAAGCTCGATATTTCCAACAAGGCGCAGGCCGACGACATCAAGGCGATGCTCGAAGGCGCCAGCTTCAAGGCGCTGTCGGTCGAAGCCAAGCCGACCAAGCGCAATCCCGGCCCGCCCTTCACCACCTCGACGCTGCAGCAGGCCGCCTCATCGGGTCTTGGTTTTTCGGCCAACCGCACCATGCAGGTCGCGCAGCGGCTCTATGAGGGCATGGAGATCGGCGGCGAGACCACCGGCCTGATCACCTATATGCGAACCGACGGCGTACAGATGGCGCCGGAGGCGATCTCTGCCGCACGCGATGCGATCGCCAAGGAATTCGGCCCGAAATACCTGCCTGAAAAGCCGCGCGTCTATTCCGCCAAAGCCAAGAATGCCCAGGAAGCGCACGAGGCGATCCGCCCGACCGAGTTCATGCGCACGCCGGCTTCCGTCAGGCAGTATCTCGATGCCGACCAGGCGCGGCTTTACGAGATGATCTGGAAACGCGCCATCGCCAGCCAGATGCAGCCGGCCGAGATCGAGCGCACCACGGTTGAGATCGAGGCGATCAACGGTTCGCGTACCGCCGAGCTTCGCGCCGTCGGCTCGGTTGTTCGCTTCGACGGCTTCCTTGCCGCTTACATCGAGCAGAAGGAAGAAGATTCGGAAGATGAAGAAAGCCGCCGCCTGCCCGAGATCCGTGCCGGCGAGCAGCTCACCCGCGAGGCGATCAACGCCACCCAGCACACCACCGAGCCGCCGCCGCGCTATTCGGAAGCCTCGCTGATCAAGAAGCTGGAAGAGTTGGGCATCGGCCGGCCGTCGACCTATACGGCCATCCTGAAGACGCTCGAGGATCGCGATTACGTCACCATCGACAAACGCAAGCTGGTGCCGCAGGCCAAGGGCCGGCTATTGTCGGCCTTCCTCGAAAGCTTCTTCGAGCGTTATGTCGAGTACGACTTCACCGCTTCGCTCGAGGAGAAACTCGACGAAATCTCTGACGGCAAGCTCGCCTGGAAGGACGTGCTGCGCGACTTCTGGAAGGATTTTTCCGGCGCCGTCGCCGACATCAAGGAGCTGCGCGTCACCGACGTTCTCGACGCCCTCAACGAGGAGCTGGCGCCGCTTGTGTTTCCCGCGCGGGAAGACGGCTCCAACCCCCGCATATGCCCGAAATGCGGCACCGGCAACCTGTCGCTCAAGCTCGGCAAGTTCGGCGCCTTCGTCGGCTGTTCGAACTATCCAGAATGCTCGTTCACCCGCCAGCTCGGCGACGCCGCCAATCCCAATGGCGAGAACGGCAGCGGCGAAGACGGCACCAAGGTGCTCGGCAAGGACCCCTATACCGCCGAGGAGATCACGCTGCGCAATGGCCGGTTCGGCCCCTATATCCAGCGCGGCGACGGCAAGGAAGCCAAGCGCTCCAGCCTGCCGAAGGGCTGGACGGTCGATTCGATTGATCACGAAAAGGCGCTCGCCCTGCTGTCGCTGCCGCGCGATGTCGGACAGCATCCGGAATCCGGCAAGATGATTTCGGCCGGTCTGGGACGCTACGGGCCGTTCGTGCTGCATGACGGCACCTATGCCAATCTCGACAGCATCGAGGACGTGTTCTCGATCGGCCTCAATCGCGCCGTCTCGGTGATCGCCGAGAAGCAATTAAAAGGCAAAGGCGGCCGCAATGGCGCCACGCCCGCTGCATTGAAAGAGCTTGGCGAGCATCCTGCCGGCGGCGGCAAGATCGTCGTGCGCGACGGCAAATACGGGCCTTATGTGAATTTCGGCAAGGTCAATGCGACGCTGCCGAAAGGCAGGGATCCGCAATCGGTGACGATCGAGGATGCGGTGGCGCTGATCGCAGAAAAGGAAGCCAAGGGCGGCAATGGCGCCAGAAAGCCCTTCCGCAAAGCGGCCGCGCCTGCCAAAAAACCGGCAGCGGCAAAAAAACCGGCGGCCAGGAAAAAGGGATAGGACGGGTTGGCGCGCAAAGTCTCCGGAAGAAGCCACGGCGATCTGCGCACCGCCGATACCCGCGCCAAGGTGAGGGACAATTACCGGCCTTCGCGCGACGAGATCCTGCGTTACATTGCCGAAAATCCTGACCGCGCCGGAAAACGCGACATCGCCAAGGCGTTTGCGCTGCGCGGCGAAGACCGTGTCTGGCTGAAGGACATGTTGCGCGACCTGCAGGACGAAGGCCTGCTGACCAAGGAGCGCAAGCGGCTCGCCCGTGTCGGCGCCCTGCCCCACGTCGCGGTGCTCGACATCTTTGGCCGCGACGCCGACGGTGCGCTGCTGGCGCACCCGACCGAAGCCGTGGGCAATGGCGAACCTCCGGTCATAGCGATCCGCGTGTCGCGCGGCGGCAATGGCCCGACACCTGGCATCGGCGATCGCGTGCTGGCCAAGACCTTTCCAACCGACGATCCGGCAGGCCCGGCCTATACCGGCCGGGTGATGAAGATCTTCGAGAAGCGCACCGATGCGGTTCTCGGCGTTTTCCGCGTGCTGAAGGACGGCACGTTCCGCATCGAGCCGGTGGAGCGGCGCCAGCCTGAACTGGTCGTCGACAAGGAGTTCCAGAACGGTGCCAAGAACGGCGACCTGGTCGAGGTCGAGCCGGCGCGGGCCTCCCGGTACGGGCTGCCGAGAGCCAAGGTTCTGGCGGTGCTGGGTTCGCTGACCAGCGAAAAGGCGGTCTCGATGATCGCCATCCACGCGCACGACATCCCGCATATTTTCCCAGCCGACGTCATCGCCGAGGCGGAGGCGGTCAAGCCGGCGACGCTTGCCGGCCGCGACGATTGGCGCGAGCTGCCGCTGGTCACCATCGATCCGGTCGATGCCAAGGATCATGACGACGCGGTGTTGGCCACGCCTGATACCGACGAGAAGAACGCCGGCGGCGTGATCGTCACCGTCGCCATTGCCGATGTCGCCGCCTATGTGCGCTATGGCACGGCGCTCGACCGCGAAGCGCTGAAGCGCGGCAATTCGGTCTATTTTCCCGACCGAGTCGTACCGATGCTGCCGGAGCGCATCTCGAACGACCTCTGTTCACTGCGCGAGGGCCAGGATCGTCCGGCGATAGCGGTGCGTATGACTTTCTCGGCCGATGGCCACAAACTCAGACACTCCTTCCATCGCGTCATGATGAAGTCGGCGGCGAAACTCGCCTATCAGCAGGCGCAAGCGGCGATCGACGGCGCACCGGATGACACGACTGGCCCGATCCTCGATACGGTGCTTAAGCCGCTATGGGACGCCTACGCGATCCTGAAGCGCGGCCGCGACACGCGCCAGCCGCTTGAGCTCGATCTGCCCGAGCGCAAGATCCTGCTCAAGCAGGACGGCACCGTCGACAAGGTCGTCGTGCCGGAGCGGCTCGACGCGCACAAGCTGATCGAAGAGTTCATGATCCAGGCCAATGTCGCCGCCGCCGAGACACTGGAGGCGAAGCGGCAGGCGCTGGTCTACCGCATCCACGATTCGCCCTCGCTCGCCAAGCAGGAATCGCTGCGTGAATTCCTGCAGACCCTAGGCCTGTCGCTGGCGCGCGGTGCGCAGATGCGGCCGAACCAGTTCAACGGCATCCTCGCTCGCGTGCGAGGCGCCGACAATGAGGGACTGGTCAATGAAGTGGTGCTGCGCTCGCAGAGCCAGGCCGAATATTCGCCCGCCAATATCGGCCATTTCGGCCTCAACCTGAAGCGCTACGCGCATTTCACCTCGCCGATCCGCCGGTATGCCGACCTGATCGTGCATCGTGGGCTGATTGCCGCACTCGGCCTTGGTCCGGGCGGCCTGACGCAGGACGAGGCGGAACGGCTGGAAGAGGTCTCAGCACTGATCTCGGCGACCGAGCGCCGCGCGATGGCCGCCGAGAGAGACACGGTCGACCGGCTGATCGCCGCCTATCTCGCCGAGCGCATCGACGACCGTTTCGACGCCCGCATCTCGGGCGTCACCAAATCGGGACTGTTTGTCCAATTGCCGCAGTACGGCGCGGATGGCTTCATTCCGGTTTCAACGCTGGGCGGCGACTACTATATATACGACGAAACTGCCCGATCGCTTTTCGGAGAACGCACCGGCAAGGGCTATCAGCTTGCTGATCGCGTCGAGGTTCGCCTGATCGAGGTGGCGCCGATGGCCGGCGCGATGCGTTTCGAGATGCTGACCGAGCCAAAGCCGCTGCCCGGCTCCAAACGGTCGTTCCACAAGGCCAAAGGCCGCGCCCGGGCGTCGCAATCGCGTCCAGGCTCGCGCGGCAGGAGACGGTAATGCCAACAGAACTGCAGGTGGAAGAACGGATTTTCGGCGGCGAACATCACTCGGGCCGGACCGCCCGGCCGCTATGGACGGCAATGAAGCGCGGCATGCTCGGCCGCTGCCCGCATTGCGGCGAGGGCAAGCTGTTTCGCGCCTTCGTCAAAACCGTCGACAAATGCGATCATTGCGGCGAGGAACTTCACCACCATCGCGCCGACGACCTGCCGGCCTATCTTGTGGTGGTCATTGTCGGCCACATCGTGCTCGGCGCCTTCATGGGTGTCGAGGCAACCTCGACGCTGTCGACCTGGCAGCACATCGCCATCTGGGTGCCATTGACCATCATTCTCGCCGTCGTCCTGCTGCAGCCGGTCAAGGGCGCTGTCATCGGCCTGCAATGGGCGTTTTATATGCACGGCTTTGGCGGTGAAGAAGATCTGATCGAGTCGCATCCCGAGGCTTGAAACCGAGGCTGGCGCAATCGGCATGGCTGGACGCCACTTTCGCATCGGAGAAGATTCCGCTAGGTCGAGCGCATGGACGTTATGACCAAGGCGGAAGTCGACAAGGTTGAGCGGAACGCGCTCGAGGCCAAGCCTATACGCCCGCGCGACGCCGCGACGCTGATCCTGCTCGATCGCAAAGGCGACGAATTCCTGGTGCTGATGGGCCGGCGCCACGCCCGTCATGCCTTCATGCCGGGAAAATTCGTGTTTCCTGGCGGCCGCACAGATCCGGCCGACAGCCGCATCCCGATAGCCACCGCACTTCATCCCGAGGAAGAAGCGAGATTGACCGCTGGCATCGGTCGCACCAGCCCGGCTCGCGCCCGCGCCATTGCCTTGTCGGCAATCCGCGAAACCTATGAGGAGGCCGGCCTGCTGATCGGTCAAAAAGGCGTGTTCGCAACCGCCAGGCGCGACTGGCAGGGCTTTGTCGAACACGGCGTCATCCCATCACTGCAAGCGCTGCGCTTCGTCGCACGCGCCATCACCCCGCCCAACCGGGTGCGCCGCTTCGATACGCGCTTTCTCGCCGCATGGCGCGACGATGTCGCCGTGCAACTGCCGGATGGCGGTCCGACCGACGAGTTGGAAGACGTCGTTTGGCTGCCGCTGGCCAAGGCCCGGCAAGTCGATATTCCAGACATCACGCGCACGGTCCTGGAGGAGCTGGAAACCCGGCTCGTCCGGGATCCGCTGCTGAGCCCCGGCGGTCCCGTGCCGTTCTACCGGCTTGTCCGCAATCGCTTCGTCCGCGAAATTCTCTAGAGCAGCCAGGCATTCCATGACAGTCGATATCCAGCCGCAGGGCAAGGAACGCGTACACTGGCTGCCGATGGTCGCGGCGATCTCGTCGATCAGCGTCGTCGGCATTGCCATCGGCCTTGGCATGCCGCTGCTCAGCGTGATCCTGGAAACGCGTGGCCATTCCGCGTCGATGATCGGTCTCAACACCGCGGTCGCCGGCCTCGCCTCTATCGCCGGCGCGCCGCTCGCCACCCCGCTCGCCATGCGGTTCGGGGTCGCCTGGACGATGCTTGCCATGATCGCCGCCGGGGCGCTGGCATTTGTCGGTTTCCATTTCGCGCCAGCTTTCTGGATGTGGTTTCCGCTGCGCGTGCTGCTGCATATCGCGCTGACGGTGCTGTTCATCCTGTCGGAATTCTGGATCAGCACCTCGGCGCCGCCACACCGGCGCGGACTGGTCCTCGGCATCTATGCCACCGTGCTGTCTCTCGGCTTTGCCGCCGGGCCTTGGCTGTTCGCCCATCTCGGCAGCAGTGGCTTCCTGCCCTTCGGCGTTACCATCGCCTTGGTTACGCTCGCTGCCATACCGGTCCTGGCGGCACGCAACGAGAGCCCGACGATCGTCTCGGACGGCGAAACCAGCAATTTCCTGCGTTACATCTGGCTGGTGCCGACGGCAACCGCCGCCGTGCTGGTGTTCGGCGCGGTCGAGACCGGCGGCTTTGCACTGTTCCCGGTCTACGGTAGCCGCATCGGCTACTCAGAGGCGGACGCCGCCCTTTTGCTCACCATGATCGGGCTTGGCAATGTGCTGTTGCAGATCCCGATCGGCATGATCAGCGACCGCGTCAGCGACCGCCGCTATCTGCTGATGGCCTGTGCCACTGTCGGGCTTGCCGGCACGGTCTTCATGCCGTTCTTCGCGCATAACTGGCATTTGATGGCAGCGCTTCTGTTCATCTGGGGCGGTGTGGTCGCCGCTATGTATACAATCGGTCTTGCTCACCTCGGCTCCCAGCTTTCCGGCCACGAACTGGCCTCCGCCAACGCCGCCTTCGTTCTCTGCTACGGCGTCGGCATGGTGCTTGGCCCGCAGGCAATCGGCATCGGCATGGACGCTTTCGGGCCGTCGGGCTTCGGTTGGGCGCTCGGCCTGTTCTTCGCCTGCTATATCGTGCTGGTCGGCACCAGGCTGCTCCGCAAAATCCTCTGAGTCGGCCCAGCTGCCGACATCGCTCCCACTGCTGACCAACTCCTGACACAACCATGTCAGGAGGGCTCGAGTATATGCTCCCCCAAAATGCATAGCAGGGAGACCTCGGATGATCGATTGGCTTTGAAACGAAATCGCTGCGGATGGAATTGCTGCTGCTGGTGACCTTTCAGGCACCGGCAGCCGATGTCGACCGCATCATGGAGGCGGTGGTCGCGATCGTACCGCTCGGAATGGGCAAATATGACAGCAATGCTTTCCAGTCGGCGGACGGCATCGAACGCTACCGGCCGCTTGAAGGTGCCGCCGCCGGCGCCGAGACGGAATTGCGCAGGCGGCCAGGGACTGTCGAGGTGTCGTTCGAACTGCCTGACGACCAGAAGCTCGCCGCTCGCGTCGTCGAAGCGATTTACCAGGTTCATAGCTATCAGGAGCCGGTGATCCGCATTCAGCCACTGCTTGCCAGCCGCTCCAAGGGTCTCGACGACCGCGCCAACCCGAACCGCTGGTGGAACACGACGGGAGACTGGAAGAAGGCGTTGCAACCGGAAACCGTCGCGGCGGAGTGACCGGAACCTGGTCGTATCTCGGTTTGAATTTGGCTGTCAGGAAGCCTGCCGATGAATGATGAAGCAAACCGCAAACCGGCAAGCGATCCCCAGGACCTGGCGCGGCTATTGGTTTCTCGCGAGCAAGCGGGAGACGCGGAAGGAATGGCTGCTCTTTACGAACCCGGTGCCATCCTCGCTACCGGCAACGGACAGTTGGCCTGCGGCAGAGATGCCATCCGCCGATTTTACGCCAAGTTGGTGGCAGCGGGACGAAAGTTTGATCTCGGAGATCAGCGTCCGGCTATCATCAACAGGGATTTGGCGCTCACTTCCACGCGCCTTGCCGATGGCACCGTTACTGCGGAAATCGCTCGCCGGCAAGGTGACGGGAACTGGCTTTGGGTGATCGATCAGCCGTCCATCGCTCGATACTCATAGCTAGCATTCAAACTGAGACGCCACCCGGAGGACGGCCGGAGGCACACAGGAGCCTCCCGCGGCTGTCGGCACCCAATCAAATTGTCGGGTTTTGGTAGCACATCAATGTCCGCTTCGTCCCCAGCCTCCATCGGCTGGCAATAAACCCGGACAACTCATGTGCTACCTAATCCGGACAACTCATCTGCTTACGACACAGAACCTGGACAAGGGTTGACTTTCCGGGCGCGTTCTTTATGTGTCGCGGCAAGTTTCCCGCGTCCGGGTGTTTCCCGTGCTCCAGCGGCCAAAACTCCACGAACATTAACGGACGAACATCATGGCCAAAGCCGCAAACATCAAGATCAAGCTTCTGTCGACCGCCGACACCGGTTTCTTCTACGTGACCAGCAAGAACAGCCGCACCAAGACGGACAAGCTGTCGTTCCGCAAATACGACCCGGTCGCCAAGAAGCACGTCGAATTCAAGGAAACCAAGATCAAGTAATCGGGTTTTCTCTCGCAGTACCGAAACGCCGCCTTCCGGGCGGCGTTTTTCATTTCGGGATGCAGGATTAGCCGATGCGATCGCCGCTTGCCGGATCGAACAGATGGAGCGATGCCGGATCAGCCGATAGGCGCACGGCCTCACCCGGCTTCACGCTGGCCCGGCCCATGGCAAACACGCAGACCTGCTGGCCGGCAAGCCCGGCATAGAACTGGGTGGACAGGCCGAGCGGCTCCACGACACCCACCTCGCCCTTCAGCGCGCCATTGTCGGCGAGCCGGATATGCTCGGGCCGCAAGCCGACGGTGATCGCATCGCCATCCCTGAGCGGCAGGCCGTCCGGCAGCCTCAGCTTCTGGCCGTCGGCCAGGATGGCATCCGGCTTGGCGCCCTTTTCAACTACGGCAGGCAGAAAATTCATGCCGGGCGAGCCGATGAACCCGGCGACGAACATGTTGACCGGCCGGTCGTACAGATCGAGCGGCACACCGACCTGCTGGACGAGGCCGTCATGCATGACGACGATGCGGTCGGCCATTGTCATCGCTTCGGTCTGGTCGTGGGTGACATAGACCGAAGTGGTCTTCAATTGCTGGTGCAGCGCCTTGATCTCGGCACGCATGTGGACGCGCAGCTTGGCGTCGAGGTTCGAAAGCGGCTCGTCGAAGAGAAAGACCTTCGGGTCGCGCACGATGGCCCGTCCCATGGCGACGCGCTGGCGCTGGCCGCCGGACAATTGCCGCGGCAGGCGTTGCAGAAGCGCATCGAGCCCGAGCCGCTTGGCGGCACTGTCCACCCTTGCATCGATTGCCGGCTTGCCGGCCTTTCTCAGCATCAGGCTGAAGCCCATGTTCTTCGACACGTCCATGTGCGGATAGAGCGCGTAGGACTGGAATACCATGGCAATGTCGCGGTCCTTTGGCGCGATGTCGTTGACCAGGCGCTCGCCAATATGGATCTGCCCGTCGGAGACCTCCTCCAGCCCGGCGATCATGCGCAGCAGGGTCGATTTCCCGCAGCCGGACGGGCCGACCAGAACGACGAACTCGCCGTCGGCGATTTCGAGATCGACCGCGTGCAGAACGCGCACGGCTCCATAGTCTTTGCGGACTTTGTCGAGTGTAACGGAGGCCATCGATCTATCCCTTGACGGCGCCGGCGGTAAGGCCGGTGACGAGGTAGCGTTGCAGGAAGGCAAAGAAGACGCAGACCGGGATCAGCGCCAGGATGGAAGCAGCCATCATCTGTCCCCAGTCGACCGCGAATTTGCCGATATAGGTGAGCAGGCCAACCGCGAAGGTCTTCTGGTCGTCGCTGGAAATCAGCATCAGCGCAAACAGCAACTCGCTCCAGGCGGCGGTAAAGACGAAGCCGAGCGTCGCGCCCATGCCGGGTAGCGTCAGCGGCACGATCACCTTGCGCATCGCCTGCAGGCGCGTGCAGCCGTCGATCATGGCTGCCTCTTCCAGGTCTCTCGGGATGCCGTCGAAGAAAGATTGCATCAGGAAGGTCGCAAAGGCCGTATTGAACGCGGTGTAGATGATGACGAGGCCGGTCAGGCTGTTGATGAGGCCGATCTGTCCCATGATGCGGTAGATCGGCGGAATGACCATCACCAGCGGAAAAGTCTGGGTGAGCAAAAGCAGGATGGCCAGGGTCGCCTTGCCGCGGAAGGAAAATCGCGACATGGCGTAGCCGGCCAGCGTGGCAATGACCGTTACGAAGGCTGCCGTCGACACCGAAACGATAACGCTGTTCAGGAAATAGCGCGGAAAATCGGTGGCTTCGAGCACGGTGACGAAGTTCTGCAGCGTCGCTTGCGACGGCCAGAAAGTGATGCCTTCGGAATAGAGCAGCCGCTCCGGCGTAACCGAGATCTTCAACGTCCAGAAGATCGGGAACAGCGCGAAGGCCATATAGGCGGCGATGGCGCCGTAAAGGCCGATGCCGCCGAGAATGCGCGAGGAGACGGAGCGTCCGGCAATCATCAGACGTACCTCACCAGCGAGCGGCGGATGCCTATCAGCGCAATCGCATAGACGATGAGCAGCACAAGCAGCAGCACCGCCACCGCCGAGGCATAGCCCTTATCCAGTGACTTGAACGCGCTGACATAGATATAGACCGGCACCGTGGCGGTCGAACCGGCAGGCCCGCCTTCGGTCATGACGAAGATCAGGTCGGCGAATGTGGCGATCCATATCGTGCGCAGCATGACGGTAATGACGATGGTCGGCGCCAGGAACGGCAGCGTCACCTTGGTGAAGCGCTGCCACGGCGAGGCGCCGTCGATCGCCGCCGCCTCATGCAGTTCTGACGGGATCGACTTCAACGCCGCCAAAAGCGTGATGGCAAAAAAGGGAATGCCGAACCAGACATTGGCGACGATCGGCCCCCACATGGCTGTCGAGGGATCGGAGAGCACGTTGGTTGGCTCGGCTTTCAGCCCCAAGGCGTAGAGCCAATGCGGCAGCGGCCCGATGATCGGGTTGAACAGCCAGGCCCAGGTCAGGCCCGAGAGGAAGGACGGTACCGCCCAAGGCAGGAACACCACGGCCTGCACGATCTTTCTGCCCCGGAACGGCGTATCGAGCAGCAGCGCCAGGCCAAGTCCAAGGAAAAATTGGAAGAACAGGCTGGCTGCCGTCCACCATAGGGTGTTGACGAGCGCCTGCCCGAGCACAGGATCCGACAGCATCGCCTGATACTGCCCAAGCCCGACATATTCGGATTTGAAAGCGGAGAATTTGCGGAACGAGTAGCCGACACCGATAACCAGCGGCACCAGGAGCACGACGACCAGCAGCGCGATCGCCGGGCTGAGATAGAGCCAAGGCTCGATCGCGGCATGCGATAGCCGCTTCTTTCGCGGCCTGCCGGCGGATCGGATTTCGGACACGGCATAGGTCATTGGTACTGGATCGTCTCCTGGGTAAGCACGGGCTGGCGACAGCGCCTTCCCCGTTTACGGGGAGATGCCGGTCCACCCTCCGCAGCTGCAGCGCAGCTGCTGTGGAGGACGGGCAGGCAGATGAGAAGCAGCGCGAGCCAAGTCGAGTTGGCGCCGCCGCTCATCCGTCACGTCGTGACACCTTCTCCCCGTGAACGGGAGAAGGAAGAAAAGCTATTTCTTGTTCTTGGCCAGCCAGTCCTGCTGTTCCTTGGTCAGGAACTTGGCCCATTCGTCAGCCACGTCCTTGGCCGCTTTCTGGCCAAGCAGCACTTCCTGAAAATTCTTGATCGCCACCTGGTCTACGAAATTGCCAAGGTTTTCCAGATGCGTCGGAGGCGTCACCATCTCGTATTTGTCGCCGTTGTTCAGTTCCTCGAACCAGCCTTTGAACTGCTCGGTCCTGAAGTGGGCGTCCTGGTCGGCGCCGTTGTGGATTGGAATGACGCCGACTTCCTTTGCCCATTCCAGATTGTCCTTGGGCGACAACAGCGTCGCCATCAGCTTCCAGGCATCGTCCTTGTGCTGGGAATTGGCGAACATCGCCCAGCCGGCATAACCGAGCGTCGGATAGGATTTGCCGCTCGGCCCGACCGGCATCGGCGCCACGGCGAAATCGTCGGCGCTCATCTTGTCGGCGATGCCGAGCAGCGCGTCGGGATCCTGGTTCAGCATGGCGCAGGTGCCGCTGTAGAAGCCGGTGACGGTCTCGTTAAAACCCCAGCTCACCGCATCTTTCGGCGCCAGGCCGTTCTTGTACATGTCGGCGAGCATCTGCAGGCCCTTGACCGAGCCTTCCTCGTTGATGGTCGAGGTGCCGTCCTCGTTGAAATAGCCGCCCTTGCCGGCGGCGATGTTCATGAACATATGCATGCCGTTGAAGGCGCCCGGGCCGCCGCGCAGGCAGTAGCCATATTTGCCCGGTATCGCCGAGATTTTTTTGGAGTCCTCGACGAATTCATCGAGCGTCGCCGGCGGACCGTCCAGACCGGCCTCCTTGAACAGCTTCTTGTTCCAGAACAGCGCATTCAGGTAATAGCCGTAAGGGATCATGTACTGCTTGTTATCGACCGTCGAGCCGAACTGCTTGGCACGCTCGCCCAGCGTTTTGGCATCGTCCCATTTGGCCATGTATGGCCCGAGATCCTCGAGCTGGCCGTTGGTCGCATAAAGACCCATCCAGCGTTCCGGCATCTCGACGATGTCGGGCGTGTCGCCGGCCTGCACCATGGTGAGGAACTTCTCGAACGCCTGGCCCCAGGGCAGCGATACCAGCTCGACCCTGACACCCGGATTGGCCGCCTCGAATTCGGCGATCTGCTTCTTGAGGAATTCGGTACGCGGCGGGCTGGTGATGACCTCGACCATCTTGACCGTGGAATCGGCCAGCACGCTGCCGGCGGAAATCGCCAGACCCGCGACGGCACCAAGAAGGATGCTCAGTTTTTTCATGTTCAGCACTCCCATTTTGAACGGCTCCTTTATCTTTTTGCTCTGTCGAAGGCCTGGGCAACATCCGCCCACAGGTCTTCGACACTTTCCAATCCGACACTGAAGCGGATGGTTCGTGGGCTGACGCCGAAGCGCGCCATCGAATTCAGGCCCGGCGTCTGCTCGAGCGAGGCCTTTGCCGGAACCACCAGGCTCTCATGGCCGCCCCAGCTGACGCCGATGCGAAAGAGTTTCAGCGCATCGACGAAAGCCGGGATGTCGACGTCTTCCGTCACTTCGAACGAGAACAGCCCGGCATAGCCGGCAAGCGTCGCCTTGCCTGGATGGTTGGAATAGGCCGGGTGGTTGACCCGCTCGACATGGTCATGCGCTTTCAGCCGTTCGGCGATGGTCAGCCCGCTCTTCATGTGATGCGGCAACCGCAGCGGCAATGTGCGCAGGCCACGCAGCAACAGCCAGGCCTCGAAAGGCGAAAGTTTGCCGCCGAGATAGGAATAGGTCTGCTCGTTGATATGTCGGATATGGGGGGCCGAACCGGCCACCACACCGGCGACGGTGTCGCTGTGGCCGCCGAGATATTTCGAGGCCGAATGCAGCACCAGATCGACACCGTGCGAAATCGGCTTCTGGAACACCGGCGTAGCCCAGGAATTGTCGATCGAGGTGATGATGCCCTGCTCTTTGGCCAGCCGCGCCAGGTGGGTTATGTCCTGGAGTTCGAACATCATCGACGTCGGGCTTTCCAGGTAGAGCAGCTTGGCGCCGGGAAGTGCTGCCGCGACCGCGTCCGGATCGGAACCGTCGACATAGTCGACCTTGATGTTGAGCCGTGGCAAAAGCCGTTCGAACAGCCGGTAGGCATCGCCGTAGCAATTGCGCACGACAACCATGCGCTCACCGGCACCGACGAAAGCAAGCACCGTGGCGCTGATCGCCGCCATGCCGCTGGAAAAGCCGCGCGCGGCCTCCGCGCCTTCGAGAGCGGCGACACGCGCCTCGAACTCCATGACCGTCGGGTTGTCGCCGCGCGAATAGATCGGCTGACGTCGCCTGCCGGCGAATGTGTCGGCCATCTCGGCATAGTCGGCGAAGGTGAAGAGCGAAGTCTGGTAGATCGGCGGGACCACCGCGCCGCCGGGGAAAGGCTCGTCATGGGCGAGAAGCGTCGCTGCCTCGGCGAGATAGTCGTTTTCGAAACCGGCGGGATGATCGCTCATTTCTGGCCTGAAAGTTCGAGTTTGGCCGCGCCGCGCTTCAGATCGTCCTCGACGGTGGCGATCAGCTTGAGCGCCTCGGCCCGGGCCCCCTCCGGATCGTGCGCGGCGATGCGTTCGTAGATGGTGCGGTGGTAGGGAAAGCTGGCGTGGCCGAAATCACGCACGCCGAGCGGATGCTCCCAGAAACGATGGAACAGTTCGTGCATGGCGGCGATGATCTGCTCGAACAGCGGATTGCCGGAACTGCGGTAGATCGACTGGTGGAATTCCCAGTCCTCCTCCGCCGACATCCCGGCGCGGGTGTGGAAGGCCTGCTCCATAATGTCGAGCTTGCGCCCGATCCCGACGAGATCTGCCTGGCCCGCGCGGACGGCGCACAGGGCGGCGGCTTCCGCTTCCAGTGCCCGGCGGATTTCCAGCGTCTGCATCAGGCTGGTGAAATCATTGCCGCCGGCCAGCGTCAGCGGCATGTGCAGCATGTCCAGCGAGACCACTCCCTTGAGATAGGTGCCGCTGCCTTGCCGCCGTTCGACCAGGCCGAGCCCTTCCCAGCGCGTCAGCGCCTCGCGCACGGTGTTGCGGCTCACCTTGAGGCGCTCGGCAAGGATGCGTTCGGTCGGCAGTCTCTGGCCGGGCCCGAGAGCTTCCCGCATCACAAAGCCGGCCAGCGCCTTGAGCACCGCGTCGTCGCGAGCAGTTGCCTGTATGGGGGAAAGGCCGAATTCCGTCATGCCAACGGGTCACCAAATGGCTCAATGGTCCAACCAATTTCTGCATAGAAGAAAGGCCCTGTCAACCGACTGCTGGCGCATACGCTCTGCCCAGCCGGCTATTTCAAAGGGCGCTGTCGCTGCCGCAACAAAAACCAAGCGTTTTCCGGGTCTTGACGTAGAATCCTGATGTGTTTTGAAAATTGGGGGCCGGCCGGCGTTTGGCAGCGGTACGAGGAGGCCACTATGTGCCAGCGCCGGCCGGCCGACCCCACGGACCCAGGAGATGCGGCGGACCTGAGCATCATGGGGTATTCTTCGGGTCGAACCGGCGATCTAGCCTCGTGCCGGTTACGTCTAAGGGCTGCACATTTGCGCAACAACTTATGGAAATCAACCGTTTCTTAACCAAGCCTCGCAAATCGCTTGGATTAAGGTAAATTCGTAACCTTGTCGCGTTGACCCGGCAATTGGTGTTCGGTGCTAAGCCGCCTTGGCGACGACGCGATTGCGGCCGCCGCTCTTGGCTTCGTAGAGCGCGAGGTCGGCGCGTTTCATCAGCGCCGAAACCGTGTCTACCCCCTTCAGCACCGACGACACGCCGACGCTGACGGTGACTTCGACGGCCTTGCCTTCGGTGCCGACGGCAAACGGCAGCTGGGCGATTTCGGCGCGAATGCGCTCGGCGACCTTTTCGGCTACCGCGCCGTCGGTGTCCGGCATCACCACGACGAACTCCTCACCGCCGAAGCGGCAGGCCAGATCGATGCCGCGCACATTCTTGCGCAGCCGCCGCGCGAATTCGCGCAGCACGTCGTCGCCGCCGTCATGGCCATGCGCGTCGTTGATGCTCTTGAAGCGGTCCAGATCGGTGATCATCACCGACAGCGGCCGGCGCCGTGCCACGGCGCGGTCGAACAGCGTCTGCAAATGGCTGTCGAGATAGCGGCGGTTGTGCAGGCCGGTCAGGGCATCGGTCACCGCCATCTCGATGGTCTGGGTGACGCTGGCGCGAAGCTGGTCGTTGTAGCGCTTGCGGCGCACCTGCGTGCGCAGCCGCGCGGTCAGCTCCTGCTGGTCGATCGGCCGCATCAGATAATCGTTGATGCCGAGTTCGAGGCCGCGGATGATACGCCCCTCCTCGCCCTCGTCCGCCAGAAGGATGATCGGCAGGAAACGGGTGCGATCGAGCGAGCGCAATTGCGAGCAGAGCCTCAGCGGGTCGAAATCGGCGAAGGCTGTCGAGATCATCACGCATTCATACGGCTGCTCGGCGGCCTGGAAGAAGCCGGCATGCGGATCATTGGCGACGTCGAGATCGGCACTGCCGCGCAGCATCTTCTGGATGCGCTCGAACGAGGATTTGCGCTCGTCGACCAGCAGCACCTTCGGCACCGCATCGTCGGCAGCGAAGTTGCGGCTCAAAAGCTCCTCGATGCCGATATTGCGTGTCGTCGAGGCGCGCAGCCGCAGCTCGTCGGTCAGCGATTTCAGCCTGACCAGGCTCTTGACGCGCGTCATCAACTGCAGATCGTTGACCGGCTTGGTCAAAAAATCGTCGGCGCCGGCCTCGAGGCCGCGCACCCGGTCCGAAACCTGGTCGAGTGCGGTGATCATCACGACAGGGATGTGCGATGTCGCCGGGTCGCCCTTCAGCCGCCGGCAGACCTCGAACCCGTCCATGTCGGGCATCATCACGTCGAGCAGCACGACGTCGACCTTGCCGTTCTCGCAGATCTCGATCGCGTCCGGCCCGTTGGTGGCGGTCAGGACCTCGAAATATTCGGCGAGCAGCCGAACCTCCAGCAGCCTGACATTGGCTGGGATGTCGTCGACGACGAGGATCCGCGCGGTCATTTCATAAAGCTCCGGCTCGGCTGGAAAGGGACATCAGGCATCGCCCAGGTAGGATTTGATGGTTTCGATGAAACGCGGCACCGAGATCGGCTTGGAGATATATGCCTCGCAGCCGCCCTGGCGAATGCGCTCCTCGTCCCCCTTCATCGCGAAGGCGGTGACGGCGATGACCGGGATGACGTGAAGATCATCGTCCTCCTTCAGCCATTTGGTGACCTCGAGGCCCGACACTTCCGGCAGCTGGATGTCCATCAGGATGAGGTCCGGCCTGTGCTGCCGCGCCAGATCCAGCGCTTCCAGGCCGTTGCGTGTGCGCACCGTCTCGTAGCCGCTCGCTTCGATGAGGTCGCGAAAGAGCTTCATGTTGAGCTCGTTGTCTTCGACGATCATAACCTTCTTTGGCATCGATTTCCCGTCCCGGCTGGCCTTCCACTCGAAGGGTGCCGTCATGCGCCCCTTGTCGGCACGCACCAAACCTGTTCCCACTATACGGCAATATGATTGACGAAACGGAAACCGGTCGCCCTAAAAGCGTTCGGATTCCAGGTCGGCGAGCTTGCTGCCGGCGACACTTGCCACTACTGCGAAAACAGAACGATTCCGCCCATGAAGGAAGGTAGCGATGGCAAACGCAGCGTCAATGCGCGAGGAAGCGGAAACGGTTGCCGTAAAGGCGTTGGGCTTCGTCGCCGCCGATCCGGAACTTCTGCCCCGCTTCCTGGCGATCACCGGCATCGAAGCCCATTCCATCCGCTGGGCGGCCGGCGAGCCGGGATTCCTGGCCGGCGTGCTGCAGTTCATCCTTGCCCACGAGCCGACGCTGATGCGTTTTTCCGAGGAGACCGGAACGCCGCCCGCCGCAGTCGGCAAGGCATTGCGGGCGCTGCCGCTCGGCGACGACAATCATGAGCATTCGATATAAGCGGCGATCCCGAGACAGATCGCGGCGGCGAAAATCGTGAGCGCACTCGGGCGTTAACGCCAGCCGCTTCTAGAGCAATTCCAGGAAAAGTGTAAAACGGTTTTCCGTCCGGATTGTGCAAAAACAAAGACATGGAGCGGTTCGGCGTTTCCGTGAAACGATGAACGGCTCCAAGCTCGGCGCTTAGGGTTTCAACTTCGCCCCTGCCCCGCCATTGTCATTCTCGCCCGAGCCATGATCCGGAACGGTAGCCTCGCTTGGGTCCATGATGGGGTTGTCCTGAACGGCATCGGCCGGCTTCAGCATGGCGCCGTTGACCGTGACCGAACCGTCTGCCTTAGCGTTGACGACCCATTCCAGTCGACCATCCGGCAGTGCCTTGCCAAATCCTTTGACGGCGAGTGCGAAGGGGAAATACTGCGCCGCTTCCGGCTCGGTCTTGGCCGCCGTTTGCAGAGCCTCCACGATCTTGTCATAGCCCGCGACATCGATGGTCATGCTCGCCTCGGGCTTCTTGCCGGGGAACGTCATTTCACCTTCCATCGCAATCTCGATGTTGCCGTTCTTGATCGTGCTGTGTCCGAGAATGGCCTTTGGCGTCTTGGCCAGGAAATCGGCGAAGATCTGGTTGCCGAAATCTGCCGGCACTGGTGGATCCTTGCTGAAATCAAGGGTTTCGATGGTTTTCTTCGCCATGCTGTCCAGATCGATGTTGGTGCCGCCGAAGTTGAGGTCGATATCCGTCGGCAGCAACGCAACGCTCCAGCTGGGCAGCACCTGCTGTGGTATTGTCAGGCCGGAAACCTTGAACGCGTAGTTGATCTTGCCGTCCTTGGCGATGCCGTCCATGCCGACGGCGGTATTCAGTTGCGTCGCACCGAACTTGCCTACCGGGCTCTCCACCACAAAGTCCTTGAAGCCGTAGGTGCCGTCGATCCGCTCCCACAATGGCAGTGCTGCCGTCAGAAGCGATTTGAACTCCGCCTCATCCGCCTTGAATTTGGCTGCATCATCAGTCGCCACGATGAAAGCAAGCAGGTCGAGCAGCGGCTTTGTCCGCAAACCCTTGCCGGACGCATCCACGGAAAGTTCAGGCGCTTTTACAGCAGCCGGAAAACTCAACCCACTTTTGGGATCGTTGACTTTGATCGTTTCGGCGAAGTTCGTTATTTTTTCCATCACCGTGAAATCGATGCCGCCATTTGCGGATTTGGTCGAAACTATTACGGCAGTGCCAGCACCGACCGTGACATCCGCCTGCTGCTTGGGCTCTCGGGTGGTCATCGTCATGCCAGCCATCGAACCGGTTGCGCTCGCGAAAGCGGCCAGGTCGGGGTCATAAACTCCGGTGAACTTGTTGTCCGACACGGAGAAGTCGATGTGCTGCGCCCCCTCAGGGCCAACGAAATCGATAGACCCCTTCGGGGACACGTCCGCCGAAACGTCCCAGTGTCCATCTTGGCGTGGCTTGACCAAGATGAAGTAAGGCGTGACGTCGAACTTGAAGGCTTGCTGCTTTGCCATCAAATCCGTGACTGGCTTGAAGTCGAAAGCGAGCTTGTAGGCATCGCCGTCGACTGAAATTTTCACGAACCCGATATCGAACAGCTTCTTGCCGATGTAGTGCGCCAGATCGTCGGAAAGCTGCTTCGCGCCTTGCCTGTCGACCGCTTGGCCGAAGGCCGGTGCGCTGCAGGCAAGAAGTAAAATAAGTGGCAAAACGCGCTTCATCTCGATCCTCACTTAATCGCGGCCCTCAAGCCGTTCTATCACTGGTAGGCAAATACCATCGCAGCCGCAAGAGAAGGCCTATGTGTTGCGGAGCTGTTACAGCACCAGCCGCATCAGCGGTCGGCCTGGCTTACGTTCGACCAACCGCTGGAACCCGGCCTTTTCGAAGACCCGCGACGAGCCGACGAACAGCCCGATCGAGCGCGAATCCTTCGATAGATCGATCGGGCAGGCTTCGATCAGCCGCGCTCCGTTCTGGCGGGCGAACTCGATGCCGCCTTGGACCAGGCGGTGCGACAGGCCCTTGCCGCGTGCTTTGGTGCGGATGAAGAAGCAGGAGATCGCCCAGACGCCCGGATCGCTGGCGTCGGCGGGGTCGATCGGCGCCGACCCCCTGCCCTGGTTGTTCCATTCGGGCACGTCGGCACGCGGGCCGATCTGCATCCAGCCGACCGCCTGGCCACCCTCGAAGGCCAACAGGCCGGGCGGCGGCCCGGCCTCGATCCGCGCCTTGATGTGGTCCTTGTTGCGCTCCCGGTTGCTCGCGCGGCGCGCTGCGGGCGACAGCCGGAAATGTGTGCACCAGCAGCCGTAGCAGGCGCCTTGCCTACCGAAAAGATCTTCGAAATCCGCCCAAAGCTCGGGCACTAGCGGCGCTATGGTCGTATTCATGAGCTCTCTCCCGGCCCACCGCCTTGTCGTGGCGTCCGTCCTGACGTACCATTGCATTTGTTCTCTTTATGTTCGCAGCGATGGCGGCCCCTGTCAACAATCCCGAACACGGTTTTTGCCGCGACTGCCTGAGTTTTCAGCGCAGCGAGGCAGGCCGTTGCGAGCGCTGCGGCAGTCCACGGCTCGCCCGCCATCCGGAGCTCTACCGGCTGCGCCTTGCCCATATCGATTGCGACGCGTTCTACGCGGCGGTCGAAAAGCGCGACAACCCGGCGTTGAAGGACCGGCCATTGATCATCGGCGGCGGCAAGCGCGGCGTCGTCTCCACCGCATGCTACATTGCCCGCATCCACGGCGTGCGCTCGGCAATGCCGATGTTCAAGGCGCTCGAAGCCTGCCCGGAAGCGGTGGTCCTGCCGCCGGACATGGAAAAATACGTGCGCGTCGGCCGCGAGGTGCGCGCCATGATGCAGGCGCTGACGCCGCTGGTCGAGCCGCTCTCGATCGACGAGGCCTTTCTCGACCTCGCCGGCACCGAGCGCCTGCATGGCCTGCCGCCTGCGGTGGTGCTGGCGCGCTTCGCACTCGGCGTGGAAAAGGAGATCGGCATCACCGTTTCGGCCGGCCTTTCCTACTGCAAGTTCCTGGCCAAGGTGGCGTCGGACTTCCGCAAGCCGCGCGGCTTTTCGGTGATCGGCGAGGCCGAGGCTATCGGCTTCCTGGCCGAGCAGCCGGTGACGCTGATCTGGGGGGTCGGCAAGGCCTTTGCCGCCACGCTCGAGCGCGACGGCATCCGCACCATCGGCCAGTTGCAGCGCATGGAACGTGGCGATCTGATGCGCCGCTACGGCGTCATGGGCGACCGGCTCTACCGGCTTTCGCGCGGCGAGGACGACCGTCGCGTCGTTCCCGACCAGGACGCGAAAAGTGTGTCGGCAGAAACCACTTTCGATACCGACATCGCCTCCGTCGACGAACTGGTTTCGGTGCTGAGGGCGCTGTCGGAAAAAGTCTCGGCCCGGCTGAAGAAATCCGGCATTGCCGGACGCACCGTCGTCCTCAAGCTGAAGACCCAGGATTTCAAGATCCGCACGCGCAATCGCCAGCTCGGCGATCCGACCCGGCTGGCCGACCGCATCTTTCAGACCGGGCTCGAGCTGCTGCGCAAGGAAGCGGATGGCACGAAATACCGGCTGCTCGGCATTGGCGTCAGCGATCTCTCCGACGATGACCGGGCGGACCCGCCCGACCTGGTCGACGTCCAGTCACGCAAGCGCGCCATGGCCGAAGGCGCCATCGACACGCTGCGCGGCAAGTTCGGCCGCAGGGCGGTGGAAACCGGCTATACCTTCGGCAAGGGCCGCGATGCCCATCCGCCCGAACCGGTCGAGGAGTGAGCCCGTCAGGTGCGCCGCAGATCGATCCTGCTGGTCACCACCCTTTTTCCAGTTTTCGGATCGGTATCGATAACGGTCAGCCGCATGCCGTCCTCGCCGGTTTTCTCAACAGTCATTTGCGCCCTGCGATCGCCATTGACCTCCTTGGCCCAACGGATGCCGAGATTGATTGCGTTGCCGGAGCGGCTGCCGCTCAATTGCGCCGGCCCGGTGCGCGATCCGACATAGGTGCCGGTGTATTTCGTCCCGCTCGATTTGAGATCGGCGCTGATGGCGCGCGTTGCCACGATAAGACCGCGGCAGCTGCCGTCGAGCGATAGCGAGCTCGACGTTGCGTCGGAATTGAAATGACAGGAGACATTCACCGTCGGCGCATCGGTGGTCACCTTGACGATGCCTTTGCCGGCGAAATTCCCCTGGAATGAGCGAAGAAAATCCGGATCGTCGGCATGCGCTGCGCCGGCCCCGGCCGTCAGGCAGCCGGCAAGTACAAATCGTGCGAATGATTTCATCGGACCGCTCCTCGTTGGTATCCAAAACACAGAACGCAAGCAGTGACAGACCAACGCTTCCCTCAGTCGCGAGTTCCGGCTTCAACATCACTGCGTGAAGCGCTGCACGGCTGGCCCAGCCGAATGCGTCGGCTAGCGGTTGCGATGAGCGCTCCGGCTTGCGACATAGCCGCATGGCACCCGCACCCTCGATCCCCAAGGCCGCGTTCTGGATGGCGCTGTCGATCGCCTCGTTCCTGGCGATGTCGGTGGCTGGCCGCGCCACGACGGCCGAACTAAACGTCTTCCAGGTGCTCGAGCTGCGCTCGGTGATCGGCTTTTTCATCCTGTTGCCGCTGGTCATGATGTCAGGCGGTTTTGCGGCGATGCGCACCGGACGCCCGCTGGCTCATATCGCCCGCAACGTCGTCCACTATACCGGCCAGGCTGCCTGGCTCTACGCCCTGACGCTGATCCCGCTTGCGGTACTGATCTCGATCGAATTCACGACGCCGATCTGGACTGCTTTGCTGGCCGTCGGTTTCCTCGGCGAAAGGCTCTCCCGGCCACGGCTCGCAGCGATCGTGCTCGGGCTGATCGGCGTTGTGATCATCGTGCGTCCGGGCGTCGGCGCGGTCAATCCGGGACATGTAATCGTGCTGGGAGCCGCGGTCTGCTTCGGCGTCTCGGTGGTCCTCGTCAAGTCGCTGACGCGGACGGACAGCGTCGTGCGCATCATCTTCTGGATGCTGATCATCCAGTCGCTGCTTGGCCTGGTCCCGGCGCTTTACGAATGGCAAAACCCGCCGCTTGAGCTCTGGCCGTGGATCCTGCTCATCGCCTTCACCGGCATGTCGTCGCATTTCTGCATGGCCCGCGCACTTGTCTATGCCGATGCGACGGTCATCTCGCCAATGGACTTTTTGCGCGTGCCGCTGTCGGCGGTGATCGGATGGCTGCTCTATCACGAGCAGATCGACGCCTTCACCGCCGGTGGCGCCCTGCTGATCCTCATGGGAAATCTGCTCAACCTGCAGCGGAGAGCACCGCAACCGGCGGAGATCGCCGCTTCATAAGCGTGCGCTAACTCTTAGACCAGTTCCACCTCGACCACGCCCGGCACCGCCCGCATCGCCGACGCGATCTGAGGCGATACGCGGTAGCGGTTGGGCAACTCGATCTCGACCTCGCCCTCGCCGCCTTCCTTGATGACGATGATGCTCACCTGACTGTCGCCACGCTGGCCAAGCTGCGATTGGATTGTCGATGCCGGTGCGTCATTTCTGACGAAGATGCGCAACGCTTTCTGGATACGGCTTGCCTCTTCCTCCAACGACTGCACGGTCTGGATGCGCAGATTGACGCCTTCAGGCCTGTCCTCGGCCGAAACGGTGATCACCACCGAGCGGCCGGGTTCGAGCAAGTCGCGGTATTGCGCCAGCCCCTCGGAAAACAGCACCGCTTCATACTGGCCGGACGTGTCGGAGAATTGCACGACGCCCATCTTGTTGCCGGTGCGCGTCTTGCGCTCCTGCTTGGTGGTCACCGTGCCGGCGAGCCGGCCGGCGGCAGCACCGCGTTTGACGGCGGCCGAAAACTCGCCCCAGGTCTGCACCCGCATTTTCTGCAGCGCCGCCTTGTATTCGTCGAGCGGATGCGCCGAGAGATAGAACCCGACCACCTGGAATTCACGGTGCAGGCGGTCGGCGGCGAGCCAGGGATCGGTCGCCGGCAAGTTGAGCGCCTGCGACTGTGCGCCGAGCGAGGCGCCAAAGATGTCATGCTGGCCGGTGACGGCATTCTGCTGCGCCAGCGACGCCAGCCCCATCATCCGCTCGACGCCGGCCATCATCGCCGCACGGTCATGACCGAAGCAGTCGAGCGCGCCGGCCATGATCAGGCTTTCGAAGACGCGCTTGCCGACGATCTTCGGATCGACCCTATCACAGAAATCGGCGAGGCTCTTGAAGGGTTTTTCGCCGCGCGTAGCGACGATGTGCTCGACCGCCGCGTCGCCGACGCCCTTGAGCGCGGCCAGCGAATAGAAGATGCGGTTCTCGCCGACCTCGAAATCCCGGAACGACGTCATGACCGACGGCGCCACCACCTCGATGCCGAGGCGCAGCGCATCCTGGCGGAAATCGGCGAGCTTGTCCGTATTGCCCATGTCGAGCGTCATCGATGCCGCCAGGAATTCGACAGGGTAATGCGCCTTCAGATAGGCGGTCTGGTAGGAGACGACGGCATAGGCGGCGGCATGCGATTTGTTGAAACCGTAGTCGGCAAACTTTGCCAGCAGGTCGAAGATGAAGTCGGCTTGCGGCTTGCCGACGCCGCGCTCGACCGCGCCCGAAACAAAGCGCTCGCGCTGCTTGTCCATCTCGGCGCGGATCTTCTTGCCCATGGCGCGGCGCAGCAGATCGGCTTCGCCCAGCGAATAGCCGGAGAGCTCCTGCGCGATCTGCATCACCTGTTCCTGGTAGACGATGACGCCTTGCGTCTCCTTGACGAGATGGTCGATCTTCGGGTGGATCGACGCCATCTCCTCCTCGCCGTGCTTTCTGGCGTTGTAGGTCGGTATGTTCTCCATCGGCCCCGGCCGGTAGAGCGCGACCAGCGCGATAATGTCCTCGATACAGTCGGGCCGCATGCCGATCAGCGCCTTGCGCATGCCGGCACTTTCCACCTGGAACACGCCGACCACCTCGCCGCGCGACAGCATGGCGTAGGTTTCGGGGTCGTCGAGCGGAATGTGGGCAAGATCGATCTCGATGCCGCGGCGGCGGATCAGCTTGACGGCCCTGTCCAGCACCGTCAGCGTCTTCAGGCCAAGGAAGTCGAATTTCACCAGCCCGGCCTGCTCGACATATTTCATGTTGAACTGCGTGACCGGCATGTCCGAGCGCGGATCGCGGTACATCGGCACCAGCTCCGACAGCGGCCGGTCGCCGATGACGATGCCGGCGGCGTGCGTCGAGGCGTGCCGATAAAGACCTTCCAGTTTCTGCGCCGTATCGAGCAGCGTCTGCACGATCGGCTCACGCTCCGCCTCTTCGGCAAAGCGCGGCTCGTTGGCGATGGCGTCGGCGAGCTTGACCGGATTGGCCGGGTTCGACGGCACCATCTTGCTCAGCTTGTCGACCTGCCCGTAAGGCATCTGCAGCACGCGGCCGACGTCGCGCAGCACCGCGCGCGCCTGCAGCGTGCCGAAGGTGATGATCTGGCCAACCTGGTCGCGGCCGTATTTCCGTTGGACGTAGCGGATGACTTCCTCGCGCCGGTCCTGGCAGAAGTCGATGTCGAAGTCGGGCATCGACACGCGGTCGGGATTGAGGAAGCGCTCGAACAGCAACGAAAAACGCAGTGGGTCGATGTCGGTGATGGTCGTGGCATAGGCGACCAGCGAGCCGGCGCCCGAACCGCGGCCCGGGCCGACCGGAATCCCTTGTGCCTTGGCCCATTTGATGAAGTCGGCAACGATCAGGAAATAGCCCGGATATTTCATCTTCTCGATGACGCCGAGCTCGAAATCCAGCCTTTCGCGATATTGCTCGACGGTATAGCCGGGCGTCGGCCCGTGCGCCGCCAGCCGCGCCTCTAGCCCTTCATGCGCCTGCCTGGCAAGCTCCTGCGCCTCCGCCTTGACCGCAGCATCGGCGTCGGCGACATCGCGGCCGGCAAAGCGCGGCAGAATCGGATTGCGGGTCTTCGGGTAATACGAGCAGCGCAGCGCGATCTCGACGGTGTTGTCGATTGCTTCCGGCAGGTCGGCGAACAGCCTCGCCATATCGGCCTGGCTTCTCAGGAAGTGGTCGGGCGACAGGCGGCGGCGATTGTCGGCCGCAACCACGGAACCTTCGGCGATGGCGATCAGGGCGTCATGCGCCTCATAGTCTTCACGAGAGAAGAAAAACGCCTCGTTGGTGGCAACCAGCGGCAGATCGTGGCGGTAGGCGAGATCGACCGACGACTGCTCGATGGCGCGGTCGTAGCTCGACACGCGCTCAAGCTCGACATAGAGCCGGTCGCCGAACAGGCTCTTGAGCACCGAGAGCCGGGTCTCGGCGAGTTCGCGGCGATCCTGTTTCAAGGCAGTGCCGATCGGACCGCGCGGCCCGCCCGTAAGGCAGATCAGACCGTCGGAATGGCCCTGCAGCATCTCGCTCGTCAGATGCACCGCTTCGCCGGGCGGTGTCTCGAGGTAGACGCGGCTGACCAGCCTGACCAGATTGCCGTAGCCGGCCTCGGTTGCGGCGATCAGGACGACCGGCCGCATCTCCGGTCCTTGCCGCCTGCGGTCGCGCTGGCTGTCGCTCGCCTCGCCGGAAAAGGCGAGGTCGATCTGGCAGCCGATGATCGGCTGGATGCCGTCCTTTGCCGCCTTCTGGGCGAATTCCAGCGCGCCGAACAGATTGTTGGTGTCGGTGACGGCGATTGCCGGGCATTCGTCCTGCACCGCATGGCCGACGATCTTGCCGAGCTGCAAGGCACCTTCGAGCAGCGAATAGGCCGAATGCACGCGCAGATGAATGAACCGACGCGCCGCCGCCTCTGCCCGCGACGCCTTTGCATAGGCCTCGCGCAGCAAGGGATCGCGTGGAAGTCTCTCATCCGCCATGGTTTTTTCGCGCCGCCTCACAAGGACTCAGTCGATGAAGATGTATTGTCCGGCACCGGGTAACACGAGTCCAGCGGTGGTGATTGGAGCTTTGTAAACTTAGCAATCGCTTCCGCCGGTAGAAAGGCGCTGCCATCGAAGCTGCCAATCTCCCCCCTCGTGGGGGAGATGTCCGGCAGGACAGAAAGGGGCGCTGTCCCGCCGACGTCAGGCTGCAAATAAAAACCCGCCACTGCGGGCGGGTCGCTGGAGCCAATTAGCACCATACCCAAATTAGTAGCATAGCTGCCGGCACAAAGCAAGAACAAAATACGGCGCGACGGGGAAAAATGCGAATTCCTCGCGGCCTCGCCTTGTCCCTCCTCAAGCGAGCATGCTCAACCAATTGCAAAGTCGCGTTCCCTCGCGCCCCCCTCTGTCCTGCCGGACATCTCCCCCTCTAGTGGGGAGATTGGCCATCATCTCGGCTTTCGCCAATTTCCAACGTTGCAGGAGCGAGCGAGGCGCCGAGGCTGCCAATCTCCCCCCTGGAGGGGGAGATGTCCGGCAGGACAGAGGGGGGCGCTGTCCCGCCAACTTCTGACGGGCGTCGAGGGCGGGTTTCAGCCTCACGCGAATTCCATGATCACCGCATCGACGGCAAGGCTGTCGCCGGGCTTGGCGTTGAGCTTCGAGACGATGAGATCGCGCTCGGCGCGCAGCACGTTTTCCATCTTCATCGCCTCGACCACGGCCAGCGTCTCGCCGGCCTTGACCTCCTGCCCCTCGGCAACGGCGATCGATACGACGAGGCCGGGCATCGGGCATAGCAGCATCTTCGAGGTATCCGGCGCCACTTTTTCCGGCATCAGCCGTTCGAGCTCGGCGGTGCGCGGCAGCATGGCGCGCGCCGTCACCGAGATGCCTTTCCAGGCGATGCGGAACCCGTTCAGCACCGGCCTGACTTGCGCCGCGACCTTGCGGCCGCCGACCGCGCCGCGCCAGATGAGATCGCCCGGCCGCCAGTCGGAGGTCACCGTCAGTGGCTCGCCGCCGTCGATCGACAGGTCAAGCTCGATCGGAATGGAAATCATGCCTTCGACGATGGCAACCGAAAGATAATCCCGGCCGATCTTCACCACCCAATCGCGTTTCAAGGCGCCCGAATGCGGCGCCAGCCGCCCGCCCAGCCGGTCGAGCCGGTCGCGGCGCAGCAGTTCGACCGCGGTTGCGATCGCGGCCAGCACCGCGTTTTCTTCGCTGTTCGGCACAATGGGCGCGAAGCCGTCGGGATATTCCTCGGCGATGAAGCCGGTCGATAGCCGCCCTTCCCGCCAGCGCGGATGCTGCATCAGCGCCGCCAGGAACGGTATATTGTGCTCGATGCCGTCGACGACGAAACTGTCCAGCGCTTCCGACATCGCGTCGATCGCCGCCAGCCGTGTCGGCGCCCAGGTGCACAGCTTGGCGACCATCGGGTCGTAGAACATCGAGATTTCCGAGCCTTCGGTAACGCCGGTATCGTTGCGGATGACGATTTCGCCGAATTTTCCCTCTTCCGGCGGCCGGTATTTCGTCAGCCTGCCGATCGACGGCAGAAAGTTGCGATAGGGGTCTTCGGCATAGAGGCGGCTTTCCACCGCCCAGCCGTTCAGCTTGACGTCGCTCTGCTTGATGGCGAGCTTTTCGCCGGCCGCCACGCGGATCATCTGCTCGACCAGGTCGATGCCGGTGACAAGTTCCGTCACCGGATGCTCGACCTGCAGCCGCGTGTTCATTTCCAGGAAATAGAAGTTCTTGTCGCTGTCGACGATGAACTCGACCGTGCCGGCGCTCTGGTAGTCGACGGCCTTGGCCAGCGCCACCGACTGCTCGCCCATGGCTTTGCGGGTCTTGGCGTCGAGGAACGGCGACGGCGCCTCCTCCACGACCTTCTGGTTGCGGCGCTGGATCGAGCATTCGCGCTCGCCGAGATAGAGCGTGTTGCCATGCGCGTCGGCGAGCACCTGGATTTCGATATGGCGCGGATCGACGATGAATTTTTCGATGAAGACGCGGTCATCGCCGAACGAGCTTTTGGCCTCCGACCGCGCCCGGTCGAAGCCGTCGCGCACCTCTGCCTTGCTCCAGGCGATGCGCATGCCCTTGCCGCCGCCGCCGGCCGAAGCCTTGATCATCACGGGATAGCCGATTTCGCCGGCTATTCCTTCGGCATGGGCGGCGTTTTCGACGACGCCGAGCCAGCCGGGCACCGTCGACACCTTGGCCGCGTTGGCGAACTTCTTCGATTCGATCTTGTCGCCCATCGCCTTGATGGCCTTGGGCTTCGGGCCAATGAAGACGATGCCTTCCTGCTCCAGCCCTTCGCAGAAGGATGCCCGCTCGGACAGGAAACCGTAGCCGGGATGCACGGCCTCTGCTCCTGTCGCCTTGCAGGCGGCGATGATCTTTTCCGCGACCAGATAACTTTGCGCAGCCGGCGAAGGCCCGATATGCACCGCCTCGTCGGCCATTTCGACATGCACGGCGTCGCGGTCGGCGTCGGAATGGACTGCGACGGTGGCGATGCCCATCTTGCGCGCCGTCTTGATCACGCGGCAGGCGATCTCGCCACGGTTGGCGACCAGGATCTTTGTGAACATGCAGGCCTCGTCCCTCGGCTGCCCTTCTTTTACGGGCTTCCCGTTTTATGGGCTTCAGGGGGCCGGTCAAGGCAAAGTCGGAGCCTATCCCGCATGCAAATCGGCGGGCGCTGACGAAAATCCGGGGTCACAACGTCGCTTCGTGCATAGCGCAGAGCTGAATGGTAAGTTAAATCTAACCTGGATTGCAGACTGCCTTGGGAGGATTGCCTGATGAAAACGCGCGCCGCTGTCGCCGTTGCCGCCGGAAAGCCGCTGCAGATCATGGAGGTCGACCTCGAAGGTCCCCGCGATGGCGAGGTGCTGGTCGAGATCAAGGCAACCGGCATCTGCCACACCGACGAGTTCACGCTGTCGGGCGCCGACCCGGAAGGCCTGTTTCCGGCGATCCTCGGCCATGAGGGCGCCGGCATCGTCGTCGACGTCGGCAAGGGCGTCACCTCGGTCAGGAAGGGCGACCATGTCATCCCGCTCTACACGCCGGAATGCCGGCAGTGCCCGTCCTGCCTGTCGCGCAAGACCAATCTGTGCACCGCCATCCGCGCCACGCAGGGACAGGGCTTGATGCCCGACGGCACCTCGCGCTTCTCGATCGGCAAGGACAGGCTGTTCCACTACATGGGCTGCTCGACCTTCTCCAACTTCACCGTGCTGCCCGAGATCGCGGTGGCCAAGGTCAATGCCGACGCCCCGTTCGACAAGATCTGCTACATCGGCTGCGGCGTCACCACCGGCATCGGTGCTGTCATCAACACGGCCAAGGTCGAGCAAGGCGCGACGGCGGTCGTGTTCGGCCTCGGCGGCATCGGCCTCAACGTCATCCAGGGATTGCGCCTTGCCGGCGCCGACATGATCATCGGCGTCGACCTGAACAACGACAGACGAGCCTGGGGCGAGAAATTCGGCATGACGCATTTCGTCAATCCGAAGGAGATCGACGGCGATGTCGTGGCTCATCTCGTCAACATGACCA